>WLMU01000052.1 GCA_009700115.1 Actinomycetota bacterium
CCAATGCATGCCTGAGCAAGGAGCTCATCGAGCGGCATGTCGTCGTATTCCGCCTCGCCTGGATCGCAGTTCAGACCAAAGCGACCTTGTTCAAGTGATCGCAAACCCTTTTGCAACGACTCGGGGAAGGTACGACCGATGGCCATCACTTCTCCGACCGACTGCATCTGAGTACCCAACACGCCACTCGTGCCTGGGAATTTCTCGAACGCCCAGCGCGGAATCTTTGTGACCACGTAATCGATGGTGGGTTCGAACGACGCTGGGGTCATCTTGGTGATGTCGTTCGGAATTTCATCGAGGGTGTAGCCGACCGCAAGGCGCGCAGCGATCTTGGCAATCGGGAATCCGGTTGCTTTCGAGGCGAGCGCAGAGGAGCGGGAAACTCGCGGATTCATTTCGATGACAACCATGTCGCCGTTTTCGGGATTCACCGCAAACTGCACATTTGAACCGCCGGTTTCGACGCCCACTCGGCGCATCACAGCGAATGCTGCATCGCGCATGAGTTGGTACTCGTGGTCCGAAAGCGTTTGGGCCGGAGCGACGGTGATCGAATCGCCGGTGTGCACGCCCATCGGGTCGATATTTTCGATGGAGCAAACAATCACGCAGTTGTCGGCGTGATCACGCATGACTTCGAGTTCGTATTCTTTCCAACCAGCGATCGAGGTTTCGATCAGGATCTCGGAGATAGGGCTCGACTCGAGGCCGTAGGCGGCGATCTTTTCGAACTCTTCCATCGTCGATGCAATGCCGGTTCCGCGTCCGCCCAAGATGTAGGCCGGACGAATAACCGCTGGGAGTCCGATAGTTCCGATCACCGCCATGGCCTCTTCGAGGTTGTGCGCTGAACCGGAGATTGGGGTGGCGAGCCCTATTTCGGCCATGGCTTGTTTAAACAGTTCGCGATCTTCCGCTGTGGCAATGGCGAGCGCATCTGCGCCGATCATTTCCACGTCGTACTGAGCAAGCACTCCCGCTTCTTCGAGAGCCATGGCGAGGTTGAGGGCAGTCTGACCTCCGAGTGTCGGCAACAGAGCGTCGGGGCGCTCACGTTCAATGATGCGAGTCAGAACCTCGATATCGAGTGGTTCGATGTAGGTCGCGTCGGCAAAATCAGGATCGGTCATGATCGTCGCTGGATTCGAATTTGCGAGCACGACCCGATATCCCTCTTCACGAAGGATTCGGCATGCTTGCGTTCCTGAGTAATCGAATTCGCAGGCCTGACCTATAACGATCGGACCGGATCCGATCAGCAGGATGGTTTTGATGTCATTACGGCGCGGCATCAGTTGGTTCCCTTCACGGAATCCATAAGTTCATCGAACATGGTGAACAAGTACGCAGCATCGTGCGGACCAGGACCAGCTTCGGGGTGGTACTGCACACTGAAGGCTGGGAGATCGAGGCTACGAAGGCCTTCGACAACGCCATCGTTGAGATTTCGATGCGTGACCTCGACCTTTTTGCCAAGCGAACCGTCGTCGACTGCGTAGTTGTGATTTTGACTGGTGATCTCGACAGTTCCTGTATCGAGACGGCGCACGGGGTGATTTCCGCCATGATGACCGAACGGAAGTTTGTAGGTCTCGGCCCCAAGTGCGGTTGCGAGCAATTGGTGACCGAGGCAAATACCGAAGATCGGAACTTCACCCAACAACCCGTCGATGATCTGCGGGGCTCCGACCACTGCGGCGGGATCGCCAGGACCATTTGAAAGAAACACACCGTCGGGATTGCGAGCCAAAACCTCTGAGGCCGGCGTACCTGCGGGCACGACTTCGACAGTTGCAATTCCCGACAGGTGACGAAGGATCGTGGTCTTAATCCCGAAGTCGTAAGCCACGACGCGTTTGGGCGCGCGGCCACTCGGTCCGGTGAACGCGTACTCATAAGGAGAGTCGCAGGTCACCAAACCAACAAGATCGACGCCGCTTGTTCCGTGTTCGGCTTTTGCCGCAGCAAGCAATGCCGATTCAGACGCCGTTCCGAATGCGCCGGGCATGGCACCGAGGTCGCGGATATGACGAGTGAGCCGTCGAGTATCGATGCCAGCGATGCCAGGAACGCCAGCGTTCTGAAGGAACGATTGCAGATCGCCTTCGGAACGCCAGTTGCTGCGACGCCGAGCCATGTCTCGGATGATGATGCCCCGGGTAAACGGTCGGCGTGATTCGTCGTCGAACGCAGTGACGCCATAGTTCCCAATGTGCGGATAGGTGAACGTGATGAGCTGCCCGGCGTAGGAAGGATCGGTGATGATCTCTTGATATCCGGTGAGGGCCGTGTTGAAGACGACTTCGCCAGAGGTGATGCCATCAGCACGTTGAGCCCCGATTGATTCACCTTCGAACACGGTGCCGTCGGCGAGAACCAGCAGTGCTTCTTCGATACTGCTCATCGTTGTGCCTCTCCATCGAGAACGGTCGGGACGCCACATAGGAAGGTATGTCGCACCTTTCCGCGCACGACGCGCCCTGCATATGGCGTGTTGTTGGATTTACTTGCGAGTGCGGATGGGTCGACGGCCCACTCGAGGGCCGGATCGAACACCACAAGGTGCGCTGGTTCATCGGCTTGGACATTGCGACCATGCACATCATCGAGGCGGGCAATCGCTGCCGGGTTCCATGACATCTTGGCGATGAACTCGGTCATTGAGAGCACCCCGGGTTCGACCAATTCGGTGATGCCGAGAGCAAGCGCCGTTTCGAGTCCGAGCATTCCGCATGGCGCATGATCGAACGGCGCCTCTTTCACATCGTCGGTGTGAGGAGCGTGATCGGTAGCAATCGCATCGATAGTGCCATCGGCCAAACCTGCTTTTACCGCCGCGACATCTTCTGCTGTTCTCAGAGGCGGGTTGACTTTGAAGACCGGATCGTAGGAAGCGACCTCGGCATGCGTGAGGGTGAAGTGATGGGGCGTAGCTTCAGCCGTGACATTCAGACCCTTTGCTTTCGCTTCGCGCACTAGTGCGACAGCGCCTGCCGTTGAGAGATGTTGGAAGTGCACCGCCATCCCCGTGAGACGCGAGAGGGCAATGTCGCGAAACACCATGAGCTCTTCAGCTTCCGCCGGAATGCCGGGAATGCCTAGGCGGCTCGACCACTCACCTTCGTGCATGTGTCCGCCGTGGCTTAGCGCTTCCACTTCACAGTGCTGCGCCAACACCACAGACTCGGGCAAGCCCGACGCGTATTCGAGGGCACGCCGCATGAGTCGATCGTTCTGAACTCCGCAACCGTCGTCGGTGAAGATTCGAACGCCGGCCGCAGCGAGCTCTGCCATGGGAGAAAGCGCATCGCCTTCGCGACCGAGAGTGATCGAGGCTGACGAACGCACATCGCATAAGCCCGCAGCGACTCCAGCATCGAGCACCTGGCGAACGACAGCGACTGAATCAATGGTCGGTTCAGTATTTGGCATCGCCACCACAGCGGTGTAACCACCGAGTGCGGCGGCGCGGCTTCCGCTTTCGATCGTTTCTGCTTCTTCTCGGCCTGGTTCACGCAAGTGCGTATGGATGTCGACGAATCCAGGGGAAACGACACAACCGCTGATGTCGAGCACCGGTGCCTTCGCAAGACCGAGTGCCTTGAGATCAAGATCGACACCGACCGCGGCAATGGTTCCGTCGGGGGCGATTGCGACGTCGGCGATTCGTTCGCCGGTCCGATCGACGACCCGCCCACCAGTGAGAATCCATCCTGCTGACTCGGACACAATTGCCTTTCGGTTCGTCGCGTTGTTTGAGTTCTTAGACATCGGCTTCGCCTCCCCATGTGGTTCCGCTTCCGAGGAGAAGGAACAGAACCGCCATGCGCACCGCGACTCCGTTGCGGACCTGGTCGACGATGACGGTGTTGGGAAGGTCGGCAACCGCAGCGTCGATTTCGACCCCGCGATTCATGGGACCGGGATGCATGATCAGAGCGTGGTCAGGGAGTAGTTCCGCACGCCGTTCGTTGAGTCCGTAGCGAGCGCTGTACTCGCGAATAGTTGGGATGAGTGCCTCGGTCATGCGTTCGCGTTGCATCCGGAGCATGTAACAAACATCGACGGTCGGCAATACGGCGTCGATATCGGTGCTGACTTTTACGGGCCAACCTTCGAGGCTTGGAGGAAGCAAGGTTGGCGGAGCAACCAAGGTGACCTCAGCGCCGAGAGCGGTAAAGGCTGCGACGTTGCTGCGGGCGACTCGTGAATGACGGATGTCGCCGACAATGGCGATCCGCTTGCCGGTGATGTCGCCGAACCGCTGGCGAATCGTGTAGCAATCGAGCAGCGCTTGCGTGGGATGTTCATGCCATCCATCGCCGGCGTTGATGACTGCGCTTGTCGCCCATTGTGCGATTTGTCGGGGAACGCCGGCCGAAGCGTGCCGAACCACGATTGCATCGACACCCATCGCCTCGATGGTTTCGATGGTGTCACGTAGCGACTCCCCCTTCTTTACCGAAGAAGTACTCACGCTGAAGTTCATGGTGTCGGCGGAAAGCCGCTTTGCCGCAGTTTCAAAGCTGAGTCGAGTACGGGTGGAATCTTCAAAGAAGAGCGAAACCACCGTGCGACCGCGCAGTGCCGGGACTTTCGGGATTGTCCGTTCGCTTACCTCGACAAATGAATCGGTGAGTGTCATGACCTCGGAGATGCCCGTTGCAACATCGGGGCCAAGATCGGAGATTGCCAACAAACTGCGCAAGCGACCGTGACGTGGGTTGGTGACTGGTCGATTCACTTGACCATCTCCCCGAGATCGACACCGTCGGCGGTGACATCGACGGCTTCGTCGCGTCGTGTCGGAAGGTTCTTGCCGACATAGTCGGGCCTGATCGGCAGTTCTCGATGGCCTCGATCGACCATCACTGCCAGTTGCACCGCGCGAGCTCGTCCGTAGTCAGACAGGGCGTCGAGAGCTGCTCGGATTGTGCGCCCAGTGAAGAGCACGTCGTCGACCAAGATCACGGTGCGCCCGTCGAGGTCGCAGGGAATATCGGTAACGGTCTCGGGCAGCACCGGCCGAAGCCCAATATCGTCTCGGTAGAAGGCAACATCGACACAGCCGACCGGAACCTCGGTGCCGTCGATGAGTTCAAGAGCGTCACAGAGCCGGGCGGCCAGCGGCACTCCCCCGGTCTGCAATCCGATGACAACGAGGTCGTCGAGTCCCTGGTTTCGCTCGATAATTTCATGGGCCATGCGCTTGGTGGCCCGCTTCATGTCATCGGCGGTCATGACCCGGGTTCGGGCAACAAAAACGCCCCCATATGGGGGCGTAAGGCGTCGTTCGCGTTCAGCCACGTTCGTGGTCCTTCCTGTCCGTACGGGCCTCACGGGACCCGCTTCACGGTCAGAAGGAGAGTGTATCGCGTCTTAGCGAACCGCGCCTGCTACCGCTGAGAGCACGCCATTTACATAGCGACTGCTGTCGTCGGTGCTGTAGGACTTCGCCAATTCGACGGCTTCAGAGATGACCACTGCGGTCGGAACATCGGGCCGGTGGATGAGTTCGTAGGTAGCCAAACGCAGGATGGCTCGATCGAGTGCAGGCATGCGATCGACGTCCCAGTTGCGGGCATGGGACGCGATGACCGCATCGAGGTCGTCTTGGTTCTCCCCCACTCCAACTACGAGCTGAGCCGCGAACTCGTCGGGATCAACTGGCAACGCGGCGAGGACATCTGCAATGGCATTGCCCTTCATCTCGGTTTCGTAGAGGAGGTGAAAGGCGCGCTCGCGAGCGTCGTGTCGATTGGTTGCGTTTCCGAAGTCTTCGCTCACGCCCGGGTCAGATATTCGCCGGTGCGGGTGTCGACCTTGACGCGATCATTTGGATCGACAAAGAGAGGAACCTGAATAACAAGCCCGGTTTCAAGCGTGGCGGGTTTGCGGGCACCAGAAACGCGATCGCCCTGAATACCGGGTTCGGTTTCGGCGATGTTCAATTCGACGGCGGCTGGCAATTCGATACCAACGATCTCGTCGCCGTACATCTTGAGAACTGCTTCGCCATTTTCGACCAGATAGTTCGAGGCATCACCAAGTGAGGATGGGCCGACATTGAGCTGATCAAAGGTCGTGTTGTCCATGAAGACATAGTCATCGCCTGAGCGGTAGAGGAACTGCATCTCCCGCTTGTCGATCATGGCTCGCTCGACTTTTTCGCCGGCGCGGAAGGTGCGTTCAACGACGGCACCATTGCGAGCGTTCTTGAGGGTTGTGCGAACAAACGCCCCACCCTTGCCCGGCTTCACATGTTGGAACTCAACGATTTCGAACAGCACGCCTTCGATATCGAGGGCCATACCGTTCTTGATGTCGTTCGTGGTGATCGTGGGCATCGGGGCCTTCCTGATCCGGAACCGTGACGCAGGTCAGGGCTTCGGTGACTTCGTTGTGTGAGTGAGGGGTCGACACCCATCGGGGGTGACGACGACGCTGTCTTCCATTCGGACCCCGCCGTACGCCGGGAGGTAAACACCCGGTTCGACGGTGACGACGTCGCCGGCCGAGAGCGTATCAGTGCTGGTTGCGGCCACTCTCGGGGCTTCGTGGATGTCCAAACCAACCCCGTGACCAGTCCCATGAGTAAAGGAATCGAGCCAACCGGCATCTGCGATGACGGAACGAGCGGCCGCATCAATCTCCGATGTCGGCACGCCTGGACCTACTGCTGCGACACCTGCTTCATTCGAAGCCGTAACAACCTCAAGCATCCGCAAACAGGTGGCATCGACCTCGCCGATTGCAACAGTTCTGGTCATATCCGAGCAATAGCCATCGACAATGCACCCAAAGTCGATCACGACAAGGTCGCCGTCTTGGATGCGACGATCGGTGGGACGCGCATGGGGCTTGGCCCCGTTCGGGCCGGACGCAACGATGGTTTCAAAACTTGTGCCCGAGGCTCCGAGTTGGCGCATGGCCGAATCAAGAGCAAGAGCGAACTCGGATTCGGTGAGGCCATCGAGTAAGGAGGATCGACGCTCAGCAAGTGCGGCGTCGGCGATAGCAGCAGCAAGTTCCATCCGCGCGAGTTCTGCAGTGTCTTTCGAACGACGAAGTGTTTCTATGACTCCGGTTGTGGCCACGATCTGTTGAGCGCTGAACCAGTCGTCGGCGTAGCGACGCTGAGCCGACCATGTGATGTGGTCGGCTTCGAGGCCAATACGCGATGCCGAACCCGCAATCGAAGCAACGACTTCACGTTGTGCGATGGAGGTGATCTCGAGACGTGATGGCGAACTCGAGGCCGAAAGCTGATCGGCGGCCTGTTCGGTATAGCGACCATCGGTCACGAGAACCATGTCATCGGCAGTTACGACCACAATGCCGGCACTACCGGTAAATCCCGTCAGATAGCGGATGTTGCTTCGGGCAGTAACCAGTAACGCGTCGAGTTCGTCATTGACCATGGCTGCACGCAACCGATCAACGCGATCGGCCACAACCAACGGAGGCAGTTCGGCAAAGCGATCGGCAATCGAAACCGCTGTAGATGCGGCAGTCATGGCCTTCACTTCAACAGTGTTGCCACTGCATCGACGGCGAGGCGGTATCCGTCGCCACCGAATCCGGCAATGGTCCCCGTAGCCACTGGAGCAACGACTGATGTCTTTCGCCATTCCTCGCGAGCGGCCGGGTTTGAAAGGTGCAATTCGATGACTGGGCCATCGAACGCCGCAAGTGCATCGTGAAGCGACCAGGCGTAATGGGTAAATGCCCCAGGATTGAAGATGATGGCCGCGCATCGGCGACGCGCTCCATGAATGGCGTCGACAAGTTCTGACTCAGCATTCGACTGCAGATGTTCAATTGAGAGTCCGTGACCTTCCGCTGCCGCAGTTGCCGTAGCTACGTGATCATCGAGGGTCGAGGTGCCGTAGATCTCGGGCTCACGATCGCCGAGAAGATTGAGGTTCACTCCTGAAAGCAAGAGAACAATGGGAGCGTTCGACATCAGCGGTCTCCTTCGGCACGAATGGCATCGATTGAGTCTTCGATAAGTGACATTTCGACTCCGGTAACAGATTCAACCCCATTAGGCCCGTCGAGAACGAACGTAATTCCATCGAGCGCTTTCTTATCTCGACCCATGAGGGCGACGAGTTCAGCGTTTTGCAGACCAGAAGGAAGCGTCAGGGGCAGCTCGTAGGCACCCACGACACGGCGGTGTTCAGCAACACGGTCTGCATTGATGCGGCCCAAACGATGCGCGAGTTCAGCAGCGAAGATCAACCCGATCGCCACTGCTTCTCCGTGACGAAGATCGTGATCGCCCGCTATTTCGATGGCGTGAGCCAATGTGTGTCCGTAATTCAGTGTGGCTCGGGCACCACCCTCGCGTTCGTCGCTCGCAACAACTGCTGCTTTGATTGCAACGCAAGCGGCCACCTGTTCATCGATCGGCAACGCATCGATGCCTTCGCCGCCGAGAAAGTGGTACTTGGCGATTTCGCCGAGACCACAGCGGTATTCACGCGGCGACAACGTTGTCAGTAGACCGGTATCGCACACAACGCCGGAGGGCTGCCAATAAGCGCCGACCAGATTCTTTCCCTCGGGGATATTCACGCCGGTCTTGCCGCCGATTGCTGCATCGACCTGCCCGACCAACGTGGTGGAAACATGCACAACAGGCACGCCACGGTGATAAGAGGCAGCCGCATAACCAGCGGTATCGGTGACAATTCCTCCACCGACCGCAACAACACAGTCGGCGCGCGTGAGACCCCATTGCGCAAACTGTCGACAAAGGGCTTCGACCGTAGTCATTGACTTCGACTGTTCGCCATCGCCCATCGTGAACACCTTGTGTTCACGCCCTGGGTCAACATCGATACCAAGACCTTCTTGAGTAACGATCGCCACACGCTTGGCCCGTTCCGGAATCAGACGAGAGAGTTCTGAGCGAACGCCATCGCCAACAAGAACCTCGTAGGAGCGATCTGCGAGTTGAACGGGGACCACGATCATTGAGCATCAACCTCGTTCACCGAGCGAACGATGGCGCGGACCACATCAGAAATTGGAGCGGTGCAGTCGACAGTGACGTCGGCTACTTCGCTATAGAGGGATGCACGATCAGATTCCATTTGCGACAATGTTGCCCGGGGGTCGTTGGCAAGTGCGGGACGGTGCGTGCCGCGTGAGGTGCGACCCACGAGAACGTCGACGGGAGCACGCATCCACACAACCGTGCCCGATTCGCGGAGCGCGGATCTGGTCGTTTCGCTCAGCACTGAACCACCTGCAGCGGCGATCACTGAGGGAATTGGTGACCTAAGGAGATCGGCCATGACATCGGCCTCGATCGCTCGAAACGCTGGTTCGCCGTCGGTGGCGAAAATCTCGGCGACAGCGCGGCCTGTGCGAGACACGACTTCATCGTCGGAATCGACAAATGGACGCGACAGTTCTTTGGCTACTCGGCGGCCCACAGTTGACTTACCCACCCCCATCATCCCGATCAGCACAATGTGTGCCGAACCGGATGCGGCGCTGTTCACGCCTTGGGCGCATCGGCGCCGTCGGCGAACGCCTGTCCGGCGTCCCAGTTGAGCGGCTTCGCATCGGGGTCGAGCGCAGCAGAGGTGTCGATGCGAGAGGTTTGTTCGCGAACCTGGGCGATGAACGTGTCGTGATTGCGAACGAATTCTTCTAACGAGTCGCCACCAAATTTGCGAAGCGCCTCGCTGGCGATGACAAGAGCCGCCATGGCTTCAGCGACGACACCCATGGCCGGAACCGCAGTGACATCAGTGCGTTCGCGAAATGAAACGCCGGCTTCTTTTGTTGCAGTGTCGACGGTCGCAAGGACAGGGCGATTGAGAGTCGCGAGCGGCTTCATCGCCACGTGAGCAATGAGTACCTCTCCGGTTGACATCCCACCTTCAATGCCTCCGGCATTGGCACTGGTTCGTCGGTACGTGGACGCGACTTCGTCCCACACAATGGGGTCGTGCGCTTCAGAACCGGGGCGAGCAGCTACATCGAATCCGTCACCGATCTCGACACCTTTGACAGCTTGAATCGAGAGCAGACCTTGTGCCAACAATCCATCGAGGCGACGATCCCAGTGCACATGACTACCGAGCCCAATCGGAACACCATGGGCAACGACTTCGACAACACCGCCGAGAGAATCGCCGGCCTTTTGCGCGGCCTTGATCGAAGCGATCATCTCTGCTTCGGCAGAAGCATCGAGACAACGGACTTCAGAATCGTCGACTGGAGCGAAACCGCCGGGCTCGGGTCGTGCGGCAACCGAGGCACGAATTGGACCCAGCGCGATTACATGCGAACCGACCTCGGCTCCGATATGTGACAACAATGCCTTGGCTACGGCGCCGGCGGCAACGCGCGCTGCCGTTTCGCGAGCTGATGCTCGTTCGAGCACATTGCGAGCATCGTCGAAGCCGTATTTCTGCATGCCAGTGAGGTCGGCATGGCCTGGACGGGGTGTTGTGAGTTTCTGAGTGGTCTGGCCAGGATGAGGAGACATCTCCTCGGTCCACTTCTTTTCCCATTCGCTGTTGCCAATTTCGATCGCAACTGGGGAACCGAGGGTGAGTCCGTGGCGGACCCCAGCGAGGATGGTGACCTCGTCGGCTTCGAACTTCATACGAGGTCCACGACCGAAGCCAAGTCGGCGGCGGGCCAGCTCGTTTCCGATTTGCTCCACAGTGATGGGCAAACCGGCAGGAAGGCCTTCGAGAATAACGACGAGGGCCTTGCCATGGGATTCACCGGCGGTCAGATAACGCAGCACTGAACCAATCTACCGGCCTACTCCACCCCATTCGGAGCCAGTTTCGCTATTGGCCTAAGTCAGCCCGCAAGCGCTCGGCTCAAAAGGACCGTGACGAGGGCCCCAATTGCCAAGAACGGACCGAACGGGAAGGCCTGGCTGCGACCCCGAAGAACCATGAGTGCGACTCCACCGACCGTGCCGAAGGCAAACCCGATGAGGAAAAGCCAGAGAACAATGATCACCGCATCACCGAATGAGTGCGCCTGCCATCCCACCATCAGACCGAGTAGCGCAACGAACTTCACGTCACCAAAACCCATCCCCTGAGGTGAGATCAAGTGCACGATGAGGAGAACACCAAATGCCAGAAGCGCAGCAAGATACGCATACCGCATTCGATCTGCTGAGTTGTCGAAGATTGAAATACTCGCGATGAGCACTACTCCGATTGCGAGTGAGGGCAGGACGACAACATCGGGTAGGCGATATTCGGTGAGATCGATAACGCTGGCCAACAACACCGCGGCGAATCCTGCGAGATAGGCCAGCAGCTCTGCCCACGATGCGTCGGTGAATCTCCAACCCAGAAGTACGAAAACCCCCATCGCCGTGATCCCGATGGCGAGTGTGCGTCCTGAAATACGAGGACTATCTGAAGGCTGGAATAACGGGCGTTCTGTGACAAAGCCTTCCGCGAGGTTCGAAATCAAAGCACCGCACGGAACCGCCAACACGATGCACACGAGAAGGCGGATCGTATTCATCGTCGGGGCTCAGCCGAGTTGGTCGGCCACAGAGGCCAGCATCACATCGATGGGGGCATCGACTCCGGTCCACAATTCAAACTGCGCTGCTGCTTGATGAGCCAACATCGCGACTCCATTCGTAACGGAGGCACCGCGTTCGCGGGCAATCGCCAACAGCGGGGTTTCAAGAGGCTTGTAGACAATGTCAACGAGCAATTGGCCGTCGTGCAGCACCGACGCGTCGAACGGAACATCGCTTGCGGCGGGTTCACCCATGCCTATCGAGGTTGCATTCACAATGAGGTCGGCGTCGACAAGATCGGAGTGGGCGCCATCGAGGGCCACAACTTCGCCCCGATCACCCGCAAGCGCTGCCGTTCGCTCAGCGCGACCAAGCGTTCGATTAACTACAACAATTTCTGCAGCCCCGGCATCGGCAAGTGCAAGCACGATTGATCGGGCCGCTCCTCCCGCGCCAAAGACAACACAGCGTTTGTTTGCTGGTTCGAAGGCGAAACTGTGACGCAACGATCGGATGAATCCGTCGCCATCGGTGTTATGGCCGGTCAGAACTCCCCCGTCGTTCACGATGCAGTTCACTGCGCCTAATCGTTCGGCAGTAGGCGAAAGACGATCGCAACAAGCGGCCGCGCTTTCTTTATGGGGCATGGTCACTGAAAGCCCCGCGATTCCGAGCGCGCGCACGCCAGCCAACGCATCGGGAAGGCGCATAGCCGGGACTTCCAAGGCCACATATGACCAGTCGAGTCCTGTTGCCGCGAACGCAGCATTCATCAATGTCGGAGAAAGCGAATGGCGGACCGGGTCACCGATCACTGCCGCAAGTCGCGTCTGCCCGGTGGGTTTCATCAGAAAACGCCTCGGGCCTTGGCATCGG
>WLMU01000053.1 GCA_009700115.1 Actinomycetota bacterium
AGGCGTAGATCGAAACACCGTCGACACCATTGGCCAATGTTTGGATGATTCCGTAGGCGATGAGGTTCGAAACGACATAGCCAAATGTCCACCCAGAGAGGCGACCAACCTCCCGTACCGCGGGGTCGCGAAGATCAAAGTTCCAGCGCAAGCGAATGCCCGCTGAACGCATCGCCGGCCATAAGACCAAGGTCATGGCCAATAACCCAGCAGTGGTGCCGAATCCGAGAAGCAACAACAGTCCGGTGTCATGACTGACCTGATCGAAAGTGAGTGCCTTGTCGTTCGCAAAATGGGGGAGAGCGAGAAAGAGGCAGATAACAACAACGTTGTTAAGGACCGGAGCGAATGCGGGAACTGCGAATGAGCGCCGCGCATTCAGCAGAGCAGTGCCCAGACTGGTGAGTCCGTAGAAAAGTATCTGCGGCGCAAACATCATCAGAAGCGGAACAGCAATTTTCGCTTGCGTCGCTGCATCGGCGCTTGACGAGGAAAGGTTGTACAGGCGGATAATGATTGGAGCGAGTGCTATCCCGATGACGGTGGCGACGACAAGAACGACACTGATGACGGTGGCTAGAGCGTCGATGCCGCGGTTGTCATCTCTCCCGGTATGGGCAACGACGACGGGAACGAGGGTGGCGGAAAGGATGCCGCCAAGCACGAGGTCGTACAGGAGATTCGGGGTGTTATTCGCAAGGTTGTACGCCTCGGCGAGTGCGGTGGCCCCGATGGCGTAGGCCATGACGCCGACACGGAGAAACCCCGTCAGCCGGCTGAGACCGGTGCCAAGAGCGACCACGGCACTTGAGCGCACGAGGTGACGGGTTCTCTGTGTTGTCACGTCGTCTGCAGAGCTACTCATCGCCGATAACGCTAGTTGCCGGCGTTCGGGGCTGACGTGAGGCCCACTGACTCGAATCCCTTGGCGAGTACCCTTTCGGTTATGAGTACCCATGACGCTTCGACGCCAGTTGCCGAACTCGGACGTCGCGCGAAGGCCGCATCTAGAGCGTTAGCCACTGCTTCCACGGCGCAGAAGAACGACGCGCTCTACGCAGCAGCCGAGCGCTTGGTTTCATCGTCCGACACAATCCTCAGCGCGAACTCGGTCGATGTAGCCCGAGCCGCATCCGATGGAGTGAGTCCAACTGTGGTCGATCGCCTTCGACTCGACGAGAAGCGAATCGCTTCGATGGCTGGGGGACTGCGACAGGTCGCATCCTTGGCCGATCCCGTCGGCGAAGTTATCGATGGTTGGGTGCGCCCCAACGGGCTTCGCATTTCCCGCGTGAGGGTTCCGCTCGGTGTCGTTGCGATCATCTACGAGAACCGTCCCAACGTCACATCCGATGCTGCCGGACTCTGTTTGAAATCAGGGAACGCTGCGTTCCTGCGTGGATCATCGGGAGCGATTGATTCGAATATCGCTATCGAGACAGTGCTTCGTTCGGCAATTGCCGAAGCGTCACTGCCAGCTGATTCTGTGATCCTCGTAGCTGACACTTCGCGCGAGGCTGCTGTTGAGTTCATGCGTCAGCGCGACACGATCGATTGCCTGATTCCGCGCGGTGGTCCGTCGCTGATCGCTTCAATTCTCGAGAATGCGACTGTTCCCTATGTGATCGATGGTGACGGAAACTGCCATGTGTACGTCGACGTCGATGCCGATCTCGACATAGCCCTCAAAGTAATTGTCAACGCGAAGATGCAACGCCCTTCGGTGTGTAATGCAGCAGAGACACTGCTTGTCCATCGTGCTGTCGCTGGCGAGTTCCTTCCAAGAGCAGCCTTGGCGTTAGAGGGGGTGGAGCTACGCGCTGACCAGCGGGCTCTCGAACTCCTCCCTGAAGCGATCGCGGCCACTGAAGAAGATTGGTCAACTGAGTTCCTCGACCTCAGGTTGGCTGTCGGCGTTGTCGATGATCTCGACGCTGCGATCGATCACATTGCTCGCAATAGCTCCGGGCATTCCGAGGCGATTATCACGCGGTCACTTGAGGCGGCCGATCGCTTCACCCACGAGGTTGATGCAGCCGCCGTGCTCGTTAACGCATCGACCCGGTTTGTCGATGGCGAAGAGTTCGGATTTGGTGCCGAGATCGGAATTTCCACCCAGAAGTTGCATGCTCGCGGCCCCATGGGGCTCAGGGAACTCACCACAGCCAAATTCATTGTGAGAGGCCAGGGACAAACCCGAGGCTGATCGCTCGCGGGTGTCAGCCGAGGGTTCGCCGGCCGGTAACGTCGGGAAATGGATTATCGCTTCGAAACCCCAGCGGACGTCAGCACCCGGCTGCGCGACGTCGACTACCTCTCTGACGAGGCCATTGCCGGAGTCGTATTTCTTGCCGATCGGCTTGGAAAGCCGATCCTGGTCGAGGGACCAGCCGGTACGGGAAAGACCCAATTGGCAAAGTCTGTTGCCGAGATTTTGGGTGCCCGTCTGATCCGCCTTCAGTGCTACGAGGGTCTCGACGAGTCGAAAGCACTCTACGAATGGAACTACAAGAAGCAGTTGCTTCGTATTCAAGCGGAACGTAACTCCGATTCAAGTTGGGAAGATATCGAAACCGATATCTTTTCCGACGAATTCCTACTGACACGCCCCCTTCTCGAAGCAATTCTGGCCGAAGACCCCGTCGTTCTCTTGATTGATGAGGTCGACAGGGTCGAGGTAGAGACTGAAGCGTTGCTTCTCGAAATCCTCTCGGATTACCAAGTTTCCATACCTGAACTCGGAACGATTTCGGCACGCCAAATTCCGATGGTTTTCCTCACATCGAATAACACCCGTGAGTTATCCGAAGCGCTGAAGCGTCGTTGTCTCTTCCTCCATATCGATTATCCCGATATGGAGCGTGAGAAAGAAATCGTTCTCACCAGGATTCCGGAAATCACCGACAGCCTCGCCGACCAGATTGCTCGCATCGTGCGTTCGATCCGCCAACTCGAGCTGAAGAAGTCGCCGTCGGTCTCAGAGACCCTCGATTGGGCACGAACGTTGCTTCTTCTTGGTGTCGACTCCGTTACCGAAGCCGACGCGATCGAAACGCTGAACATTCTCCTGAAGTATCAGAGCGACATCACCAAAGCCTCGAAAGAGCTTCAGGGTGATAGTGGAGCCAAACGGCCTGGCGTCCCGCGTACGAGCTGATTGGTAACCCTGAATCGCTATGACCTCCACTGAGGTGCCCTCTTCGCCAATGCTCGAACTCCTGTCGGGGTTCATTGTCGAACTTCGTGCTGCGGGATTGCCGGTGAGCCTCACCGAGAATCTCGACGCGATGGAGGCCATCACACACATCCCGATAGAGAACCGAGATGCGTTCAAATACGCGCTCGCGGCGACGTTGGTGAAGAACAACACCCATTGGCGTGCGTTCGAGACAGTGTTCGAGGTGTACTTCTCGCTGAGGGGTAGCGAATACTCGCTAGGCGGCGGCGGAGACGATCTTCCGGAAATCACCGAAGACGACGAAGCGCCCATGAATCCCGATGCGGGTGGCGCCGGAGCAGGCGGTGCCGGCGAGGCAATGTCACCCGAGCAGATGGCCGAGATGCTGTTTCAAGCAATGCGCAATGGGGACGATGGGCTTATGCGTGCATTGGCCCGCCAGGCAGTTACGCGTTTCGCAGGGATGGAGCCGGGTCGTCCGGTCGGCGGCACCTATTACCTCTATCGCACGCTGCGAAACCTTGACCTCGATGGCGTTCTCGAACGCCTGATGGAAGAAGCACAAGAACAAAGCCCCTCGCCGTTGACGCAGCTTGAAGAACGACTCGAGCGCGACGAATTCGAGTCTCGTATCGATCGAATGAAGAAAGAAATCGAAGCAGAGATTCGTCGTCGCCTTGTTGCTGACCGCGGGGTCGAAGCGATGGCCAAGACACTGCGCAAGCCTCTTCCCGAAGACGTCGACTTCATGCACGCCAATCGTGAAGAGTTGGTCGGACTTCGCAAAGCCATGTATCCGTTGACTCGCAAGCTTGCTGTTCGCCTAGCTCGTAAGCGTCGACACGGTCGTAAAGGACCACTCGATTTCCGTGCCACAGTTCGCCAGTCGCTGAGTTATGGCGGTGTTCCTGCAGATCCGCGGTTCCGCTACCCGCGTCCTTCGAAACCTGAGATCTTTGTTGTTGCCGATATCTCTGGTTCAGTTGCGGCGTTCGCTCGATTCACGCTGCAACTCGTCTACGCCATGTCCGGTCAATTCTCAAGGGTTCGTTCTTTCGTTTTCATTGACGGCATCGACGAGGTCACGCGTTTCTTCGAAGGCGTCGAGGACATCAGTGTCGCCATTCACCGCGTGAATACCGAAGCCGATGTTGTTTGGGTCGACGGACATTCCGATTACGGCCACGCCTTCGAGGTGTTCTGGGAAAAGTACGGACGCGAGGTCGGGCCGAAAACCACTGTGCTGATCTTGGGTGATGCTCGCAACAACTATCACGCGTCTCAGTCGTGGGTCATCAAGGAAATGAGCAAGAAGGCACGGCACGTCTACTGGCTCAACCCTGAACCCAAGGCGTATTGGGACACGGGCGATTCAATCGTCAGCGATTACGGAGCGCATACCGATGGCGTCTTCGAATGCAGGAATCTTCGTCAACTCGAGAAGTTTGTCGACATTCTCGAATAGCCATTGGCTTGAGTGACGCAGCCTTGGTTATCGGGACTGCTCTCTGGGCTCGCCAAGAGCCGCCCTGTTGCTCTCTGGAGCGGCGAACGATGTGCTGGTCACCCTCAACGTCGGTGGCGTTGAGCGGCATCCTGGGTGGAGGTGAGGCGACCATGGCTCATGCCGTCCATGTCTGCGCCGATTGCTGTGAGAAATGACTTCACATCAAGTGGAGTCCACATTCAGTTTTGGACTGTCCTGACCATCTGCCCGAGCGGGGATCATTGGGATCGGTGGGGCGCTGTGTGCAGGGCTGGCAACCGATTGAGGTGAATCCATCGAGAAGGAGCGGATTCACGATCACGTTGTTGTGAGCGATGTAGTCGGCGATCTGTTGGTCGGACCACGCTGCAATGGGATTGATCTTGATCAACCCACGGAGGTCTCGAGCGACCAGGGGAGCGGTCACGCGAGAGTCGGCTTCGGCACGACGGAGTCCGCTCATCCATGCGGCCTTTCCTGAAAGCGCTCGGTCGAGTTGTCCGACTTTGACTGCAGAGCAGCAGCCTTCAGGATCGGCCTTCCAGAGGGGTTCGTTCTGCAGTGCGACAGTCATCATCCGAAGATTGAGTCCGTAGTGCTGGCGAACGCGCTCAACCGTTTCGAGCGTTTCAGGAAAGTGGTATCCGGTGTCGATAAAGACGACTTCGATCGCTGGGTAGACCTTGGTGGCAAGATCGATCAGGACCGCGTCGGTCATTGATGCAGTGAGTGCGAGGTGTGGTCCGAACGTTTCCACTGCCCACCCGATGATTTCCTCGGCTGACCAGGTTTCGAAATCTCGACTGAGTTGTGCGAGTTCGTCGTTACTGAAGTCGGGCGCTGAAAGACTTGTGAGGCTCATACCGCACACTCCGATTCGCCAACTTCAGCGGCATACGGACCGGTTTCGTCGTAGTCGACGTAGAAGTCGGGTCCTTCTTCAGGGGTGGGGAAATGATCAAGCTTTTTCAACTCTGCTCCGAGTGTTGTGATCCCGCCAGAACGATCGATCCAACCTCGGAACGATTCTCCAGCAAGGCGCTCGTCGTTAAATTGGCGAACAACCTGGACGACAGCTTGCGGTGCTGCTTTGGCGGGAAGACGTGTGGCGCGCTCGCCAAATTCCACCCGCTCTTCACCGACGAAGCCACCGAGCAACATCGTGTAACCGGGGGCGGACTTTCCGTGCGCTCGACGTTCTGCGCCGTGGAATCCGATATCAGCCACGTGATGTTGGCCGCAGGAGTTGGGGCAGCCTGAGATGTTGATGCGAAGTCCACCGACTTCAGCCAACCCCTCAGCGTGGAGTTCTTTCTCGATCGCATCGGCGAGACCCCGGCTTTGAGTGACTGCAAGGTTGCAGGTGTCGGCGCCAGGGCAGGCCACAACATCGCTTACCAACTCTGCTGAAGGGCTTGCCATGTCGAGCGCTGTGAGTCGATCGAACACGAGTGGAATTTGTTCTTCACTGAGATTTCGTAGCGCAAAGTTCTGTCGGTTGGTGACGCGCACGTCGATACCGAACTCACGAACGATTGCAGCGAGACCGCGGAATTGTTCAGCGGTGACATCGCCCAAGCGAGCGTGGGCGATTGCCGAGACGGTGCCTTTGGCTGCGCCACGGATCACATTCGAGTCTTCCCAGCGTTCAAAGGCTCCAGGTCGACGAAGCACGACTGGAGTGCCTTGGCCCATTGCCGTGGCATCGACAAGATCAGCGCGACCGGCGGGTGCATCTCCGGCTTCGAGTACTTCCATCGGGATTCCACCCGGCCATGTTGAGGAGCCGAGGAGGAATTTTCGGATGGTGAGTACTCGCCGTTGCACTTCTTCGAAACCAAGGTTGTCGACAACCCATTTCATGCGAGCGCGGAGTTTGTTGTCGCGATTACCGGTCTGCTCGAAAACTCGCAAGACCGATTCGATGGTTGGGAGAAGGTCTTCCTTTGCCGTGAATGGTTCAAGAGCAAGGGCTGCGTGAGGATTCGCGCCAAGTCCGCCAGCGATGAACACGCGGAATCCTGCTTCGAGTTCGCCAGCATCGGTCTTTCGGGTGACAGCAATAATTCCGACGTCGTTGAACATCGCTTGACCGCAGTCGGTGGCGCAACCTGAGAAATTAATTTTGAACTTTCGGGGCAAGCGCTGGCCGAGTGGATTGCGCAGGAAATGCTTGAACGTTGCTTCGGCCCACGGAGTTATGTCGAGAATTTCGCTCGGGCATGCTCCGGCAAGGTGACATCCCTGAACGTTGCGTACGGTGTCGCCGCAAGCCTCGCGACTTGTGAGACCGACCATGGCAATGTCGCGAAGCAGATCGGGAACGCGTTCGAGTTGGACGTAATGAAATTGGATGGCTTGGCGAGTCGTGAGATGACCCCAGCCACGGGAGTATTCGACGGCCAGATCGCCCATGCGGTCGAGTTGTGCAGCAGTGATCGTTCCGTAGGGAGCCTTGATTCGGATCATCTGGTTATGGCCGCCTTGGCGCTGACCATAAATGCCATTGTTCAGGCGGAACACGCGAAAGACGTCGTCGGCGAGATCGCCTTCGAGGTAGCGAGCGAGCTGAACTTCAAATTTGGCAATGTCGGCAGCGGCGTCGGCATCGATTGTGAACTCAGACATTTGGGCTCTCTTGGGCCAGGGGAGGGAAACCTGACTAGACGAGTCAGGAATCTACCTTGATCGAGGCCCAATTGTCGACCCATTGGGTCATGTTTATTGGAGATCAGCCCTGCTGAAGCAGTTCGGCGACCCGAAAGGCAAGATCGAGCGATTGGCGAGCATTAAGACGGGGATCGCACATGGTCTCGTAACGGGTGTCGAGATCGGCGTCGAGGATCTCCTCGGCTCCGCCAAGACATTCAGTGACGTTGTCGCCTGTGAGTTCGATGTGGACGCCACCTGGCCACGTGCCCTCGGAGCGGTGAGCAGCAAAGAAGCCTGCGATTTCCGCCAAGACTGCGTCGAAATGTCGGGTCTTGCGACCACTCGGCGCCGTGAACGTATTGCCGTGCATGGGGTCGCAGGCCCAGGCCACAGGGTGACCCGAATCGCGCACTGCGGCGAGAAGGGGAGGAAGGGCCGTTCCGATGGTCTCGGCGCCCATGCGACTTATGAGCGTGAGGCGGCCCGGGATGCGATCGGGATTGAGAGCATCGCAGAGAGCGACAACTTCGTCCGGCGTTATTGATGGACCAACCTTGCAGCCGATCGGGTTGCGAACGCCGGAAAGGAAATGCACATGTGCACCGTCGAGTTGGCGTGTGCGTTCACCGATCCAGAGCATGTGAGCGGAACAGTCGTACCAGTCGCCCGTGAGTGAGTCTTGGCGAGTTAGCGCTTGTTCGTAGCCGAGAATGAGTGCTTCGTGGCTCGTCGCTACATCGACGGTATGTAGTTGTGGCGTTGACTCAGTATCGATGCCGCACGCCGCCATGAACTGCAGCGTTCGTTCGATTCCTTCAGCAACTTCCTCATAGCGTTGTCCTTCTGCGCTTGAGGCAACGAACTCTTGATTCCATGCGTGAACGCGTGAAAGGTCCCCGAAGCCACCCTTGGTGAAGGCGCGAACAAGGTTCAGTGTTGACGCTGATTGTTGGTACGCGGTGATCAGACGTTCAGGATCGGCTACACGCGCTTGAGCGGTGAAGTCGATGTCGTTGACCATGTGCCCGCGAAACGAGGGGAGTTCAACACCGTCGATGGTCTCTGTGCCGGCGGAACGAGGCTTCGCGAATTGTCCGGCGATCCGGCCGACTTTTACGACGGGAACTCCTGAGGAGTACATGAGGACGACAGCCATTTGCAGAATGACTTTGAGCTTGTCGCGAATCGAATCAGCACTGAACGCGTCGAATGACTCGGCGCAATCTCCGGCTTGCAAGAGAAACGCTTCACCGTTGGCGACCTTGGCTAGGTCGTTGGTCAGACTGCGAGCTTCACCAGCGAAGACCAATGGAGGCATCGCGCTGAGGCGCTTGACGACGTCATTGAGCGCGTCAGTGTCGACCCAATTGGGTTGCTGCACGGCCTCGAGAGCCTGCCAAGAAGAAGGGGTCCATTCGCGTGTCACGGACACAAGGTTGATTGACTCATGCCCCTGAGCGCAAAGCCATTACTGGCGAGGCTCAGATCAGACTGCGTCAATGGTGTCTGGGGCGTTTTCTCGGACCGAGGCCATGGCCCGTTTCACGAGACGGCGAGCGGCTTCGGCGGTGACGCCAAGTTCGTCGCCGACCTCGCGATAGGAGCGACGACGTCCGTCGTGGAGTCCGAATCGCTGTTCAACCGCGAGTCGGGCACGGGAGTCGAGGACAGAAAGCAGCGAAGCAACCATCTCGTGATCGATCTGTTCGAGCACAATTTCTTCTGGCCCGGGAAGAGAATCGGGGAGAATGTCGACGAGTTCGTTCGAGTCGTCCTCACCGATGGTGCGATCGAGTGATGTGGGCGTTGTGAGGCGATGCAACCACGCGTTTTCGGAATCGAGTTGGTCGCCATCGCCTGAAACCTGACGAAGCGCAGCGCGCAGTCCGGCGGAACGATCACCGGGAAGTCGAACGAGACTGGCTTTCTGGTCGAGCGCTCGGCCAATGGCTTGACGGATCCAGAATGTGGCGTAGGTCGAGAACTTGAATCCTTTTCGCCAATCGAACTTGTCGACTGCATGTTCAAGACCAATATTGCCTTCTTGGATCAGGTCGAGCAGCTCCATGCCTGGCGGAAGGGGGTAGCGACGAGCAACGCTCACGACGAGGCGCAGGTTGGCGCGGATGAAGCGGTCCTTGGCTGCAGCGGCTGCACGGACGTCTGTTTTGAGCGCGATTGAACGTTCGCCGTTCTCGAGACGGGCCGATGCCGCCAGTCCTTTCTCGATGGTTTGAGAAAGCTCACGCTCTTCAAGTGCAGTGAGGAGGGGGACAAGGCCGATTTCGTTGAGGTATTGACCGACTGAATCGCTCATAACGGGGGACTCCTAAGTGGTGTCGCTGGTAAACCATCGACGTTGTTGTTCTGGACTCTCGTCCTGAACGTGTCGCTTCGGGGGGAAATGACACTGATGTAACCGCAGCAAGGGGTCTGAGTGTTCCCTGTGCTGTGGGTGACTTTGGTCACGCCGGTTCTCCTGCCTGCTGAAACAGTACCTGATAGCGACCGTACACTTGGTGGGATGTCATCGGTTCGTCGTGGTCTAGGAATTCTGGGCGGAACCTTTGACCCTCCTCATATCGGTCACATCGCTGCTGCGAGAGCAGTCTTCGACGCTCTCATGTTGGAACGAGTGCTTCTCATGGTGGCCAACGAGCCTTGGCAGAAGGTCGGACTTCGCCCCCTTTCAGAACCAGAGGCTCGTTTAGCGATGACCAAGGCTGCAGTAGAGGGACTCGATGGGCTTGAGGCCAGCGACCTCGAAGTCCGCAGAGGCGGGCCGACCTACACGATCGACTCTCTCGAAGAACTCCATTCGGCTGATCCCGACAGGGATCTGTTCCTCATTCTTGGAGCTGATGCGGCGATCGGACTCAATTCGTGGCATCGATCGAAGGAACTCCCGGCTCTCGCCACGTTGGTGATCGTCGAGCGCGATGGCGAAACGCGAGCAGAGGCGCCACCCGAGTGGTCGATCGAGCGCGTAACCATGCCCCGAGTCGATATTTCTTCCACAGAATTGCGAGCACTTGCGGCGAGTAGAGAGGCGCTTGTCCCGTTTGTTCCGCCGCGAGTGATCGATGAGATTGAGGCTCGAGGGCTGTACGGTTTGGCCGACTCATGACGCCCGAACTGCCACCACCGCCCCCTTCGGGAGACGAGATTGATTTCGCTGCTCTTGTGGCGGAACACAACAAGTCCACTGTGGCGCGCTCATCGCAAGGTGAAGGAAACCTCAAGGGTTCTTCCACGCAGGGTTCGGCGATGTCTTCTGACAGCCCACCTGTAGCGGCAGCAACACCGAACAGTTTGGGTGTTCGGAATGCCACGAGTTCAGGGAACTTCTCGCGTTGGTGGAAGATCGGTTATCCGGTAATTGTTGCTGCGTTTGTTCTCGTCGTGCTCCCGCTTCTCGTCTTCGCAGGGCTCCGGGTAATCCTCGATAGCTCCGATGGTCAGTTGATAAAGCGTGTGACCGACCCAACGGCACCTGGTTACGAGGCAGTGGTTGAAAAAACTCCGACGGCAGTTGCGGCAATCGTCGCACCAGATGGATCCCTCGATTCGACGGTTGTCTTCGCACAGACTTCGGAAACCTCCGGCGGAATTCTGATCGTCCCAGCATCGCTTGGTGTTCCGACGGCCTTCGGCCTGCTTCCGCTTTCAACGTTGTGGATCCACGGCCAGATTGAATTGGTTGCGAGTGGCCTAGGCCGAACTCTCAATTTGAATTTGACTGAGCAGTTTGTAATTTCTGCCTCGGATTGGGCTTTGCTCGTTGGCCCCTACGTCCCCATCAGCCTGTCGATACCCGATGTTGTTCGCGACGCGAAAGACGCGGTGATCTTCCCGAAGGGTTCCGTCACGCTCAAGGCCGATCAGGTCGCTGCGTTCCTTACGAGTAAAAGTCCGAAAGACAACGACCTCAACCGCTTGATTCGGCAGGAGTTGTTCTGGAAAGCATGGCTTCAGAAAGTGAAATCATCGGGAACCCCATTTCCGGTTCAGACGACTTCGGGTGTGGGACGGTTCGTCGCAACAATTGCTCGAGGTCAATTGAGCATTTCGTCGCTTCCGGTGATTCCCAGTCCGAATGGTCCAAATCCTCCTGGCGGACCGCCGATGTACATCGTGCAAGAAAGCGTGGCGCTTTCTTCGGTAGCAGCAATCGTTCCGTTCCCAGACGGCTCGGCGGGCCAGAGACCACGGATGCGCGTTCTTGATGGCACCGGGAAGCTCAGTAATGGAATCAATGCCGCGATCATGTTGAACGCAGCGGGTGGTCAAGTTGACGTCGTTGGAAATGCAAAGTCTTATGGCCAAGCGACTACTCAGATTATTTACTTTGATGGGACGACCGAAGCGGAGGCAAAGACGATGCAGAAGGCGTTAACAATGGGCGAAATCGTCGCCAGCAAACAATCGAATTCAGGTGCAGATATGACTGTGATTCTTGGTGAAGATTTTGTCGCCAAATTTGGTCCGAGTAGTGGCGCAGCGAACTCCTCTTCTTCGACGACGACCACTCTTGCGTCAGCGACGACAACGGCACGCAAGTGAGTATCACTAGCGATTTTGAGGTCCACCTCGAAGCGGCTCGCGCAGCAGCCAAGAAAACCGATTCCGCAACGGTGATCCTCGATGTTGGCGATGTTCTGTCGATCACGAGCTGGTTCGTGATTACCTCGGCATCAAATACACGTTTGGTGCGCGCGATTGCTGCCGCCATTGAAGACGATGTTGCCCTTGCTGGTGGACCCAAACCGGTTCGGGTCGAAGGTCTGGACGGCGGCACATGGGTATTGATCGATTACGGAGATGTGATCGTGCATATCTTCGAAGACGAAACACGAGAGTTTTACGATCTCGAGCGCCTGTGGCGCGACGTGCCGGTACTTGAGTGGAGCTAAGGGGAATTGAACCCCTGACCTCTTCCATGCCATGGAAGCGCTCTACCAACTGAGCTATAGCCCCTAAAGGACTCCGAACTGTACCGGCACTCCGGAGACCCTCAAAATCGATACGAAGGCTGATCGAGAGCCATCGA
>WLMU01000054.1 GCA_009700115.1 Actinomycetota bacterium
CGGTCTGTGACTCGTTCTGCTCAGATGCACCATCTAGTAAACGAAATCGCTGGGCTCCTCGGTGACGCAGAAGTTCGCAAACAGTCTCTACCGGCAGTGGTCGCTGGAGATTTCAACGCTGTGCCTTGGTCTGACGAGGTCCGCCGCGCGACAGGAGCTTCGGCGCCCTTTCTCCCCTCCTTCGTTCTGATCGACGCTTGGGAAGCATGCGGAAATAGGACCCGAGGCGACACATGGTCCACCGAGAATCCTCTTGTCCCCCGCAAGGCCGTGTACCCGAATCGTCGACTCGACTACATCACAACAACTGCGCCGCGGCTCCGCAACCACGGATCATTTGAATCTTGCTTCCTTGCCGGCATCGATCAGGTTGACGGAACGCAACCGTCGGATCACTACGCCGTTGTTGCAGAGGTCGAACTATGACCGGTTCGATCGCCGAAGCGGTGCTGATCGCTCAGGTCTTGGCTTCAGTGGGAATGTTCGGAGTCATTTGGACAATTCAACTCGTGCACTATCCGCTTATGGCACACATCCCCGCAACTGCATTCGTTGCCTATGAGCGCCGACACACGAAAGCGATCGCACTCATCGTCGGTCCCCTCATGGCCATTGAAGGACTCTGCGTTCTCGTCGTCTTCTTTGCTCGCCCATCGGGGATTCCGTTTTGGCTGTCATTAATCGGAGGCATCGCGGAGGCGGTCGCTATCGGAACAACT
Source organism: Actinomycetota bacterium (assembly GCA_009700115.1). Lineage (GTDB taxonomy): Bacteria > Actinomycetota > Acidimicrobiia > Acidimicrobiales > Acidimicrobilacustridaceae > Acidimicrobilacustris. The sequence continues at coordinate 720 of WLMU01000054.1, forward strand.
GCATTCGTGAGTGCCCCTTTGCATGGGCGCCTTGAAAATGGTTTCGACGCTGCACTGCTCTCTCGACTTATTCTCACCAATTGGATCAGAACTATCGCCTGGACGGCGAGAGGAATCATCGCCGTTGCCATGCTCGTTCTGTTTCTCTGAACGAGATCAAGAGTTCAATCGGACCTACATCCGAACTTTCGACTTAGACGGCTCCGTCGAGGATGTCGTTGAAGCCAAACTGAGTATGCGGGCCAATGATGATTTGTTCGAAGATGCCGACGCCGACTTTGTCGCCCAAACGAGCACGAACTATGTGGTGAACGTGTTGGTGTGTGAAATCCTCGGGGCTGATGTCGGAGAAGTTCCAATCTTCACGACCGATTTCCAACTCACCGTGCCAGACGCCATGGCCCCAATCGGGATTCATGTAACCCAACGCACGCATGTCGAATCGCGCAATGGGTTCCAACTCGAGAACCAACGCTTCTCCCCCATCGCCCATGAGATCGATTTCGACGTGCGTGACCCAACGCGTTCCCGATTGGAACGTAAGCCTCTGACCTACAGGATCAAACCGGCGAACCGAGTCGTCTTCAAGGGTCACCGTTGACGGGACGGGATCGATCACACCGATTCGATGGCCATCTGGACGCCAGAAAACGCCGCCCGGTCGCTGAAACCAGCCTGCTACGACACATTCATTGTCGAAGTGAATCGGTGACCACAACCATGCATTGGGTGGTCCACTCGAGGGCCGCCCGGGCGCGGGTGAACCAACGGGGCGCACTCCCCATGAACGATCACGAATACCTACAACCTCGTCATGAGTGAATTCAGTCCGGTCCCCATCGACATCGACAAAACCTTCCCAGGTGCCGAACTGCATGTATCGGGCCATATCGATAATTGTGTGAGGCCCATCGGTCATCACCGTGTGATCTTCGAGCAGTGCTCCGACTCGCGATCGCCACCGCATATCGCATGTGATCCCCGTGTCGTTGGGACCAACCGAATATCGCAATTGCCGGAAGGGCTCGATGATTTCAAGTCGCGCCGGCCCAATCGTGAGTTCAGTCGGATCGGCAGACGCACGACGTGAAGCGTGGAACGCATGCTGTGAACCATTTTTCGAGATCGAGACGGACGTGTCCTGAACCTGAAGATTGTTATAACGACCAAAGGCAATTTCGATCTGGAAATCCCCACCTCGATGAGTTGCTCCAAACCAATATCGGCCATACGAGTTTCGATCAGTGCTTGCCGATAATGCGATTGGTTTAGGCACCTGGTGGATCGGAAATTCGTCGAATGGCGTAAGAGTCATCATTTCCCTCAGTCGATAGTTATGTAAGCGAACATGGCGCGTTCACCACAGGTCTGTCAGAACGGGTCCGGCTTCGCGTCGGCGATATCACGCAATTGATTTTTTGCGATCTTCTCGAGGGTTGCCCGAGGAAAATCATCGACAAAGTAGGCGGCTCGCGGAACCTTGAAGTCAGAAAGATTCTGTTTACACAGATCGAGGATTACCGCTTCGAGTTCATCGTCGCTTGGAGCATTGGCCGACTTGACCACAAATGCCACTGGAACCACGTCGAGCATCGGGTGCGAGCGACCCACGACGGCAACATCACCTACGCCGGGGATAGTGCGACAGAGGTCCTCGACTTCTTTCGCGGACACATTCTCTCCGCCAACCTTCAACATATCCTTGTCGCGCTCGGTGTAGAAGATCGCTCCACCATCACCCATGCGGACCATATCGCCAGTCTTAAACCATCCGTCTTCGGTGAACGTCTTGGCATTGGCATCGTCATTGTCGAAGTACTCGAGGAACAACTGGATACCGCGTGTCCCTCGGAGCCAGAGCTCGCCGACTCGGCCATCGTCAATCGCCTCCCCTGTTTCGGGATCAACGATGATCGTCTCGTATCCGGGGGTCGCTTTCCCCAGAGAGCCCGGCGGAATATCGCCGTAAAGACCAGATCGAGTTGCATGCGTGACGGTTTCGGTCATTCCATAGGCAGCAAGCACTCGACAACCAATCAGTTGTTCAAGCGGCGGGGCTATCGCACCGAACACAGCTGCCTTGAGTTTGTTCTCGGGAATCGGCTGACCCTGCACCGCGAGATAGACAAACGGGATCAGTGAGATGTGAGAAACATTGTGCTTTACGACGACATCCCAGAACCGGCTCGAGGAGAACTTGGGCTGAAGAACAACAGTTCCGCCAACACCCAGAATCGACCACATCGACCACGACTGGGCGTTGACGTGGAAGAACGGCAGGAAAATCAAGTACACCGAATCGGGATCAGCCCCAATGTTGTCGGGGCCGACACGAGTCCCCCACAGCGTGTTGGCATGAGTATGCACAACTGCTTTCGGGCGAGATGTCGTTCCGGAAGTGAACATGATCCCGACCGGAAGCATCGGTTCGGGTCGTCGCGGAACAAACTCTTCGATGTCGCCAAATAGGTCGTCGAATGAACGCTGCCCATGAGCTGCTTGTTCAGCGCTCGCCGCTTCACCCGAATTGTCTTCGGTAACAGCGATCCATTTCAGATGCGGGCCGCTTGCCGCAACGACAGCTGCGTACTGCGGTTGCGTGATTGCCGCGACCGCTTTGGTGTGATTGATGAAATAGGTGAGTTCTGCAGCTACCGAGCGCGTGTTCGTCGTGACACCGGCAGCGCCAACCGTCGCACACGCATACCAAGCCAAAACCATTTCTGGGCAGTTATCCGAATGGATGATGACTTTGTCGCCTTTTTGGATTCCGTTTTTCTGAAGTCCAGCTGCGAGACGTCGAACCTCTGACCAAAACGCCGAGTAGGTCCATGTTGCGACCTCGCCACTTCGGGGTTCCCAGATCAACACGGGATGATCGGGCCGACGCTCGGCCAAACGCGCGAGCAACCACGGCACGTCTTGACCCGTCATCTGGAACTTTGAGACGACATCGGCGTCCATTGATCTCCCCCTTTGAGATACGGCCCCAAACGAAGCCACATGAACATCTTGTCCCACAGAACGCCGACCGGCGACACCGCCATCCCCCGTCGCCATTCTGAGCCCACATAGCCTTCATGGATGCGTACTCAACGAGTCCTCTCCGTCGGCGTTTTCGCCATCGCGCTCCTTGCGACCGCATGCAGTTCCGGTTCCGACAAGGCATCGTCGACCGCCTCGACAGGTTCAGGTTCCACGACATCAAGCATGTCGAGCACCTCGTCGACGAGTTCCTCGGCATCAAGCACCCGATGCATGGCCGATCAACTCAAGGGAAGCGTCGGCGAAACCCAATCTGGGGCCGGGCAGCGCTACACCGCCCTCATTCTCACCAACACCAGCACCAAGGTCTGCGATATGCGCGGCTTCCCCGGCGTTTCACTTCTCGATTCTTCGTCGAAGCAAATCGGGCAACCAGCGTCGCGTGATGGAAACGAGGGCCCAACGCTGACGCTTCAGCCAGGCGCAAGCGCCAGCACTACGTTGCATACAAGCGCATCAGGGATGGGCGCAGCGTGCGAACCCGCATCAGCGCAAATCAAGGTCTATCCCCCCGACAACACCGCATCACTCTCGATCGCTGCGACGTACACCGCCTGCGGCGGTTTCAAGGTGAGTACCCTTGTGGCTGGCACAACCGGAAGCTAAGTAGGAGTTTCGATGTCTGTTCTCGCTCATATCGTCCACAATGAAGAAACAGTGATCGACAAACTGCTTCACCCGTTTAGCGGCCTTGACCACATCGCCTCCATGGTTTTCGCCGCTGCGGCCATCGCGCTGTTCTTCATTGCAATGCGCGGTCGCTCGGCGGCCACAACCGCCGGGACAACGACCCGCCTTCGTTCACGCTTGTTTGTTGGCCTCTCAAGCGTGTTGCTGCTCGCGTCGGTTCTCGTCCTCGTTGTGGTCTGATACTGGCGAGGCATCAGTGCGTGGAAACGGAGCTTCAAAGGCCGGTTTTCCAAACGACTGACCCTTCGTTTAATTTGGAACACTGTTGCAATAAGAGATGCACAGCCGTAATGTCGGCCCATGGCATCTCAAAGCATGCAACTTGCCCCAAGGAATAATTTTATTGCCGACAGCGAAAGCGCAATGGCCCACAATGATCCCGCCCAGCAAGACGCCGTTGGCATCGTTGGGCCAGTAGGTCCGACCGGCTCGGTTTCCGATCGACTGAGTTACTCCCCAGTCGGTCCGGGTTGTTTTGGTGCTGCAATTAGTTCCGCATATTCCGATGGTCGGCGCGTCATTTGGGTCAACCCCCGCGGCCGTATCGCCAAACTCGATTACGACACCATGGAACTACTGGCAACCCTTGAGCTCGATAACGGCCCCGACTACGACCTTGCCGCACACGAAGCCGGACTCGAAGGTCTCGACTCTCTTACAGGCATGGACGCGGTCATGCACGCGGTTTCGCTGAGTACGACCTACTTAACGGGCGTTACCGGCGTGTATTACGTGCTTGATTGCGATGGCAACTACTTCATTGGCTACCAAGATCACGTCGTTGCGTTTGGCGATGCGATTCCTGGCGACCCCGACTCTCCGATTGTGGTGCGCCGTCGATTTGAACGTCCACCCGAAGTCACCGGAAGTTTCGTGGGCATCAACATGTCCTATGACGGTCGATTAATCGTCAGCACCGAGAACGGATGGGTGCTTTCCGTCGATCGCGATTTCACTTCCTACGAAGCAATCCAGTTGCGCCACAGCGAAGGTGCTGAAGAATTTACCAAAGCCCGATTCGCTGAACTTGGTCGCGGCGGACATTCATGGATGCGCAAGAGCTTGTGCGTGGACGACGCCGGCGGGATCTATCTGCCTTCGAACGATCACATGCATAAAGTCGTCTGGACAGGAACACGGCTGTCAACCGACGAGTCCGATGGGGCATGGACGGAGCCCTACCTCAACGAAAATGGCTTCGGTTGCGGCACTACTCCCTGTCTCATGGGATTTGGAGACGAGGACCGATTCGTCGTCTTCGGAGACGGCGCCAACGTCGTCAACATCACCCTCATGTGGCGCGACGATATTCCCGAAGACTGGAAACATATCCCAGGGACATTGTCTCGACGCATCGCTGGTTTCGGTCGCGCCGACATGGGAGATCCAAACCTCGAAGAGATCCAAACGGAACAATCGATCACTGTTTGTGGTTATGGCGCGATGACAGTGAACAACGAACCAGCGTCGATACCCGAGGGTTTCCCTCCCGGGGCAAAGCGACTGTTTGTCTTTTGGCTAGGCAGCGATCCCGTCTACAGGCCACTCGGACTTCATAAATATGAATGGAATCCTGAAACCCGGATGCTCGAACATGCGTGGGCGAATAATCAGGTGTCCTCCCCGAACTCCGTTCCTGCCGTGAGTATGCCGAGCAACACCGTGTACACGTTTGGAACACGAGACGGTCAGTGGACGATTGAAGGCTTGAACTGGACAACGGGCGAATCGACGTTTCACTACCTGCTCGGTGGCGCTCGTTACAACGCGTTGGGCGGCACACCACAACTCGACACACAAGGGCGCTTCATTTGGTCAGGCCCGTTTGGGCTCAACCGCCTCGAGAATCCCCGCTAGCGGTGGACTATTGGCGTGACCGATCGAGCATCAATGAGTTCCTGCCGAGATCCGTCGCTTCTGCAAGCAACGCCAATCTCGCTCCGGACCTGATTCGGTGTCGGCGCTCTTCCTTCGAGATGCTCCCTAACGCTTCGAGTCGCATCGCTGTTCCGACAACAGCTTCAAGAACAGTTCGCAGTACATCGACATCGGCGTGCTCGTTCAACTCGCCCCTGCGAATAGCGGCCTCAAGTTCCGGGGCGAACCCTTCGCTTGCACGGTGCTCGACGAGAAACGGTTTTACAACCGAGAGGTCCTCGGAGAGTTTGAGATACATCGCGCCAGAAACCGAGTTCAAAATGAGGTCGGAGCTGGCGACCAAGACTCCACAAAGAACAGACAGATCTGAAACTCCACGAAATGCGTCGAAATCGGGACGAAGATCGGTAATCACTTTTTCGAAACAGGCGCTCACAATCGCCTCACGTGAATCGAACAGGTTATAAAGCGTGGCGACACTGACATCGGCCTTCGCAGCGAGTTCACGCATAGAGAATCCATGCGATCCATTTGTGTCGATCAGTTGTCGTGCTGCGGAAAGGATGATTTCTCGGTTCGCCACTTTTCGTTCGCTACGACCATCCACCCGAGCACCCATGCGATCATCCTATGGCCCACGCCTGGCGCGGAGCAGTACGTGCGGCTCGCGAATCTCCTGTTCCAACCCATGTTCTTCGAAAGTCCCCACACGCTGCGACGTAACATCTCGTCGCCTCTAAGGAAACCAACGGAACCATCATGACCATAGATAACTCATCGGAGATCGACTTCAGCGACATTGACGTCACCGACCTTGATGTCTTTGCCCAGCGCCATCCTCACGAGTGGTTCGCATTCCTACGCGAACAGGCTCCCGTTTGGCGTCACCCAGCATCTGAAGGAAGCGACGGTGAAGAGTTCTGGGTCGTGAGTTCGTTTGAGCATGTCACTGAAGTCCATCGTTCTGGCCTTCTTTACAGCCATCAAACAGGTCCGGGCCGCAACGGCGCAGGCGGAATCGCCCTCACTGACCTTCCCGCTGAAATGGGTCCAGGACTTCAGATGGTTTCAACTGACCCGCCCCAGCACACTCGCTATCGCAAACTCGTGAATTCCGGATTTACACCGAGGATGATCCGCCGTCTCAAGGAAAGCCTTCGTGAACGAACCACCACAATCCTCGATCGTGTGACACCAAAGGGTGAATGCGACTTTGTTACTGAAGTTGCGGCCGAACTCCCCCTTATCGCCATCGCGGAAATCATCGGTGTACCCGAAGAAGATCGATCTCTCCTCTTCGATTGGTCGAACAGGATGATCGGCGGACAGGACGACGAGTTCAAGACGAGCGAAGTCGGCGCTAGCGACGAATACGCAAACACCGTGATGGAAATGGCGATCTACGCCCATGGACTCACCGATAAAAAGCGTGAGGTTCAAGGCGATGACCTCTGGTCGCGTCTTATCGATGCAAGCGTGACAATGGAGGACGGTTCGGTAGTTGAACTCACAGAACTCGAGCGCGATCTCTTCTTTACTCTTCTCGTTATCGCTGGCAACGAAACCACGCGCAACGCGATCTCTAAGGGCCTCATCGCGTTCATGGAACATCCTGATCAATGGCAGCGGTGGCTCCAACACCCCGAAATGGCCGACACGATGGTTGACGAAATCCTTCGTTGGACTAGCCCGGTCAACTTCTTCCGGCGCACCGCGACTGCTGACGCCATCCTCGGGGGTCAGCGCATCACTGCCGGAGAGAAAATTGTCCTTTGGTATCCGTCGGCCAATCGAGACGAAGCACAGTTCCCCGATGCCAACTCATTCGACATTGCCCGCACTCCGAACAACCACGTGGCCTTTGGTGCAGGTGGGCCCCATTTCTGCCTCGGTTCGAACCTCGCGAAACTTGAGATCAAGGTAATGTTCGAAGAACTCGGCAAGCGAGTACCCGACATTCATCAGTCAGGACCGATGGAGCGACTGCGAATGAATCTGGTCGATGGCATCAAACATCTTCCTGTTTCGTTCAACGCCACACCTTCGTCATAAGGAAGAGGCGAACCCATGACGATCACACCGCAACACACGGGACCACTATCAGGCGTCAAGGTGCTCGATCTTTCAATCGCCCTCACAGGACCCTATGCCGCTGCGCTTCTGGCCGATCAAGGTGCTGACGTCATCAAGATCGAACGCCCTGGCATCGGCGACATTGCCCGCTGGGTCGGAGTTGCCGTCAACGGCATGAGCGCGTTCTACCTCGCATGCAATCGTGGGAAGCGATGCATCGCCCTCGACCTCAGTACTGCCGAAGGGCAAGAAATCGCGGTACAGCTTGCGGCCGATGCAGATGTGATCCTGCAAAACTTTCGACCCGGCGTCATTGATCGACTTGGACTTGGCTACGACGCAATTCGAAAAATCAATCCTGATGTCGTCTATGCATCGATCTCCGGCTACGGACCCGTCGGTCCTTATCGAGATCGCAGCGCGTACGACACATCTATTCAGGCATACGCCGGATTCGCCGCTACACAGGCAGAACCGGGCGGTGGTCCTCCGACCTTTCTTCGCCAGAATGCTGCCGACAAAGTCAGTTCGCTTTATGCCGCCCAAGCAATCACTGCAGCGCTCTTTGCTCGAGCCAGCGGACGCGGCGGCCAGCACCTCGAATTAGGTATGGCCGATGCTTGTGTCTCGTTCCTTTGGGCAGAAGCTGCCGGCAACGAAGTTCTTCTGGATTCCGACGGAACAATGCCGTCGAGCTTCAATGCCGGGTTTTCTCCAATGCGCTTTCTTGATGGTTGGGGAATCGTTGTTCCCACCACCGACGCCGACTTTGCAGGAATGTGCAAGTCCCTCGATGTCGAAGGCTGGGATGACCCTCGAATCAAAACCGTCGGCGAGCGTCGCAAGAACCGCGACGTTCTCGAGCCGATCATGGACATGTGTTATGCGATGGCGGCAAATCTCACTCAGGCAGAGGCAACTGAACGATTCGAACGCGAACGAGTGGCTTTCGCGATGGTTCTGTCAGCTGCTGAAATGGTCGACGACCCTCATGCAATTGCCATCGGCATGTTCGAAGAGTTCGACCACCCCGTTGTCGGCAGGGCGCGACTTCCGCGACATCCCACGCAGTTCCACGAGACACCGGCATCTCTTGCCGGAGGTGCTCCCGCACTCGGGCAGCACACCGACGAAATCCTCACCGAGCTCGGCCTTTCCGATCGCATTGCGTCGTTGCGAGAAACATCGATCGTCGCGTAGCCACACTTCCCCCAGAGAAAGAATTCAATGAGCGAGAACAACACCTCCGGCACCTACCCTGGTTTCGGCGGAAAAGTAGGGCGCGTCTTCGCCACTTCAGAGTCCTGGTGGCCAGAGCGTCCGGTCTCCCCTGAAAACGCGCCCAACATCGTCATCATCCTTTGCGACGACCTTGGCTATGCCGACACTTCCCCGTACGGCAGCGAAATCGCAACGCCAAATATCGAACGCCTTGCGAACAGCGGGATTCAATACACCAACTACCACTCAACTCCAATGTGCTCGCCCACACGAGCCGCTCTCCTCACCGGCATGAATCCTCACGCTGCTGGCGTCGGAACCGTGGCACACGCGGATCCCGGTTTTCCTGGTTACGCGATGGAACTGGCCGATGACGTCATCACCCTCCCCGAGACGCTTCGAGCAAACGGTTATGCCACCTACATGGTCGGCAAATGGCATTTAGCCAAAGACTCCGACCAGTCCGATGCCGGTCCGCGTCACTCGTGGCCTTGCCAGCGTGGATTCGATCGCTTCTACGGATTCCTTGATGGGTTCACAAACCTTCATCAGCCTCATCGCCTGGTTCGCGACAACACACCCGTCGAAACCGACACCTACCCCGATGGCTATTACTTCACTGACGACATCACCGACGAAGCCATTGCCATGATCAAAGCCGGCAAAGCTTCGGCCCCCGATCAACCGTTCTTCCTGTATGTCGCTCACGGTGCAATTCATGCGCCTCTCCATGCAAAGGCCGCGGACATTGCAGCCCAAAAGGGCAATTACGCCCAAGGCTGGGATGAGCTTCGCCTACGCCGCTTTGCTCGCCAGAAAGAACTCAACGTCTTTGGCGACGATGTCGTGCTGGCTCCGCGTAACACCGAGGCAAACAATGATGTTGAGCCTTGGGATGAACTTTCCGAGGACCAGAAGAAGCTTTACGCGCGCTACATGGAAGTGTTCGCTGCCATGGTCACGAATGTCGACGACAACACCGGGCGACTCCTCGACACGCTCGACGAAATGGGTGAACTCGACAACACAATTGTCATCTTCACTTCTGACAACGGAGCCTCTCGGGAAGGCGAAATGGTCGGCACCAGCGCATACATGGCCCATGTCGGTCATGAAGGCGACGACATCGAGACCGACCTCTCGCGCATTGATCTCATAGGCGGGCCACAAACATCGCCCCACTACCCGCGCGGTTGGGCCATGGCGGGCAATACGCCCTTCCGGCTCTACAAGATCAACACTCATGCCGGCGGGCATTCCGTGCCATTTCTCGTTTCGTGGAAGGCCGGGGGGTTCAACGGTGGAACTCTGCGACATCAGTACTCGCACGTCTCTGACATCTTCCCGACACTTCTCGACATCCTCGGAATCGAAACCCTCACCCAACGAAACGGAAACTCGGTCAAGCCAATCACTGGATCGAGCATGACCCCGACACTCGCGTCGGCCGATGCCCCCGACCAGCGCACTGAAGCTGTTTACGAAATGATCGGTCACCGCGGTTTCTACCGCGACGGTTGGGAAGTTGTAACACTCCATCAGCCGATGACACCGTTCGACGATCGCGAATGGGAGCTCTATAACCTCGCCGTTGATCGCACTGAGCTCAACAATCTTGCCGAGAGTGAGCCGGAAAAGCTCGCTGAACTCATCACCGCGTGGGACGAAGCTGCGTGGGACGGCCAGATCTACCCGCTCGATGAAGGAATCGGTCTTAAGTACGTCCTTCGACCACCGCGCACTGCAGTCTTCGAAGAACCACTTTCCATCTGGCCCGGCACCCCGACGCTGGAACGCTGGCGATCGCTGATGTTGATCTGGCTTCGGTCATTTCGGATTGAAGCACCAATCACCGTCCACGAAGGTTCCATCGGAACCATTGCATCCCACGGCGATCAAAGCGGCGGCTACGGACTTTACGTGATCGAAGGTCAACGACCCGTGCTTGTGCATCACACCGGCCGAGGCGATCTCGCGATCGTCACTGGCCCGGAGCTCTCCCCCGGCGACCACCTACTCGAATGTTCCTTCGAAGCGATCGGCAGCCGAACATGGAAGCTCTCGCTCACCGTCGATGGCGTGATGGTCGACGATCATCCTGAAGTGCAGATGCTGTTTGCAATGTCACCGTTTGAGGGAATCACCGTCGGACGCGACCCGCGTTCGCCCGTGTGGTGGGAACGCTACGTAACCCATGGTTCCTTCCACTGGACTGGGACGCAAGGTCCTGTTCGCTGGATTCCTGGCGAAAAAGATCCCGATCAACCCGAAGACCTCATCGGCCTCCTTCGAATGCTTGGCGAGAAATTCGAATAACGAACGTGTGACGCCCCAGCCGCGACACACTACTCAGCAAGTGTTCCGGATTGCA
>WLMU01000055.1 GCA_009700115.1 Actinomycetota bacterium
ATACAGGAGTGAGTGGGCGAAGATTTCCACAGACAACCCACTCACCAGCATGGGGGAGAGACATGAATTTCACGCCAACACCAGAGCAGTTGCTGCCAGAACTCACACTCCGTCAGGAGTTCGTGTTGCTCGCTCGTGCACTCTGGCGAGAGGGATATGCCGATCACCTCGCCGGGCACATCACGGTGAACATGGGCGACGGAACGTTGCTGTGCAATCCGTGGTTCATTACGTGGGATGAATTGCGTCCATCGCAACTCATTCGGATCGATCTCGACGGAAAGGTTGTGGAAGGAGACTGGCCGGCACCTCTCGGGATTCCGTTGCATCTTGAACTCCACAAACTTCGTGAAGATGTCGGTGTCGCTATGCATAGTCACCCCCTGTACGGAACTGTTTGGGCCGACATGGGTGAAGTCCCGCCGGTCTATGACCAAAGTTCCGGACTCGGCGGTGGCGGAGAACTGATCCTTATCGATGAGTACGGCGGTGGCGTAGACAACACTTCGGCCGCCCGCGATGCCGTGGTCGCAATGGGCGATGCGAACCTTGCATTGCTCGGCGGACATGGGGTGTTTGTGCTGGGTTCGACAATTCGCGCCGTTCACCAAAGGGCGGTTGCGTTGGAACAGCGCTGTCAGCGGGCGTGGCATATCAGAGCAGCAGGCGGTCGCAAGGAATCAGCAGTTCCTGATTGGTGGCTCGAACGTGGCCGCACCAACGACGGGAACGGTTTCATCGGATTCTGGGAGGCCATGGCTCGAATGGAATTGCGCGCAGATCCCTCAATTCTTGAAGAGCGCTGAGTTCATTCGGTGACAGAGCAGCTTTCGTATTGTCGAATCTGCGCAGCCGCCTGCGGAATTATCGTCACTGTCAAAGGTGACGCGGTTGTGAAGGTCCGAGGTGATGTCGAACATCCGATCTCGCGCGGGTACACCTGCGAAAAAGGACGTGCGCTTCCGCAATGGCATCACAGCTCGTCACGTCTTGATGCTCCTCGAGTTAGGGGTGTCGAGGTCGAATGGAATGAGGCGCTCGACCACCTCGCTGGAATTCTTTCGGCTGTCTCGTCTGCGGATGGCGCCGACGCTATTGCGCTCTACCTAGCAACGGGTTTGGCCTACGACTCTGCTGGACAAGTCTCGTGTGGCATGTGGTTGAGTTCGGTCGGAAGCACGTCGTTCTACACGGCGGCAACGGTTGACAATGCACCGGTTCTCGTGGCCTCTGAACAGATCGCGGGTCATCCAATGTTGAACCCGGTGTGGGAACCTCAGCACTCGCGGCTCTTGCTGTTACTCGCAACAAACCCCGTTGTTTCGCACGGCTATGGAACCACGCTGGCCGATCCCGTGCGGAGGCTGCGCGAGAATCAAGCGGCGGGCGGCAGGATTTGGACAATCGATCCCCGGCGCACCGAATCGGCCGCACTGTCAGACGAGCATCTCTCTGTTCGGCCTGGCTCGGATGTCATCTTGTTGGCCGCTCTGGTTCGGGAACTGTTCGACGACGAACATTGCAGGGATGCGCTCGCACGAACATGTCGCGACGACGAGGTGTCCCGCCTTTCGAAAGCAGTTCTACCGTTCGATCTTGATGCAGCTGCTGTGGCTACCGGTTGTGAGCGCTCAGATCTGAATCGACTCGTTGCCGACCTTCGTGAACGCCATGGTCATGTCGCTATGTTCTGCGGAACCGGTTCCACGATGTCTATCGATGGCATTCTCGTTGAATGGCTTCGGTGGGTTCTGCTCGTGATGACTGATTCACTCGATGTAATCGGCGGGATGCGCTTCAACAGGGGTGTCGTCAACCAGCTTTCGCCAATTCGTGCGGGAACTGATCCACTTGATGGTCCCAAATCGCGACCTGACCTCGCCCGCGTTGCGGGGCAGATGCCTGTGGCGGCACTCGTTGACGAAATCGAGTCGGGCCGACTGAAGGTATTGGTCATTACGGGCGGGAATCCACTGTCAGCCTTCCCGGAACCCGATCGATTCCGTCAGGCCGTTTCTCTTCTCGATGCGTTGGTCGTTATTGATGTAGCGGACAGCGAGTTATGCGACTTAGCAACGCATGTCTTCCCCGCAACCGGACAACTTGAGCGAGCCGACCTTGCACTCGCTGAGCAAGTGGCTTTTCGTTCGGGCATGCAATTCACTTCTGCAGTTGTTGAACCAGTTGCGCAGCGTCGGCCGGTCTGGTGGATCCTCGGGTCTTTGGCCGCTCGTTCGGAACACCCCATGTTTGGTGGCGCACCAATCGACTCGCTCTCCGACGAGATAATGCTGCGGGGCCTGCTCGGCCATGGGCCATTCCCGCCTGACGAAGTCATAGATGCTGGTCCTCATGGAGTGAATCTGGAACCCGACTACGGGTGGGTGCGAGAGCGCATGACTCCCGATGGCTTTTGGTCGATCGCCCCCGAGGCATTCTGCGAGCGCCTTGCTCAGCATCGAGGTCCGGAACTCGGACTCGTAATGGTCCCTCGCCGAGAATCGGCCTGGAGTAATTCGGTGCGGTTCGCGGGTTCGGGTGACGAACCAGTGGTGTTGATCCATCCGAACGAAGCAAGAGATCGACAGGTCGTTTCCGGTGACTGGGTAGCGGTAACGAGCGCGTTTGGATCACTGGTAGCAACCGTAGTGATCGACGACGCAATTCGTCCCGGTGTGTTGTCGGTGACCCATGGTCATCCTGGATCCCTCACCGGAACGTTGACGAGTTCATCGGAAGGGGTCGATTCCCTCACGGCGATGCCTCGAGCTTCCGGATTGCCCGTGCGGATCGAGAAACTCGGGATGTAACGCTTCTCATCGGCTACAAAGGTGAGACAACATCGCAGGAGGGGACATGGCTGTCATCGATCAAAGGGTTACGTGGGCCAAGGTTGAGGAACGCCTTGCGACCGAAACCGACCCGGTGCTTCGTCGCAATCTAGAGATGCTCTTGCAACACCAATTAGCTGAAGCATCGCTTGACATGGAAAGACTCATGGCAACGGTTTCGGAGCACGCTCATTACCACATGCATTCCATTCCTAATGGCGCTGGGGATGTTGTGGGGAAGTCTGCAGTGCAGAAGTTCTACGAAGACTTCGCAGCCTCAGGTGCAGAGAAATTGCAGCTCGAAACCGAGTGGTTAGTTGTCGATCGGCATTGCATCGTGACCGAGGGCCTCATGCGGATGGCCTATCCGGGCACAACGCTCGCCGCTCGTGGCTTTCCAATCGATGACCCTTCTGCGTTCTATCTGTACGAAGCGCGCATGTGTGTTCTGTGGCCAATTGGGCCCGATGGACTCTTCACTGGAGAAGACACGTACACCGCGTCCGACGGTTTTACGGGTATCGAACACCGCAAACTGTCATCGACAGATGTCGCCACGCTCTAGAACAACGTGACTTCAGGAAAGAGATTTATTGTCGGCCGACGGCCCACAAAAGCAGAGCTCGCAACGTTTCAAGGTTCGACCGTTGATGACCTCCTGCCCTCACGGCTGAATCTACTCTTTGTAGGAATTAATCCTGGGCTATGGACTGCTGCAGTCAATGCGCATTTTGCAAGGCCGGGCAACCGGTTTTGGCCAGCGTTGTATCGGTCAGGAATTACTTCTGTTGACGTGGATGCTTCACGCGGGCTTCCAGATGAGACACGATCCGAACTTGAATCCAAAGGAATTGGTATCTCGAATATCTGTCCGATCGCTACGGCACGCGCAGATGAATTATCGAAACAACAACTTCGCGACGGCGGTGAAATGCTTCGTGCGCTCGTTCGAAAGCGCAAACCCAATGTCATGGCGGTTCTTGGCGTGACTGCCTATCGACAAGCGTTCGGTAACGCGAAGGTTTCCGTTGGGCCGTCCGATGACGCCTTTGAGGGAGCCGAACTCTGGATTCTCCCGAATCCGAGCGGACTAAATGCCCATGAAACGATTGAATCGCTGGCGAACTGGTACGGACGCGCCGCGCAAGCGGCGGGCATCTCGCTCATTTGCTGAGCGTCAGTCCATGCCCGGTAAGCGACCGCCGGCGGCAATCCACTCGCCAAAGACCCGCTCGCCCTCCGATGGGTTGTACACGTCCTCTTGGTACGAGAACTGGCCATCGCCCGCGTATTCGAGGATTGTGATGCAACTGAAGCGGAACGGTTCTCCACCGGTGGGGTGAGGGAGCACCTGCCACGGGTAGTACACGACTCGATTGCCGTTGATGACGACCCACTCGATGGGAAATTCCATCGTCGAAGGGGCTTGTGCCATGACATCGACAATTGCGGTGCGTATGGCTTCACGTCCGTGAAATGTTCCGAGATGATGTTCGACCCAAAGGCCATCGACCGTGTGGAGGTCGGCCCAGGCGTTCCAGTCGCCACTGTCGCCGACTGCAACAAAGTTGTCATATGCCGCGCGTACCTCGTCGGGATGAAAGTCCATAGTGCTGTCTCCGTGATCAGTGGGATGGGGTGAATCGAACAGGCATCGACTCGGGCCCGCTTATGAAATTCGAAGCGCGAAATTCAAGGGTCTCGTTCGTTGCTAGGGAAATGTCTGGGATGCGGCGGAGCAGCTCATCGAACATGATCGTGAGTTCGAGACGGGCGAGTGAGGCGCCGAGACAGAAGTGGGGCCCGAAACCAAAGGCAAGGTGAGGGTTGGGATTCCTGCGCACATCGAGTTGGTCGGGATTGTCGAATACTCGGTTGTCGCGATTTGCCGATGGGTAAAACAACATCACCTGATCGCCTTCGCGCAGCGACTGACCATGCAGTTCAACGGGTGCAGTAACCGTGCGCGCCATGTTCTTGATGGGCGACACCCATCGGAGCAGTTCCTCGACTCCGGTCTCGATGAGCTCAGGCGATTTCGCGAGGATGTCGCGCTGATCGGGGAATTCCAACAACGCGAGCATCCCGCAGGTGATGACATGGCGACTGGTCTCGTCGCCTCCGATGAGGATGAGAAGCGTCTCGCTGACGATCGACTCATCATCGAGACGGTTGCCATTGATCTCCGCATTTACGAGGGTGCTGATGAGATCATCTTGTGGAGGACGCGAACGACGGTCGGCAATGACCTGCAACTGATATTCGCGAAACTGGATTCCGGCGTTCATGGCGGCCAGTTGCACCTCGGGTGTGGGGGTCCCTGTTGTTCCGCGGATCATGTCATCGGACCAGCGCAAGAGATCGTCGTACGCGTCGGGTTCGAAACCGAGCATGTCAGCAATCAGAAGTAAGGGGAGTGGCGCGGCGATATCCCAAACAAAATCGCACTCGCCTTTGGCTTGAACCTTGTTAATGAGGTTGGTGCAAATAGTTCGGATCGTTTCGGCATGGCCCTGGACCTTCTTGGGAGTGAATCCGCGATTCACCAACGACCGACGCCGCTGATGCTCTGGATTGTCCATAGAGATCATCATCGGGAGCGGATCACCATGAGGTCTGGGAGCTCGTTGCGATGAAAACGTCTTCGCGTCTTTCTCGATGGCAAGCACGTCGTCGTAGCGAGTGATGCCCCAGACCTGATTGGGTTCATCCCAATACACGGGAGCGTTCTCACGCATCCACTCCCACTGTTCATAGGGCTGCTGGGCGTACCACTCCCCATCGAGTAGATCGATATCTTCCCTAGTGTCGTGTGCCATGTCTCCCCCCGGAGCGATAGCGCTGAGAGTCCTGCGCTCGCGGGACGTTACCGGGTCTCGGGTCGACGACGCGCCGCTATGTCGGTTCTTCGAGGCGGCCGTCGGGGTGATGTGCGAATCGAGATCGGTCGGCGGGGTGCACAGGCCCGTCGACGGGCCAGGGCCAACCGCCAAATCCGGTTCGTTGGTAATCAAGGAAGGTCTGACGAAGTCCGGCGTCATCGTTCATGACAAAGGGACCCTGCTGGGCGACTGGTTCACCGATGGGGCGACCTTGAAGGACGAGACAGTCGGCACCGCCCGGTGAGAAAAGTGTGACGGAGTGCTCGCTGCGTAGAACCGAGCCCGTATCGCGGGCGAGTTCAGTTTCGCCGATCTGCACGCCTTGGCCGTCGAACACATACAGCGTGCGAATCGTTTCCGACGAGAGAGCGGCTGGCAGCTCGAGGAAGGTTCCTGCGTCAAGGTGGAGGTGCCAGACGGCGACATCAGAGTCAGCTTTCGATGCCCAGGAATCGGGCGGAGACGAAAGTGGAGCGACTCCATCGAATTCACCAGCGATGACGAGGACTTCTGTTGAGCGTCCTTCAGTATCAGTGCGACGAACCTTGGGGATCTGATCGGACCACAGCATCGTGAAATAGGGATCGGCCATCTTGTCGGCAGCGGGAAGGTTCAACCAGATCTGAAAAAGCTCAAGAGCGTTGGGGCCGTCTTGATCCCGCAACGGCATCATTTCTGAATGAACGATTCCCGCCCCGGCGGTGAGCCACTGCACGTCGCCTTCACCAAAGCGCGCTGCGGCCCCAAGCGAGTCCGAGTGATCGCAGATGCCCTCACGTACGTACGTGATTGTTTCGAATCCCCGATGAGGGTGTTGGGGGAAACCGGGAACGACGTCGCCGTGATACATGCGCCAGCCGTCAATGCCTTCGAAATCCATCCCGATCGTGCGTCCGGCAAGCGAAGCGTTCGGGCCCAGCTGTTCATTTCCGGCCGGGTAGGAATCGTTGTGATGCGCGCAGAAAAGAAATGGATCAATCGTGGGCCAGTGAAGCCCGAGGGGAACTGTCTGGAGAATGACGTCGTCGGTCATGGCGAAAGCGTACGGGCTCGCGCTCTCGGTCGGTCAGCGTTCGAAACGTTCGAAGCGCTCACGACGAGGAACGACTTTGCGTCCCTTGATCGTTGTCTTCTTCATGGCCTTGATGATGTCATCGGCCGACTTTTCGGGAACTTCGACAAGAGAGAACTTGTCGCCGATCTCGATCGATCCGATTTGCTTACCGGCCAATCCGGTTTCACCGGTGATTGCTCCAACGAGGTCACCGGGACGAATCTGAGAGGATCGACCAATGGGGAAGTAGAGGCGTGTGGAGTCGACGCCGATGGAACGGTCCTTCCCCTTCTTGCCTTTCTTCTCGCGGTCGCCGCGGTCGCCGCGATCTCCACGGTCAGGACGACCGTCGCGATCGGGGCGGTCGTTCTTGCGATCCTTTGAACGACGGATTTCGACCTCGGGAATCTCGACTTCGTCTTCCTTGCCTGTGGTGCTTTCGTGCGTGAGTTTCACCGCAGCGAGCGCGACATCGAAAAGATCGAATTCATCGGTGAGTGATTCGACAATTGACCGGTAACGATCGAGGTCGTCATCGAGCAATGTCTCACGAAGTGTTCCGAGCGTGAGTTCCATGCGCCGATTGCGAAGATCGGAGATCGTTGGAACTTTCTCGATGGCGATCTTGTCGCCGGTAACGCGTTGGATGTTTTCAAGCAGGCGATGCTCGCGAGGTTCGGCGAGCGTGATGGCGACGCCTTCACGACCGGCTCGGCCAACGCGTCCGATGCGGTGGACGTAGGACTCCGGGGCGGAAGGGACGTCGTAATTGACGACGTGAGTGAGGTGATCGATGTCGAGACCTCGAGCCGCAACGTCGGTAGCGATGAGGAGATCTGCGTTACCGCTGCGCACTCGCGCCATGACGCGATCGCGGCCCTCTTGATTCATGCCTCCGTGAAGCGCTTCGGCGCGATAGCCGCGACCATTGAGCGTCTCAGTGAGTTGGTCGACCTCGTGACGAGTTCGACAGAACACGATCGCTGCGGTGGGGGATTCAACATCGAGAATGCGCCCAAGGGCCGCGGACTTATGCGAGCGCGGAACAATGAACGCCATTTGCCGCACCTTTGGAGCGTCGCCCTTTGCGACGACGGGTGCCTCGATGCGAATCGTTGTTGGATTTGTTAGGTGGCGACGAGCGAGCGACTCAATTCGCTTTGGCATGGTTGCCGAGAAGAGAACGGTCTGGCGAGTTTCGGGGAGCGCCCCGAGGATGGCATCGAGATCTTCGGCGAAGCCCATGTCGAGCATCTCGTCGGCCTCGTCGAGAACGACCATCTCGATGTCCTTGAGAGGAATCGTTCCGCGCTTGATGTGGTCGACGGCTCGACCAGGAGTGGCAACGACAACGTCGACACCTCGTCCGAGGGCTTGGAGTTGGCGGCCAATTGGCTGACCGCCATAGATCGGGAGAACTCGAGCACCAAGGGCGCGGCCATACTTATGAACGGCTTCAGAAACCTGCATGGCCAATTCACGGGTTGGGACGAGGATGAGGCCGGTGGGATTCTTCGACCGATTGTTCGGATCGAGGTGCTGAAGCATCGGCAACGCGAAGGCCGCGGTCTTGCCTGTTCCCGTGGCCGCTTGGCCTAAAAGGTCCTGCCCTGCGATGAGTGGGGGAATCGACTCTCGCTGGATTGGGGTGGGTTCTTCATACCCAAGACTGGCGAGGGCTTCGACTAACTCGGTCCGAAGGGCCAGGTCGGCGAAGGTTGTGTTGTCGGTCGGTTGATCCATGGAATGCGCTCCTCGACCGCTCTGGCCGGCCACCACGCTCCCACGCCGGGACGAATTGGACGAATCGACGCCTGTGCAAAGCGTTTGAGAGACCGCAATTGGCCGCGATGGTGCTCCGACAGCCGCTTCCACATGGAATGATCAACAGATGGAACTGCGACCTTTTGCCACACTGACCCTTGCTGTTGCTTCCGATGGCCTCTACATGCTTGGTGCAACGCCTGCTGGCACCCGAATCGTCCAAGAGATAAGCGAGGCCCGAATCGAGGGCCCAAGGCTGAATGCGAGCCTCGTCGGGAGTGCAGCTGCAGACTGGCTCGCGATCGACGCTCAAGGAGTCGGAACCTTCGACATTCGCATGACGCTCATGACGGATGACGGCGTTCCGGTCTATCTCGCGTACAAGGGCCGGGCCGATTGGTCGGCGGGAATGGGCAAGACGCCGGTCTACGTTGGACTGGAGTTCGAGGCGGGCGACGAGCGCTATCGGTGGTTGAACGCTCTTCATCTGTTCGGACGGGGACAGGTGGGCGAGGGCGGCAAACTCGTGTACGAAATCTACGAACCAGTCTGATCCGCTCGACGTCAACGTACTTACGCCCGGGTCGGTAGCAAGAGAGTCGTGGTTATGTTTAAGAACCGCATTACCGATCTTTTAGGGATCGAGATTCCGATTGTGCAGGCGCCCATGGGCTACATCGCACGTGCGCAATTGGCCTCCGCCGTATCGAATGCAGGAGCGATGGGGATTATCGAGACGTCCTCCGGTGACCTCGTTGCCATTCGTGAAGAGATCGCCAAGATGGCCGACCTCACCGACCGACCGTTTGGAGTGAATATCGCGCAGGCGTTTGTGCGCGATCCGTCAATCGTTGATTTCGTCGTCGAGCAAGGTGTGCGCTTTGTCATCACATCAGCCGGCGACCCTGGCACCTACACCTCACAGTTAAAGAATGCTGGACTGACGGTGTTCCATGTGGTTCCAACGCTGAGGGCTGCACAGAAGGCAGTCGCTGCTGGAGTAGACGGGCTCGTTGTCGAAGGGTCAGAGGGTGGCGGGTTTAAGAATCCCAGCGATGTGTCGACGATGGTTCTTCTGCCACTGGTTGCTTCAAAAGTCGATGTGCCGATCATCGCAGCGGGAGGCTTCGTCGATGGCCGCACGATGGCCGCTGCTTTCGCTCTTGGCGCTGAAGGGATTCAGATGGGCACAAGGATGGTCGCCACCGTTGAGTCGCCCATCCACGAGAACTGGAAGCAAGCAATCGTTGCTGCTCGTGAAACTGACACCGTTCTACTCAACCGCCACGCAGCGCCGTCTTTGCGAGTGCTTCGAACGGAACGAAGCAACGCTCTCGAGTTTGACGTGGCTACGAATGCGATGGAGCACATGGCACGGCATCAGGAGTTGTACTTCGGCGGCGATATGGACTCAGCGCTTGCCCTTAGTGGTGCAGTCGCAGGACGAATTAACTCCATCGAGCCAGTAGCAAAGGTTATTTCCGAGTGCGCGAAAGAGTGCCTCGAAAGACTTTCTGTACTGCGGGATCAATACTTGGAGTGAATCAGTCGATTGGAAGGCGGGCCATCAGGTCAGTCTTCCGTTCTTCGAACTCGTCAAAATCGATGACTTTGTCATCGAGTTGTTTATGGATGAGCTCGATCTGCGCAAGTAGTTCTGCAGCCGACAACTCGCCTTCAGTACTGAGTTCGACGAGGATTTCTTCGCCGTCTTCGCCAATACCCGCTTCGCCGGTCTGACGACGTTCCCGCTTCAGGGCTTGTTTTGCCTTCTTGTTTCGATCACGTTGAAGTTTTTCGAAACTTGTTCTTTGGGCACCCATGTGGGGCCTCCTTTGTCGACGTAGTGCCGCCGAACTGGTTGTTTCACACTGGAGCGTCGCGCCGAGTCTGAGCAGACGGCATCGACAAATTCATGGTCGGGCTTCGCTGAGGCCGTGATTGACGTTACCGGTTTGCAGGGCTTAGTCCGTGCATCCCGGCGGGGTTCTACGCCACATGCCCTGAATTAAGCGGGTAATTGGTGGCTAGGGTGCCTTCATCCAGAGTGTTTCGAGGGGGAACTGTGTCTTTTGTCGTGATCGAAAAGCCAAATCCGCGTGTCACCGTCATCACGTTGAATCGCCCTGAGCGTATGAACGCAATGGCCTTTGATGTGATGCTGCCGTTGAAGGAGACACTTGAGGAAGTTGCTCATGACAACGACACCAGAGCAGTCATCATCACCGGTGCCGGAGAGGGATTCTGTTCCGGCGCCGATCAGAAAGTGTCGGGATCCATTCCTCATATTGAGGGATTGACTCCTACGGTTATTGCTCAGCGGGCTGGAAAATTGCTCGATGACATCATCTTGGGGATTCAAGATATGCCCCAGCCTGTCATTGCGGCGATCAACGGTGCCGCTATTGGCGGAGGTCTTTGCCTGGCTGCAGCGTGCGATATTCGCGTGGCTTCGCATGAGGCGTACTTCCGCGCCGCCGGCATCAACAACGGGCTCACTGCTACCGAACTCGGGCTTAGTTTTATTCTGCCGAGGATCATTGGAGCAGGTCGCTCGAGCGAGTTGATGCTGACCGGTCGCGACATGGGGGTAGAGGAAGCTGAGCGCGCTGGGCTCGTATCTCGAGTGGTTGACCGATCGGAACTTCTCAACACGGCAATCGAAATCGCTGACCAGATTGCAGGTCTCAGCCGAGTAGGAATTGAACTCACGAAGAAGATGATTCTTGGTGGACTTGAATCGACAAGTTTCCGTTCCCATATGCGCAATGAAATGACTGCGCAGCTTTATGTACGGCTCACTACCAAGAACTGGGATGAATCAGTCGCTGCCCGTGCTGAAGGTCGGAAGCCAGTGTTCAAAGACTGAGCTTTAAGCGCCTGCGAGCAACTCTCGAAGCCAGGAGGGCATGCGGGAGGCGCGACCTTCGGGGTCGACGACCCCGTGGACAGTGGTGCCAAGTGCGCTGATCTGGTCCTCGACGCGAAGTAGGTAGTCCATCTGGAAGGTGGCGCCTTTCAGATTCGCTACGCGAGTGTGAACAGTAATGAGATCGTCGAACCGCGCCGATACTCGATAGTTCATGAAGAGTTCTAAGACAGCGAGGTCGACGCCCTGAGCGCGTATGTCTGGGTATGGGGTTCCAAGGGAGCGTAGAAACTCGACGCGAGCGACTTCGAGCCACGCTATGTATGACGAGTGATGAGCGACGCCCATGGCATCGGTCTCGGCGAAACGTACGCGAACCTCGTGGGAAAAAGGATACGAACTCGCGTTGGTCGGAATGTCGAGTGAGACTCTCAAGAAGACCGCTTAGTTTCGAGGAACATCGATCCAGGGAAGTTCTTTGTCGACACGAGGTTCTCCGGG
>WLMU01000056.1 GCA_009700115.1 Actinomycetota bacterium
CGAAAGCAGCGTGGGCCCTTCAGCGATCATCTTCGCAATGAAGCGCAGACGCTGATCTTTCGGCATGCGTCGTGTTGCGAGATATGCATAACTCGCAACGACATTCGACGCGATGAGCGTGTTCTCAAGATCGAAGGCCGCAAGCTGACGCTCGGGAGCAAGGATCTGTCCGCGAAGTCGGTCGGTGCGTGTGAGGCCGGTCTTTCCGCCAGGAGTTGTGCGAACTCGAGCGGCCTTAACGACTGACGGCAAATGGATTTCGTTAACGAACGAATCCCACTCAATGACTCGGGGATCGAAGCAGAAGTCGCGCTGGTCGTCAGTGGTTTGGTTGTCCCACAACGCGAGGAGGCGATCGAGTCCGTAGATGGCTTCGCATTCGGCGTACGCGCCGTAAATCTCGACATATCCGAGCGCTCGCTCGGCTTCTTCGCGCTTTTCTTCAACAGAAGCGCCCCACTCGGCTTGTTTGCCGCGCAAGGGAAGCGCGTTCAGAACACTTTCGGCGCGGGTCAAGGTCTTGGTGGCTCGCTCGAGTTGGGTCTTCACGCGACCGCGACCTGGGAACGTCCAGGTCGGAACGATGATCGGCTGACCTTTGGTGTCATAGAGCGGACGCTCCTGAAACCATCCGCTCACGAGGTTCACCAGACGGCGGTAATGAAGTGGATTCTGAGAACCCGAAGCAACTTGGATGACTTCGGGTTCGGCTTCAGGGCCCTTTGCCGCAACAGCAATGATCGCGGCGGAAACAAGATCGACAGGAATGACGTCGACGACACCTTCGGGAACGCCAGGGAATTCCTTCAGAAGACCACGCGCATAACTGATGATGATTGGCTCGGCCATGCGGAAGCCGCGGATCCAGCCGGGTACTGGTTCTTGCAGCGCAGATTCGATGATCGAGGGACGCACGATGCTGACGGGAACGTTGCCCCGAGTTTCGACAAGCGCTCGTTCGCCGAGTGCCTTTGTGTAGGCATATGCGTCGGGCCAACCCAACGATGCGGCACGGGCGCGACCGGCCTCAACCATGCGGTCTGCCACCCAACGGTCACGCAATTGCTCAGTCTTTTCAGCGAGAAGGGGAGTGCCCGCAGCACCAAGTTCACGGCGTGCTTGTTTGCGGAATTCCACGAGTTTCTCGGGCGTACGGCTATTGGCTTCGGCATCACGACGGGCACGACGGGCGCCTTCAACTTCAGCGCGCCAATCAACGTCGATAAAGAAGTGGCTCTGATCGACGAGTTGTTCGGGAGCGGCACCACGATGATTGCCAGCGACATAACACGTGGACACCGAAACAAGATGCGGCGTGACGCCGAGTTCGTTGCACACGGCAGCGATTCGAGTTGGGCCGAGAAGATTGACTTCAACGGCCGAATCGAGGGGAGAGTCAAAGCTCACTGATGCGGCGGAATGAATGATGGTGTCGCAACTGGCGAATATCGCACGACCGGCATCGTCGAGGCCAAGTCCATCGCGACTCACGTCGCCAGCGACAGAAGTGATGCGACGAGCGGTCATTTCGGCGAAACCGTCTTTGCCGAGTTCGGAGCGCAAACGATCGAACGCGTCGTTTTTGAGAATCTCGCGAGCCACGCGTTGTTCAACCGTGGAACGTCGGCCTGCACGCACCAGCAACACGATCTCGCAATCGGGCACCGAACGGAGCAGTCGCTCAAGCAGGTTGGTGCCGAGGAAACCGGTGGTGCCGGTGATGAAGAGCCGTTTGCCGGCGAGTGCTTCACGAATCACGGGGAATGTTTACCACTTGGTAAGTAAATCGTCTACACTTGTGCCATGGCCGCCGTCATCACCAGTCCCCCCAAGGGATCCCGCGCCGCCCGGACCAGGGCCACCGAGGATCGAATTCTGTCGGTGGCCCTTGAATCGTTCGGCACAAAAGGCTTCGATTCGGTCTCCCTCGACGATTTGGCCGCCGACCTTGGAATTACCAAACAGGCGATCCTCTATCACTGGTCCTCGAAGCGAGTTCTGCTCGATGCCGTCATCGACCGGGCCGCACTTGAACTCATCATCGAGTTCGATGGTGCGTTGTCGGAAGAAGGATCAGGTTGGAGTCGCGTCGAGTCGATTGTGCGTCGCATCTTCCGTGTGGCGATGCGTCGTCCCGAACTTCTCGGTTTCATCCGCGAGATCAGCCGTATCGGCGGCGATGCATCGCTGCGAGTGACTGCCGACCTCGAGCCGTTCGTATCGCGCGCCACAACCTATTTCGAACGAGAAATGGACGAGGGTCGTATCCGACGTTGCGATCCAGGCTTGTTACTTGTGTCGGCGTATTCAACTGTTCTAGGTGCAGCAACTGAAGTCGAAGTGTTGCGCGCTGTTGGCATTGAACCCACGTTGCGAAGCACGGTCGTGCGCCGTCGCGAGCTGTTGGCGTTTCTGCACGCGGCAATGGTTGCCCCGCAGGGCTGACCGCTCAGGCGCCGCGGTAACGAGAAACGGTGGCGTGGCGTTCGATCGCCAGGCTCACAAGTTCGTCAATCAATGCCCGATAGGGAAGGCCGCTGGCTTGCCACATTTGCGGGTACATCGAGATCGGGGTGAACCCGGGAATTGTGTTGATTTCATTGAGTAGCCAGCCTCGGCCAGGGCTTTCAAAGAAGAAATCAACCCGAGAGAGCCCTTCGGCTCGATACGCCCGAAATACAAGACATGCGAGTTCACGCACCTGCGTTGCTTCGTCGTCAGAGAGCGACGCAGGGATGTGCAATTGAGCGGCACCTGTTGCGTATTTGTCTTCAAAGTCGTAGAAGTCGGCGCCGGGAACGATTTCGCCCGGTACCGACGCGCGTGGCGAGGTCGTGTGGCCAAGCACGGCAACTTCAATTTCGCGACCGACAACACCTTCTTCGAAAACGAGCCATTCGTCGTAGCGAAGCGCTTCATCAATCGCGGCGCGCAGTTCTGAACGAGCGTCAACTTTTGAAATGCCGATGGAAGAACCCATGTTGGCGGGCTTGACGAACATCGGGAACCCGAGCTCGTCGCTGATTGCGTCGAGCACTGCGTCAGAAGCCGCGCCATTGAGCTCATCGGCATGGAGCCCGCGCCAGGTTGCTTGCGCAATGCCGGCAGCATCGGCCACGTGTTTCGCCATCATCTTGTCCATCGCCACAGATGAACCAAGAACGGCCGAGCCAACAAACGGAACACCAGCAAGTTCAAGAAGGCCTTGGAGCGTTCCGTCTTCACCCATAGGGCCATGAAGAAGCGGAAAGACGACCGAGCCAGCGGTGAGTGCAGAAAAGGGGTTCACCGTTTCGCCAACAATTTCGATGGCATCACCGAATGACGAAACGTCGGTAGAGCAACGCACCCATGTGCCTTCGCGAGTGATGCCGATGGCGCTGAGTTCGTAGCGATCAGGGTCGGCTGCGGCGAGAACATGGCGAGCCGTGACCCGAGAAATGTCGTGCTCGGCCGATTGCCCACCAAAGAGGACGACGAGACGAATGCGGGCCGGGCCGGACATAGGTCGCACCGTAGCCCGACGACTGAGGACCCGAGGCCCGTCCCGTAGGGTGGAGATGTGGAATTCCGGGCTGCTGACATCGCTGCCGCCGTCGGCGGAACCCTGTCTGGGTCCGATGTTGAGGTCGACGGCGCGGGATTCGACTCCCGTCTGATTCGCCCTGGTCAACTCTTTGTCCCGGTTCGGGGCGAGCGCGATGGACACGACTTCATCGAAGCGGCCCGTCAAAGTGGCGCAGTTGCCACCTTCAGCTCACGCGGAGCGGTTGAGGGACTGGCAACGATCGAGGTGGCCGACGTCGAGATCGCGTTCTCACTGCTGGGGGCACACGCTCGAGACCGGCTTCCTAATCGAGTCGCCGGGATTACCGGATCGGTAGGAAAGACGTCAACCAAAGATCTTGCTGCGGAGATCTTGGCGCGTCGGTATGTCACCACCGCAAACGAGAAGAGTTTCAATAATGAACTCGGCGTGCCGCTCACACTTGTGAACGCGGCAACCGATACCGAAGTTGCAATCGTTGAGATGGGAGCGCGCGGCGATGGCCATATCGCAGAGCTCTGCGCAATAGCGAGACCCACTGTCGCCATCGTTACGGCGATTGAAATTGCTCACTCAGAATTTATGGGCGGGCTTGACGACATCGCCCGAGCAAAGGGCGAACTCGTTGAATCGCTTCCGCTCGACGGTGTTGCCATTCTGAACGCAGATAATCCGCGTGTTGCCGCAATGAAATCTCGCACGTCAGCGCGAACGATCGCCTATGGGATCAGCACCGGCGATGTTCGAGCCTCAAATATCGTCGTTGGCGATGATCTTCGGGTGCAGTTCCAACTCGAGTCGGAATGGGGAACGGCTGCTGTTCACCTCGGGGTACGGGGCGTTCACCACGTCGGAAATGCACTTGCTGCCGCTTCGTTGGCGCTCCATTGGGATGTTCCAATGGCCGATGTCGTTGATGGGCTTGAACAAGCTGCTCTGTCGCCCTGGCGCATGGAACTCCACGTTGCGCCATCGGGTGCACGCATCCTTAACGACGCCTACAACGCTGGCCCCGCTTCGATGGAAGCGGCACTTCGCTCTCTTACCCAATTGCCGGCCTCCCGTCACTACGCAGTGCTTGGGCCAATGGCCGAACTCGGTGACCAAAGCGTTGAGTCGCATGCTCATGTCGCGTCAGTGGCAAAGGAACTTGGCGTTCATCTCATTGCGTTCGGCACGGATGGCTACAGCGCAAGCGCACAGCAAACAGTTTCGACGATCGATGAAGCGGTTGCCGCCCTCGGACCGCTTGATGCAAATGACGCAGTGTTGGTGAAGGGCAGTCGAATTGCTGGCCTCGAGCGTCTAGCTACCGCGCTACTTGCTGGCTGACTAACGACCGAGTGTTTCTCGCAACCCATTGCGATCCTCGGGAGCACGAAGGTCAGCGAACCACGCGAGGAAGAGCGCAAACGCTGCGCCGAAATACACGACCGTATTGACCGTTGAGTGACTCACGATCCAGCCGGCGATAAGGCCAGCGACTGGAACGGTGCCGCCGAAGCACATCATCCACACAGCGCTCACGCGCCCGCGGATGGAATGGTCAAGGCGCGATTGAAAGATGGTTGACAGCGACGTGACGACAACGAAATAGAAGAAGCCAAGGAGAAAGCCGACGGGGAATGCGAGGGCAGCGCTATGAACCGTGATGTATGCCGCAAGAGATGCACCGAAGAGAACGAATGCACCGCGCAGCACTCTCTCGATCTTGTGGCCCGAAAGAAACGTTCCAACCGAAAGGGCGCCGACAACCGCACCAAGGCCGAATGTGGCGTAGAGCAATCCGTAAAGCGTCGACTTTGTTGACACGTGCCAATCGACCGAGGCCATTGCCGGGAAGAGCACGACGAACGGCATGCAGAAGAGCGAGAACAACAACACCGTGCAGATTGCTCGGAAGACCACAGGGTCTTGGCGCACATACCGGAAACCGCCAACCAGGCGATCGAGTTTGCTCTCACCCTGCTTGCGTTCGAACTTTGGCACCTTCACGTACGTAACGCCAACCATGATGATCACGTAGGTCGCGGCGTTGAGAACGAAGACCCATGAGGCACCAATCCACACGTACAACACCGCGCCAATTGCCGGACCAACGACACGCGACACGTTCATACTCACTGAGTTGAGTGAAATCGCGCCCGCTAGATGTTCTTTCGGAACAAGTGATGGTGTGACTGCGAGAAACACCGGCCCCTGCAAAGCGGCGCCAGTTCCGACAGCAAACACTGCGATGAGCAGCGCAGGCCGCGAGAAGTCGGTCGTTCGAACGATCCAAGCAATCGCGAGCGAACCAATCATCTGCTCGAGCGAGAGCCAGAAGATCAGCTTCTTGCGATTGAACATGTCGGCGATGATTCCGCCGAACGTTGCGAACAGGAGTTGGGGAACGAGATTGCAGAAGCCCACAAGGCTGACGAGCCACGCGCTTTTGGTGACGGTGTAAACGAACGCCGCCAAAATGACGTTCTGCATCCACGTTCCAACGGTGGAACCCAAACTGCTGAGCCACATCGTGCGGAAGTCACGGTTCGCCAGCGCCGCTCGAACCACCGAGATCTCTTTGGAGTCGAATGTCCGATCGCCATCGACAAGGGCTTCCTCGGCCTCGCCGCGGAACTCCTCCTCAGATGTGAACTCGTGCTCCCCAGTCATCGGGATTGAGGGTACGGCGAAGAAGGGGGTGGTGACGAAACGGGAGTTGAATTCAGCGCTGCTGTACCGATGCGGTTGCAGTTGCCCGGACTAGTTCGTCATCTGGGGCGCCCGGGAGAGCGCGAGCGAAGAGATGAGGAACTCTTTTGGTCAGAGAAACCGTGACCGAACCATCAGGGTTGATGGTTACATCAGGCCCCGTTAGGAGGTTGTCGAGAATGCCCTTCGTGGCGAGGACATCGACAGCAACAAGCCACACTCTTGACGGATCAAGTTGGTAACCGTGACCGGCTCGGAGTGCAGTTTCGTCAAGACCTGCAGTTGCCGCGTCGTTCGCGGCGTCAGTGGCTGCAGCGAGGAGATCTTGTTGCCCTGCGCGCACCGCAGTGAGATCGACTGTGATCGCAGCAAGGACAAACATGATGAGAACAGCGACAGGCATGAGCATCAGGACGGTTCCGCTCTCACCGCGGAAGCGGCGTTCTTTCGGCGTCCTAATGCGTTGCTGTCGATAACTCAACACTGAGCATCGCCTGGTAGGCCGCTTCGAAATGGATCAATAACTTCGCTTTGAGAGGCAACAACATCGAATCCGTGACCGAATCCCCCGATGAGGGGGACCCTGATCGCGTGGACTGGGTGGTGAACAGTGACCGTGACACGGCTGCAACGAGACCATCCGCGAGATCCGGTGTAGGAAATCGAAAGAGATGTCGCGCCTGTGCTGCGACCCTGACCTTGGAACGCTTGTTGTGCCGCTGATGCCGCTCGTATCTGGGCGCTTTCTTCGTCGGGAGCTTCGACGAAAGCGCGAACAGCCTCCCGTGCAGCACTCGTTGTCGAAAGATCAGCGTCAATCACTGCCCAGGCATTCGCGATAACCAGCATCGCGATGACGAACGTGAGGATCCCAAAGGGAATGACTTCAATTCCTCCAACTTGTCCGCAGTCGCCTTGAAATCGTCGATGACTCATTGCATCTGCTCGACCCGAACGCGAACGGTCCGCTCGATCTGGGGAGCTCCGCTCCCTTTCAAACTGTCCCAGAGAAAACTGGGCGGACGTGCTCGAACCGTTAAAGCGATGGTGTCCCATGTAGTTGATGTCCAGTCGAGTTCAATCCGATCTCCAAATGTTCCGAGTTGTGATCGAACGGTGGATTCGGCATGAACGCGCGCTTCGTCTGGAAGGGGCGATACGTCGTGGGGAGTTCGGGCTCCCGCCACAAGCCGCGCTCCTTCGTATGCGGCACTTGTAGTTGCAGATCTCGCGTAGAGGGCGATGAGCGTCTGGGTCGTGAAAAGTAACAGCGCAAGAAACACGAGGAGGCCTGCGATCGTCGAGATGAGGCCGGCCCCTGTATCGGAACCGGCCCTTGATTCTCGACGTGGTCTCATTCGGAGCCAATCTGCGTGATCTTGTCGTTTGTTGTGGCTTCTGTTGTCTTCCACATTTGTTGAAAACCCATCCACATTGCAGCTCCAAGGAAGGCCATGATCAACACGGCGATGGCCGCCGAAATCACTCCCTCTCCGCGGTCGCCCTTGCATCGTTGACCGCGTGTGGGTGAACTGTCGCTGTCGATAGCAGCGTTTGGCTCATGCTGGTCCTTGTTCATGACTGCTCCTTTGTGTGGATGAAATGTTTTGAGGCACGAGGGCGTAATGAGTTAGGTGGAAGTGAAGAGACGAAGTGCTTCGGTAAACGGAACGGCAAGGAAGAGAAGTCCGGGAACAAGGGTCGCGACTGTGACGGGGATCCAAACCTGCTGCCCTCGCTTTTCGATCGTTTCAACGAGGTCGCGGTGCACTTCTGCACGAACAGCTCGAGCTTCGTGTGTGATGAGACTGCCGAGATCGCCGGCATCGCGATTGAGTGCGAGGATGCCAACGAGGCGTCCGACCGCAGGGATATCTGCGGTGGTTGACCATTCTCGTAGAGCGTTGTTTTCAGTTACCCCGTGAGCGATCCTTGTGACGACTCGTTGGAGGTCCTGTGCGATGACTCCACCTGATCGTCGTGAAAGTCGTTGCAGTGCAGCGCCGAGTGAGTAGCCGGCGGAGAGCAACATCCCGAGCTGCTCGCTGACTACCGGTAGTTCAAGGAGAAGGGAGCGTTTCCATTCTTTTGACCGGCTCGAAAGCTGGGACTCGATGACGAGGAACGCGAGAACTGGGGCTCCTGCAACCAGGAGAGAAAACAGAGGGAGAGACGGGTCAGCAGCGAGAGCGACGAGTAACGCCACAAACAGACTGGCGGTGGCCCAGCCAAGTTGGCGAAGACGGAACGAGGTGGGATCAAGCGGACTATGAATCCGCTCGAGGCGCGTAGCGAGGTCTTCGGTGACCCCCGAGAACCTTGCTGCTGCAGCGCCCGTGTCTCGAGCAAGTGGGCCGAGAACTCGCAGGATCGCATGAGTGTCGTCGACATCTAATGGCAGGGAGAGTCCGAATAAGTAGGGGCGAACTCTGTCGATGAGCGGAGGTCGTCGAAACCAGCGCAATTCACCGAAGAGCAGCGTGAGCCCCAGCCAAGCGAGCAGGAGCGCGAGGGCGAGTGGTTGTTTCATCGGCCGAAGACCCGATCCTCGGTGGGCAGACGCAGCATTCGACCGGCCCATCGCCAGCATGCAGCCATCATGACCAGAGCGCTGAGGACGGCGAGTTGGCCAATTGGCGTGGTGTAGGCGCTTCGGCCGTTCCCGACGGCGAGACCTGCAGCCGCCATGCCAAGCGGAACGAGTAGTACGAACCGACGAGCAAAGCGAACTCCTGACTGACGCGCCCGAACGTCTTTGCGATACGCGACATCGTCACGACGGTCTTGTGCAAGATCGGCGAGTCGGCGATCAATGCCGGTTCCACCAAGTTCATGAGCAATGAGAAGGGTTTCACAGGTTGCATCGCAGGTTGGATCAGCGAGCAACTCGCGCAGAACTCCGAGTGTTTTTTCGAAGTCAGTAGTAAGCATCCACTCTCGTTGTGCTGCACTAAACGCTGGGCGCATAATTTCGGGACCAGTTGCGCCCACTTCAAAAAGAGCCTGGGGGAGTGAGCGCCCAACTGATGACGTGAGCAGTCTGAGTTCCTCAATCATTCGCGGCCACGCGTCTTGTGCAATCGCGAGTCGATTGCGTCGACGTTGTCGATACGCCGCAATGGGAAACGATGCAGCAAAAATTCCGCCTGCGAGCATCGGCAGCGCTGATCCAAAGAGAGCAAGCGCAATCAGAGCGCCGAGGAGGAACATTGAGCTGACTGCGAGAACAAACTCACTCGCTGCGACCGAACCGAGCCCGGCTTGAGTCATCCATTCAGAACTCGTGAGTCGCTTCTTTGTCGTCGTGGGAGAAAAAGTAGCGGGACCGATTCCAGACCAGCCAAGAAGCCCGGCCGTATACAAAAGATGGATGCCGTATCCCGACATGGAGGCGAGTAAGAGTGCGGTCATCGGAGCACCGATGCAAGGTCGCTTCCCGCTCTGGAAAAAAGTTGCGAGAGTCTCTGGGGAAGGAGTCCGGTCCACGCGAGTGGCTCGGTGTGGGATCTGCGGGTGAAGAGGTCGGTCACGGTGAATGCGCCACTCGAGGCATCGACGAGTTGTTCCTCGACGGCGATGATTTCATTCACTTGGGGGCCATCTGCTGTCCGGTGGCTGAACACCACGAGGTCAATGGCGTCAGAAACAAGTGTGGTGAGCGCTCCGTGTGGAAGTGACCCAGCATCGGAGAGTTCGGCAAGGAATCGAAGGCGAGAAAGCGCACCCCGAGCGTGCGCGGAGTGAATTGTCGTATAGCCCTTGATGCCCGAAGACAGCGTGAGAAGAAGCGGGAGCGCTTCTCGGTCACGGACTTCTCCCACGACAGCAACATCGGGAGCCATGCGAAGAAATCCAGCGACGAGCCGGCGCAGATCTACCGAAGGCCGGTCGACTCGAGCAGCACGTGTCTGCATGCTGGCCACGTTTGGAAGCGGCGCATCGACTTCAAAGACTTCCTCGGCAATGACCACGCGTTTCGTTGGATCAAGTTCACCGAGGCAACAGGACAAAAGCGTCGTCTTTCCTGAGCCCGGGGCACCAGCGAAAAGCGTTGTTGTGCCGCATCGAATCGCCGCGGCGAGGAATTCTGCGGCGTTTGTGGTCAGTGAGTCAGTAGCAACGAGTTGGTCAAGTCGGGTGAAAGGGACGCCGGTAAAGCGGCGAATATTGACCATGAGATGACCGCCGCGCGCGAGGTCCCCGTGGACAATGTGGAGGCGGGATCCATCGTCGAGTTGTGCATCTTGCAATCCCTCGGTGGCATCAAGTTTTCGGTGGCTTGTCGACGAGTCGTCAAGAAGTTTTGTCAGGGTGCGAATGACATGTTCGTCGTCATGAAAGGTTTCATGGTGATAGCCACTCGTACCTCGATGACGCTTAACGAAAATCTCCGTTGGCGCATTGATCTCGATTTCCCAAACATCGGGATCGTTGAGGAGGTTGGTGAGGGGTCCGTATTGGACCAGGTTTTGCCACGCGCGTGAAGCGAGTGTCTCTGGATTGTTGATGACGACTGATCGACGGCCATGTCTCACGTCGTCGTCCCAGCGAAGAAGTTCGTCGTCGATGAGAGCGCGCAAGTGCTTATGGCCTTCGGGGGTCGAGAGGTCGACGGCATCGCTTTTGGCGCGAGCCTGCACCAATGTTTCGACGTCTAGGAGCGGGGCGATGGTCATGCGGTCCTCCCCAGATGTCCTGGGACAATTGCGACAGGACTCGGCTGAAAATTTCCGCGATTTTGGGAGGGCTCGATGAGGTTGACGAGCTCGCTCACCGCTGCGCAAATTGCTCCGAGAGCCGCACGTGGTGGAACTGTGCCGTCGTGAACGAAGGGTTCGAGATCACGGCGAATTGGCACCATTACCGGAGTACGCAGCGAATGTGAAGGGAAGGCTTCGGTGAAGAGTCTCAGAATGGATCGAGTGAGCTCAGATCTTTGGCGGGTTGATCGAGGAGCTCCGATGACAATGAGAAGTACCCGCTCGGTGTGAACTCCGAGTTCCACAAGGTCGCGAAATGTTTGAAGAGATCGACGTAGGCCACTGATTCCTGCACGAGCGGTAAGGACAACGAGGTCCGCGTTCTTCGCAAGCTCTCGTGCGAGAAGATTTCGATCCTCAATATCAATCGAGCCAGTCTGCTCCTCCCCTTCGAGGTCGGAGTCGGCATCGGCGACGAGGATGTCATACGCGTTGAGAATGGAACCCAACGCGGCCAGCGTGCTTCGACGACGCAGCGTTGACCAGTCTCGATGTCGGCGCAGGCCAGGGAGAACGTCGTAGCCGTGGCGCGGAGCGAACCAAAAATGATTTCGAATATCGCCAATTGATGGATTTGCCGTTCGGTGAAGGTCAACAAGTTCTTGGAGTCCTGGAACAACATCCCCGAGATCGTGGAGCAGTGCCTGATCGCCATTGAGACTCGCGTCGAGAAGGGCGACTCGATTGTCCAGCGAATCTCGTTTCTTCGTGACGTCTGAAGCGAAATGCGATGCGATTGCCATTGCGGTGGTCGAGGTTCCAGTGCCTCCTGGCCCGAGGACAGTTATGAGTCTCCCGGCGGC
>WLMU01000057.1 GCA_009700115.1 Actinomycetota bacterium
CGAATGATGAACCGCAATTCCGAGCACGAACATCTCGAGATCGATTATCTCGACGAACTTCAATTACTGGTCACCGCACCTGGAAGTGCGAGGATCGAACTGCATCCCACGGTTTGTAACACCGTCGGAGCATTGCATGGTGCAGTTCATGCATCACTTGTCGACGAAGCCTCGGCATCGCTGGCTCGAGCGCTTCTCGGTCGCGATGTCGTCACTACCGACATGCACCTTGCCTATCTCGAACTGGGACGCGTAGGGCCATTGAGCGCAACAGCACTATCTGTTGGCGGTCCGTCCTCCGACCACGTCTCGGCGGTAGTTGAAATTCGCGATGGAAACGGAATGCTCGTTTCGTATGCAACGACTGAGGTGTGCGGACTATGAGCGGCTTTGGAAATCCCTCCGAAATAGGCGTCGCGCAATACCTGCTGATGACGATCGAGGAAATCGGCGATGGAACCGCGCTGCTTCCCCACACCCGCGGCTACTTTCCCGGAGCACCAAACACGTTCGACGCCAATGGTCGACTCGGCACTGATCTCCTCACGTGCATCATCGATTCGATCGGTGGAATGACTTCCGGTCTCGCCAGCCTCCCCGACTGGATCGTCACGACCAATCTGATGATTCGTCGCGCACCGGATTCACTCACGGGAAATCACGGCACCGGCGCACTCACGCTCGACACTCACGTTCTTCGACGCGGGCGCTCCTCGGTCGTTACGCGAGTCGACACCGCCGATGCTTCAGGCGCAACCGTGGCGACCGCGTGGATGTCGTGTGCGATCCTCGTTCCCGCCAATGGTCCGCCGCCATTTAAC
Source organism: Actinomycetota bacterium (assembly GCA_009700115.1). Classification (GTDB taxonomy): domain Bacteria; phylum Actinomycetota; class Acidimicrobiia; order Acidimicrobiales; family Acidimicrobilacustridaceae; genus Acidimicrobilacustris. The sequence continues at coordinate 822 of WLMU01000057.1, forward strand.
CGACCGGTCAAACCCTTCGATCGCGCCGTCCCCAACGATCCGATCTTTGACACACCCCCGCATGAGTTCTTCAACCTTTCGGCCGGTTCAACCCCAGGGCTCGTTTCATTGACGGTCGATCAACGACTCCGAAATCCGTGGGGAATCCTTCATGGCGGAGCGAGCGCCGTCGTGCTCGATGCCGCGGCGCGCAGCCTTGTCGTCGGGAGGCCCACTGCCGAGGCCACCCCTGAGGCCATCGTCACCGATCTCGCTGTCCATTATTTGAGCCCGGGACGAGTCGGCCCCGTCGTGGCCTCCGCCACCACCACCGGCCATCGCGGTCAGGACCATCTTGTGAGGGTCGAGGTGAGAGACCATGGCTCTGACAACCGACTCATGGCCCTTGCGATGACCACTGTTCGGTCGCTCGACTGAGGTTCGTTACCCACCGATAGCAAGGAGGGCGCTCTGTCCCGTAGCGTCTCCCCCGATAACTGCCGGGAGGAACCACCATGGGTATGACATTTGAAGACGCAGTGGCAGTCCTCACTGGTCCCGGCTCGCCCTTCGAGATTGCAGAGGCCGAGGTGCTCGGCCGGCCCAGTCGAATCTTCACCCAGATTCCTCCGACGTTGCGCGACCTGTTTGACCTGATCCGCGCACGACCCGCAGATGACGTCTACATCGTTTTTGAAGACGAACGTTGGACGAACGCCGAGGTCCTCGAGAGCATCGACCAGATCGCCACTGTCTTGGTCGAGCGCTACGGAGTGACCAAAGGCGATCGCGTTGCTATCAACATGCGCAACTTCCCGGAATGGATCACTGCGTTTGGCGCCGTAACCTCAATCGGCGCAATCGCAGTGTCAGTGAACGCTTGGTGGACCGGACCGGAAATTGAATTTGGGCTTGTCGATGCAGACGCCAAAGTTCTGATCACCGACCGCGAGCGCGTCGACCGAATTGGCGACCGTCTCCAAGCGTTGAATATTCATGGACTCGTCGTACGCGCTGAGGGAGAACTCCCTGCAGGGTGCGACCATCTCGCCGATGTCGTTACACCCGGAGCGACAATGCCCGAGGTCGAGATCCACATCGACGATGACGCCACCATTCTTTTCACTTCAGGAACGACCGGTGTGCCAAAGGGTGCCGTTTCGACCAACCGTGGCGTGATCTCAGGCCTCTTCGCATTCGCCTGCCGTACAACGGTTGAGGCACTTCGGTGGGCGCCAGATACTCCGCCCGATCCAGCGACTGCGCCACCGTCAAACCCGGCATGCTTCATCCTCACCGTTCCGCTCTTTCATGTGACCGGTTGCGTTCCTGTCATGCTTGGTTCGGTCACAACCGGAGCGCGCCTTGTCATGATGCGCAAGTGGGACCCACTTCGCGCCCTGCAACTCATCGAACGCGAGAAGGTCACAAACTTCGTTGGCGTTCCCACCATGTCGCAGGACCTCATCAGCCATCCCGATTTCGCGAAGTACGACACCTCCAGCCTGAAAAATGTTGGTGGCGGTGGAGCGCCGATGGCGCCGGAACTTGTGCGCAAGATCGAAGGGTCCTTTGCCGGCAAAGCCAGCCCGCAACTCGGCTACGGCCTCACCGAAACCAACGGTTACGGACCCGGCAACACCGGCCCGGACTACATGGCCAAGCCTTCAAGTACGGGCCGCGTTGTTCCCATCATGGGCGTCAAGATCGTCGACCCCAATGGTTCGGAACAACCAAACGGCGAAGTCGGAGAGGTTTGTCTCTCTGGTCCGATGCTTATCCGTGGGTACTGGAATCGCCCTGAAGCAACCGCCGAATCGATTCGAGACGGCTGGCTCCATACCGGCGACCTTGGCTACATCGACGACGAAGGCTTCGTCTACGTCGTCGATCGCATCAAAGACATGGTGTTGCGCGGTGGCGAGAACATTTACTGCTCGGAAGTTGAAGCTGCGATCTTTGAACACAAAGACATCCATGAGGTCGCAGTGTTCGGTCTTCCGCACGAGCGTTTAGGTGAAGAAGTCGTTGCCGCGTTGCAGCCAACACCAGGCAAAACCATCGACATCGATGAACTCACGGCGTTTCTCGCCGAACGGATTGCCCCGTTCAAGATCCCGTCACAGTGGTTCGTGCGCGACGAGCCGTTACCTCGGGGAGCAACGGGGAAGATCCTCAAGCGTGAAATCCGCGACCTTGTGCTCGACGGGAAGTTCTGAGCACAAACATCGCCATTCACGAAACCTAAGACGCGACAAAGGCCTCCACATCGTGGAGGCCTTTGTACGTTCCCCCCGGAACTTTCAGGAACCAGGACGCCCAGCCGTTTAGGCCGGTCGGCGGGTATTCAGTTCGGTGACGTTGTCGTGCATGATCAATTTCTGCACTTCAGGCGAGAACTCTTTGAGTTCATCGACGTAGTCCAGCGGTTCCGGCATGCCCTCGATATGTGGCCAATCGGAACCAAAAATCACGCGATCGGAACCCATGAGTTCGACAACCTCGTGCACGTCGTCTTCCCAAAACGGATTGATCCAAATCTGGCGACGGAAGGTTTCCGAAGGACTCTCCTGGAACCAGCCCGGCATCTTCTTCGCTGTGTTGTCGAGCTTCTTGAGCAAACCACGAAGGAATCCGGAACCATTCTCTACAGATGCAACTCGAACATTCGGGAACCGATCGAACATTTTGTCGCAGACGAGCGAACCCAAAAAGTCTTCGATCGGGCGATCGAACATCGTGGCCATACGGAGCGGCTGCGGACGTGACTGCTGGCTGAAGCCCGCAGAGAATCCGTTGTCTTCGCCGTAACCATGGGAGTTGTAGCCCGAATCTCCAGCGTGGGCGACAACGGTGATGCCTGACTCGTTCGCAAGCCCCCAGAATGGGTCGAACATCGGATCGGCGGGCGAACGCTGTCCGTCGACGGTGGTGGGTGCCGCCGGACGCATGACAACGGTTGTCGCGCCGTTGTCGAGGGCGAACTTCAGTTCGCTCACGGCCCAGTCGACATCAACGAGGCTGATATAAGGAGCGGTGAAAATGCGATCCTTGTGGTTGAAGCCCCAGTCTTCAAGCATCCAACGGTTGAACGCAGTGAACACCTGCATGACCGCCCACGGATCTTGGTGGAGTGGCTCTTCATAAATCATGCCCAGCGTGGGGAACAGCCAGCACTTCTCGAGACCGTAGTCATCGAGCGTCGCGATTCGCGCATCTTTGTCGCGGTACGCGGGACGGATTGGCTCACGCTGCTTGAGAAGCTCAATCGGGTTTTCATTGTTCGGATTGCCGCGGAAGTAATCCTTCAACACACCAGGAAGCGCAACTGGATCAAAGGTCGGGTTGACCACGGCGTGGCTGACTTTGCCACCGATGACGTGGTACTGACGTCCGTTGATCGTGCACCACTCGATGGTGCGCGATGCGGTACGAGGATCGAGATGGCGAGTGAATGCATCGATCGCTTCGTAGTAGTGGTTATCGCAATCGAAGACGGGAAATCCAAGTTCGGTCATGACCACAATCTACGACACAACAGGCTCTTCAGACAACCTTATGTAGTACGACGTTGCCGCCTCGGCCCACTCGCTGAATCGGAGCTGGAAAACCTTCCGGGCTCGAGTCCCAACCCAATCAGCGGGCAGCAGTTGCGGAGGCAATGAAGGGTCCACACTCAGAAGATGGCGCCACTCGTGGGCCAGTCGAGTGCGCAACGCAAACGCCTCGCACTCATCGACTGGCGAGGCCTTTTCGAACTCTTCCAAGAAGGCTTCGTGCGCAGCTGCTGCCGTGTCGAGATCCCAGGCCAGCGCCACCACTTCGGCCGGAGTTTCGGCCCCATCGACCGTCTGGGCACGAAATAACAACGCCCGATCTTGAAGTCCGCACGCGGCAAGGACCGAATCAGCTCCTTCGCGTGAGCCTTCGCCTACAGCGACCCACGTGCCCGGCCCCAGGGTTCCGAATCCCTCGAAATCAAGACCGACGGCCAGACGTTCACGTGCTTCGCGGTCGAGCGCGGTGCCTGTGAGCGTTAACAACAAAAACGTTCCGTCCCACGTGCGGTCGGAAACAATCGAACGCTGAACACGAGGAACCGCCGACCCGATCATGCGGCGACCAGAAGTCGTGAGTCGCCAACGCGTGTATCGACCAACCGATTCACCTTCGAGCCAGCCATCGGCCGCTGTGCGATTGACCGCTTGGCGCGCCGCTCGTGCTTCAATCCCGAGCGCTTCGAGCGCGCCTACGAGCGTCGCTGTCCACACTGGGGTGTCAGTGGGTCCAACCCATTGACCCAACACGCTGATGAGGAGCGAACGAGCGCTCGGACCTCCGTCCGCGCGACGACGAGTTGCAGTGGCGACAACCATTACGGAAGATCGCCCTCGATCTCACTCGGAGAAATTCCGACGTACCGCTCAAGTGCGAGCTGGTTATTAAGAATGCGGCTTTCTTCCTGCGAAAGCGTGATCCGAGTGAATCCGGGCTGATGAAGACCTCGCTGAGCGGTACGCAACATGTCGAAATCTTGATTGAATACGGTGCCGAATGCCATTGAATCAAGCGGTACTTCCATCTTCATCGGCTTGACGCGAGCGGTGTTTGCGCCGGCACGATCAAAATTGAAGATGTCGAGCCAACATTCGTCTGGGTTGTCGCCGGGCCTAGTTCGCAACACCGACAACAAGTCTGGGTGTAACAACACGGTGATATTCGGAAACACGTTGTGTTGATCCATCATCATGATCTGCGTGTTGTCATACGCTGACAAGTCGACGCCCTTCTCCGCTTGAGCATCTCGAACACTCTGTGCCATCACGTCAAAAAGTGTCGACCCATCCGGAATTGCAGGAGCCGGACCTGGGTTCACGGCATCGAGTCCCGCCCGACCGGAATACACCGACGCAAATGCTTCCCAAACTTCTTGGTCACTTGGCGTCGGACGAATGCGAGGAGACGGAACGCCATAGAGCTGTCGGCTGCGCCCAACGTGATCCCAGAAGATCTGATGATTATCGAGGTCAGCAAACACCTTCAGCAGTTCCGGATGCAATCCCTGCACGTGATAGGTCTCGCTAAATCCATCGGCGGCGGTCTTCCAATTCGAAGGCACCTTTACGCTGATCTCAAAGCGACAGTGGAAATCATCCATCTCGAGGTATGCCGCATCGGCCGGAGCTCCGCCCAAATAAGTGGCCAAACTCATTGCATCGGTATCGAAATTGATAAAGACCAAAGGCCCCCACGTATCGACGAGCACGGGTGCAAGCCCATAGGCGTCGTTGTCGATAACGCCGAAGTCGCGACGACTTGGAATTTCATTGAGCGAGCCATCGAGGTTCCAGCACCACCGGTGAAAACCACAACGAAGTTCGGTGCGTCCTGTGCCTGATCCTTTGCACAGTTCAATACCACGGTGCATGCACACGTTCTGAAACGCTCGCAATGTTCCTTCTTGATCGCGAAGAACGACCGCCGAAAGTTCTCCAACTGAGAACTCCGCCCAGTCTCCGGGGTCGGAGACTGCATCGACCGTTGTCGCCAACTGCCAGACACGTGGCCACATGCGTTCGGTTTCGAGCGCAGCGAAATCGGGTGAGTAGTAACGGTTGGCCGGAATAGTGATCGGACGGCGCGTTGTTGGGCCCGAACCTTCGGCTCGGCTTCGCAGCGTTCCGATGTCTTTGACGGGAACTTCAGTTGGTTCTGTGAGATCAGTCATCGTGTCGGCCCCCCCCGGATGGCGTGCGCCACGATCCTGCCACAGAGCGGTCAGGGCAATCGCAGGACCATGTTCACGAAGCGGGACGGTGATGGACTGTCACCACGTAGTCCGGATCCTCGCCCAAAATCTCACTTTCCCACCCTGCCTTGTGTTCAGCCGGGACGAGACCTTCACGTGAACACCATTCATCGAACTCAGCGATCGTTGCCCACGTGGCCTTGAGCTGATTACCCATGACAAGCCAACCACCGGGGGCGACATGACGAGCGCAGTTCTGCACTGCATTTGAGCGGTCGGCCGCGTTGACGAAGCCGATGACGTTTCCGGCTGCCACAACAAGGTCGAACTGGCGACCGATGTCGACCGCTGCGAGGTCTGCGTGTCGCCAATCGAGTTCCGGGGCTCGACGCTTCGCCCGCCCAAGGAGATCTGCGTCAAGATCGACGCCAACAATCTCGACACCGCGGGCATTCAGTTCGATACCGACCCGACCGAATCCGCAACCAGCGTCGAGTGCTGTCTTCGGTTCGAACTGCATCACGAAATCAACTTCACCGTGCGGGTTCTCCCCCTGTTCGGCCATGCGATCCCAACGAGATTCGTAATCATCGAGATCAACCGCCTTGCGCCATTGCGCCCATTGCGCTGAACCAACAGTTGGATCGTTACTCATCGGGCCATCTCCGCAGTTTCGAATCGAGAGTTGTCGATTGCGTCGATAAGCCCCCATGACAAAGCAGTTTGAGCAGTGATCGGGAGACCAGAAAGACCAAAATACGCGGTGCGGTGACGTCCGATTCGGCGCGGAATGCTCGATGTTCCGCCTGCTCCTGGAACTAACCCCATAGCTATCTCAGGCAAGAGAAACGACGTCCGTGAGTGTGCAACCACTCTTGAAGCGAATGCAGGGAGTTCAACACCAGCACCGACACAGTTCCCGTGGACAACGACCTCAACCCGATCAGCAATAGCGGCCAACGCGATGCCGGCATTTCTGCTGGTGCGAACGCTGTGCGCCATGACTGGCGCGGGTGCAGTCCCAAACTCATCGAGATCGCCACCACTGCAAAAAGATGGGCCCGTCCCGCGCAGCATCACCTTGGCGATTGTCGGGTCTGCATCGACAAGACGAAATGCTTCAACGAGCTCATCGCGCATTCGAGTTCCGTACGCATTGTGAACTTCGGGTCGATCAAGCGTGATCGAAAGCACATCCTCACTCCGGCGAACAATGACGACTGAATTGTCCGGGCGGGGTCGCGGAGTTCGCGTTGAACGCGACTCGAGCCATCGTGAATACGTATCGCCACCTTGAAGAAGGCTGTAGACCCACGACTCAGCGATAACCGCTTCTGACGCCGACGATTGTTCTCCAACCCGAAGTAACTGACCAAGAGCTACTGATGCTTCAGGTGAAGCTTCAATCGCAGCGATAAGCGCGGAGAGGGTTTCATCGAGTTCGTTCCCACACGAGACCCACGGTGATGACGCGTCAACACCCGAGCAAAGTGCAACGTCAAGACCAACAATCGCCGAACCGTCGATCGGTCCGCTATGGGAAATCCCGATCAACACCACCGGCATCGTCGAGAGAAGCTTCGTAATCCGCAGCATGTCCTGGATCTCAAACCCTTTCGAGAGATCTACAACGACCGCAGGTGAGCCAACGACCACGCCAAGTGCCGTGTCATCAAGGCCACCGGCGATAAACGAAAGCAATTCAGAAGGCGATCGAAGAACGGTCATGAGTGCACCAGCCTGCCCCCAACCCATGTCATGCGCACATGCGCCGCATCAGGCGCCGCCAGCACTTCGTCAAGAGGTGCATCGAGAAGGCATAGATCTGCTGCACTTCCACACATCACTCGTCGCGGAGAACCGCCGGGATCAAGCGGATCCGAGAGATACCAACCCAACGCAGTGCGGGCATCAACTCGCTCGGATTCGCCGATGATGTTGCCCGAACGTGTCCGCCTCGTAGTCGCGGTTGCAATCGTGACCCATGGATCTGCCGATGTCACCGGTGCGTCGCTCCCAATTGCCACAGCAATCCCGGTGGACTGCAATGACGCCGCCCGATGAAGGAATGGCAGGTCTACGCGGTCGACCGAACTCAGGTAGTGATCGCCGCGCTCGCCAACCAGACCAGGCTGAATAACAACAGTCACTGCACCACTAGCGAGAATTGCATCGAGATCGTCGGGCAACACCGAACCATGTTCGATGCGGTCGCCAGGATGGGGCCCAGCCAGCGCCAATGCTGTTACCGCAGTTACCGTTTCTGCACGGCTCACCGCATGAATCGCCACTGCGCGACCTTTGAAGTGGTGCGCCGAAATGACGTGAGCGAGTGCATCGGGGTCCAAGCCAGTTACTTCGTCGATAACGATCTTGACTGGACCAACCCTTGCGAAATCGGCAACTGCCGCTGGGTCATCAACTCCCAGAAGCACCAAACGTTGCGGCAATGAACGATCGTTCGCTGCGGAACGCAGGAGTTCGAGTCGCCCCTGACCGAGATTGGGCGTTGCATCGGTGACGCCGGTGATCCCAAATGAAGCGAGTTCAGCACCGACACCTCGAAGCGAAGGAGCGGTCGGCGCAATACGATCGGCTATCCAATCATCAAGGCGAAGAAGCCACCCGGTTGGATTTCCATCGCTATCGACTTCAACGCCTTCAGGTAATTCACCGCTGAGAAGGAGATCAATGCCTGTAGTGGATAACACCCACGCAAGGCCTGACCGATGCTGCACGCGAAGCGGCTTTTTGCCGACAAGTTCATCAAGGCGACGGCAATCAAGAATGCCGTGACGATGTTCGTCGTATCCAGAAGCACGCAACCACCCAGCCTCTGAGTTCGCTGATGCTGCCCGAAGAGCATCGTCGAATGCCAGTGGCGTTCCCAGCGGATCGAGATCAATTCCTTCGCGACGAGCCGCCATCGCAAGTAGGTGAACATGATGATCGTGCAGACCAGCAATCAATGCTCCGCCAGCTGCATCAACAACATCAGCACCAAGCGTTACTACGTCTTCAGCAATTTCGACGATGGCTCCATCCTCGACGGCAACTGAGACGAAACGACCTTCAACTTCTGCATTCGTAATGACGGTTTTCATCATCACCACACCACAGAAGTTGAATGAGCGGCGCTTCTCGCCACTTCGCGCAACGCCAGGTCGATCGTGGCTCCCCCGCCACGAGCAACCGATCCGGCAACAAGCGCGGCAGCGAGAAGACCGGTTAGCGGATCGGCAACGGCATCTCCTACGAAACTCGGAGTCCCATCGGCAGCAACGTCGACCAAACCGCCAGCGACCGCAGCATCATCTCCGAAACCAACCCAGTTCCGCCAAGGGCCGCAACGCCCGTAGGCGGTAATCGACACCCACACCTTGCCCGGGCGCTTCTCGACAAACTCCGATGGCACAATCCCCAAACGATCAAGCGCGCGCGGACGAGAACCCTCGATCACGATGTCGGCGTGTTCCAACAATTCAATAAGTTCGGTTCGCCCTGCCTCGGTCTCAATCTCAATCGATTGAAACTCGTGGCCGGCGTGTAACCAATCGAAAAATTGCCGATCACCATCACGAGATGCATCGGGTCGAGAGGGCGATTCCACCTTTATGACTCGCGCCCCGGCGGTGGTCAGTATGTGAGAACACAGCGGACCCGCCCATAGCGATGAAAGATCCACGACAACAGCATCGTTCAGCGTCATTCCACTTCGACGCGTACCCACACTCCGTTGAATCCAAGGCCGAGCAACATTTGTCGTGCCACGATCGATCAATTGTTGATCGTCCCCGCTCGGCACTGCCGCAACAGCCAAACCAAGTTCCTGGGCGGCCGCGACAAGTTCGACAGACTTTTGTCGCTCAAGGGCAGACTCAAGCCCGTCCCATGGAATCTCCGTCGACTGCGCCTCGACGCCAACCCATGCGGGAAGCAATTCAAGATCATCTTCACGAGGCAGGTGAACCGCACACCATCCATCGGCAGTAGGAATCAGTCGGCAGAACCCACCCATCGAAACTTGGCGCGCGACCAGCGGATCGGTGAACAGTTCGCGCTTCGAAAGAAGTTCGATCCCGCTGCCACTACTCGGAATACCTAACGAGGAAAGTCGCTCAATGGCCCGATCGGCAAACGCGACCGCAGAATTCCAGCCCGACGATTCAGAAGTCACTGTTCAGGACTTGGCGGCAATCTGAGCCCGAAGTTGTGCGAGAAGTTCAACAAATGCCGCACCACCAAGTGAAGCAAGTTGCGGACCCAACTCTGCTGATACCGCGTCTTCAGAATTCGTAACTGCGTCCATCCCAAGAATTGTGGATTTCATCAAACGAACAACCTCGGAAGGCCCAGCCGCAGCTTTGGCAGCCATCGACTGGGCGACACCGAGGAGTTCTGCATCGGGCACGCACTTCCATGCCAACCCGATTTCTGCGGCACGCGCTCCATCGATCACTTCGCCGAACAGCACCAGCGCCATCGTCGACTGAAGGTCCGTAATCCGCCGAAGGCGCCAGGTATTGCCACCGCCTGGATGGAGCCCAATCCGAAGGAATCGCGTATCGAACTTGGCCGACTGTCCAGCAAGGATCACGTCGCACGCCAACGCAAGATTGAGACCGGCGCCAACAGCGGCGCCATTCACTGCAGCAACTGTGGGTAAGGGAGAGTTAGCGAGTCGAAGAAATCCTGAATAGATCTTGCGCAGTTTTTCTTCTGTGTCACACGCCGCAAGGTCATCGAGGTCGGCGCCGGCGCAGAATGCCGGCGGCGCTCCAGTCACAACGATGGCCCCGACATCGTCACGAGATTCAAGTTCGTCCATCCCCTCGACCACAGCGGCATTAAGCGCTGCGGAAACAATGTTCCGGCGTTCCGGATCACTCAGAGTGATGGTGGCAACACGGTCTGAAACTTCGAGCGTGATCATGGGGTCATTGTTGCCTGTCTCA
>WLMU01000058.1 GCA_009700115.1 Actinomycetota bacterium
GGCGACCATGAACCAGGAGCTGTCTTGAACTGCTTGGTGTATTCAGCAACGAGTGTTGCGCTGTTAGGGAAGTCACTCGGTGACGGGACACCAACAACTGGGCACTTCTGCGCAGCAGGAATTCCAGCGGCAGTGATGTAGCCGTTGTCATAAGCGCCATAGTCAGCAAGACACTTCGCCGAGGTGTTTGCCGCAAGCATTGCTTGCGCGATCAATCCGGCCTCGGGGAAGTAGGTGATGACATACACCGCTGACGGTTTCGTAGCGAGAACCTTTGTAACACTGTCGGCGTAGGACTTTGCCCCAGGAGCGATCGATTCGGTGGCCGTGATGGTGACGCCCGCTTTGCCAAGCGACGCAGTCATGGCTGTAGCCGCTGACTTCGTGTAATCAGTGCTGGAATCGACGATGAGCGCAACCGAAGTCGCTTTCAGTTCCTTCACAATCGCGTCGGTTGCAACCGGTGCAATCTGCGAGGTCATCGGCTGAAGTGTGAACCCCATGCCCGCTGTTGCGTCAGATGACGTGAGTCGAAGCGGAACAAGACCGGCAGCGGTGTAAATCGGAAGTGTCTTGAGACCCACCCCCGAGTTATATGGGCCAACAACTGCGTCGAGGCCTGCCTTCACTGCGGCGTTAGCGGCAGTGACACCTGCATCCACATCGCCCTTATCATCGATGGCGACGATCTCAATCTTCTTGCCGTTCACGCCACCATTGGCATTCACCTGCGTAGCTGCCTGTTTGGCGCCATTCAACATGCCCTGACCGAGTTCGGAAAGGCTGCCAGTTATCGGCGCCTCAAGACCGATGCGAATCGTGTTGGAAGACTTAGAGCTCGATGATGAACATCCAACTGCCAAGGTGGCAACGGCGACGACCACCGAAAGTACGGACAGTCCAACGATTCGTGACTTCATGGATTCACCTCTGTTACTAGGAGACGTTTCTCCTAACGAACTTCCCGAGCCTAACCAGACCTAAAGTCTCGGCGTGACCTCACCGAAGGACTTTTCCGACCAGGAGCGTGAATGTTGCCGCGGTGGCCTTTGCGAAGGCGACTGGCATCGCCACCCCATTCACCTGTTTGCTTTCTTCATCGTCGTCCTTTTGATCCAAGGCATGGACTTACTTCTGACGCTTCGCATTGAAGACATCGGCGACAACGCGAAGACCTCAGAAAAAATACTCAGGGCCATCGGAGACATCGCTGACGTGCTGTTCGTCGCGGTTCTTGTCCTCATTGTCATCGCCCTCGTTCGACAGCGATTTGTCGCTTCACGAGAATCGCACTCGCGATTCACCCTGGCTGTCCTCGCTATCTACCTCGTTTCCGCATCGCTCAATGTGCTCTTCAACATGATCACCCTCGTTGTCGTGCCGAGTCTCAGAAATACGAGTCAGAACTGGCTCATTCTCGACCTCGGTCTGCTTTTCGCCTCGAACATGCTCACGTTTTCACTGTGGTATCAACTTGCCGATGCCTACCTCAAAGGCGGGGCGTTCGACTTTCCACCTAACGCCGCTCACCCCGATGACCCGCCACGTTGGGTCGATTATCTCTTTCTGTCGTTCAATACTCAATCGACGTTCGGACCAACGATTGAGGGAATTCGAACCCGCCCCGTCAAGGTCATGATGATGCTGCAGACATCTTTTTCATTAATCGTTCTCGTTGTTCTGGTTGCTCGAATCATTACTGCTCCGGCCTGACCAGACCCCTCGCAAACTCCGTAGATCAGAACAACTGATCGGTGTAGTCGTTCGTTCCGTGATTTGTTGGAATAAATGCCGCTTGCACGCCGAGCGAACCAAATCCGCTTGCAGCAATTTGCTCCTCGGCCTGAGCGAAGTGCTGGTCCCAAGCATCCTCGGGAGTCGATTCGAGGAAGTGAAGCACCGTAACAATTCCATCGACACCATCGAGTTCTCGCACATGGGCGAGTTTGTCGGGAGGAAGCGGACGGGGTGCGAACCGTGTCGCGACGGCAACATCACCCGTAACAACTGACGGCAGATAGTCATTCGTGAGCCATGCGTCTAAAAGGGCTCGATTTCCGTCTTTGGCGTCGATGACTTGGATGACCATTCCCTTGTACGGCTGCACCAACGTGTGAACGACGCGCGGAACCGCATCGTCTCGATACGTCGCGCCGAGAAAATCGCTGAATGAAGTGAAGACGTGGCTTCGTTCTTCAAGCGGGTTCTGATCATGGCCACGGTAACTTCCACGTCCCTCGGCATGAAGCCGACGATTCGCGCCAAGTGACCATTGCTCATGATCTTCAATCCGGCCGTCGTTGATCCAGTAAATCCCTATGTACTTGCCCGCTTCGAGGGGTTCGGCAACTCGCGATCCGATCGGGCCTCGCAAGTGTTGGATCGAACGCGGAGAAACAAAACGGCGACATGAGAACATCCAGGGCATCACCATGGCCCCAGTGATCATGTGATCGTCTTCATACCAGCGGTTGTAACCAACAACGTGTTCGGGCGTTGGCTCGACCCACGTAATGAGCGCACCACCAACGATTGGATCATGCGGCCCTACCGAAGGCAGGTGGCGGTAGGCCAGATCGTTACCCGGTTCGTATGCAATCTCTGATGTCATTCGATCCCCCTAGGACGCGCTCCGCGAACCCCGAGAGACTGACACGGAAGATGGTGTCAATGACGACTGGTTGATGGGAGCTGATTAGCCCGTGAACTTCGGCCCCATATCGGCCGGAAGATTCACTACGACGATCCCCGTCACATCGCCGTAGGTGACATCGACAATCAGTGGAAAGTTCGCAGGTGGAACTGTTCCTGCTGGCGGTTGTTCGATCAGCGTGTAAACGCCAGGAGCAATCGTCGGGAAAACGAAATCACCATTTGCGTCGGTCGTGGTGGTTGCGACGACATCACCGGTCGAATCAATGACCGAGACAATGACATCAGGAAGCGGTGCTGGCGCCGTAGTTGTTGTCGTGGGTGAGGTGGTGGTTGTTGTTGTAGGTGCAGGCGCTGGATCAGCTGAGATGGTTCCCGAGATCGTTCGAAGGTTCGAAGCGATCCACAGACTCGCGGTCGGAATGCCCGAGAGATTGGTATTCGTCAGGGTCAGAGAACGGATCGGGACCAGCGGCATGAACCAACCCGATGCACCGGTCGTGTCATTCACGTTCCCCTGCAACACTCCGCTATTGGTGCCAGGAACCCAAACAGGTGCATCAAACGTGACAACGCCTGAACAGGTTGATGGTTTCGGGGAAGGAATGTTGCAAAGGTTGAACGATGATTGGAAGCCAAGATTTGGTGTAGAGACCGCAGCGCCGTTCGTATCGGTTGCACTGATCCCAATTGATTCCGCATCGACATCGCCCAGGGCAAAACCCCAGCCGGTGACCGGGGTAGGCGACGCAAACGTAATTGTGGTGGTGCTCATCGCCTGACCTGTTGTCGGACTGAAGTTCAGATACTTCTGATTTTGGGACGACGCGAACTGCGTGCCAAACGGTGTCGCTGCCGATAACCACGTCGACGCGCCAGTCGGCACATTCGGACTCAAGCTGTTCGTGACAATGGTTGCTGCCGGAAATCCCGCAGCTCCCGGCATTGAAAAGCTGCTCGTCCACGTCGGATTCGATCCGACCGGAGTTGCGAAATCCGCGTAAGCGGCGCCTGGCGTGGTGACGGCTCCGACATTCGCGCCGCTCCCAACAAGGACGGCCGATCCCAGAACCAGCGCGAGAACCAGCGCGATATTCACCCGACTGAAGATTGACCGGTTCGCATGAGATTTATCCGAAGTCATGGAACTAGTTGAGCATAGAAAAGACTGAAGAAGGTAACGGCCCCTCTCCCCTTATCTGATCTGGCATTACACCCCGACAAGATCCATTGCGTCGGCCGTCAGCTCGATGGACCGAAGTCGACCCTCGATCGTCGGGGACTGAAAACACACCATGAGCTCATCGGCATCGGCATAGGTCGTGAACTCAAGCAGTTGGTCTCGAACCGATCCGGGAGTTCCGACCGCGGTGTGTTTCATCATCGCTGAAATCTGCGCGCCTTGAGGTGACTCAAGAATGCGATCGACCTCGGCATCGGGAACTTCGACATTTGGCTTCAACAAGAACCTGCGGAGGCGAGCTCGGCGAGTGGTGGTGAATTCATCCTGCGCTTCTTGCTCGGTGTGTGCCGCAATGACATTCACTCCTGCGATCACATGCGGCCGCTCTAGTTGCTCTGAAGGACGAAAATTCGCCCGATACAGAGCAACTGCTTCGCGTAGTTGATGCGGTGCAAAGTGCGACGCGAATCCATACGGCAAACCAAGAACTGCAGCAAGTTCCGCACCAAAGAGGGAAGAGCCCAAAATATAAATTGGCACATGTGTGCCGCGACCCGGCGTTGCGTTCACTCCCGGGACTCGAGTGACATCACCGAGATAGCCCTGGAGTTCAAGAACGTCCTGCGGGAAATGTTCCGATGCTCGCGGATCACGACGCATTGCTTGCACTGTTACTTGATCAGTTCCGGGAGCACGTCCAAGCCCAAGGTCAATGCGACCGGGATGCAAAGTGGCCAGCGTGCCGAATTGTTCCGCAATAGTGAGTGGCGAATGATTCGGAAGCATGATGCCGCCCGAACCGAGGCGGATGGAAGTTGTATTCGCAGCGATGTGCGCTATCAGTACGGCTGTTGCCGAGGACGCGATCGCGTCCATGTTGTGATGCTCGGCATACCAAACGCGGTTGAACCCATTTGCTTCCGCCGCTTTCGCGACCTCTACACACGCGTTGAGTCCGTCTGAGACGGAATCGCCCGATCCGATAATGGCCAGATCAAGAATCGCTAAAGGAAGAGCCATACACCGAGCCTAGAACGACAGGCCGGCACTGGCGTAGGCGAACGAGCACCCGGTCGGGCCACAATGGGACATGCCCGCCGTTCCCGTTGTTGACATCTCTGCTCCCAGTGCCACTTCCCGCGAGGCGCTCGATGCAGCCTGTCGCGACCACGGATTTTTTCTCCTTACGGGCCATGGTCTCGATGACGTCATCGCCAATACCTGGGTCGCCACCGAGCGCTTCTTTGATGCTCCGCGGTCGATCCGTACCGCAATCATGCGAGACGAACAGAACCCACTGGGTTGGTTCGACCGTGAACTCACGAAGCGAATGCGTGATCACAAGGAAGTATTCGATTTTGTCGATCCGGCCGCAGCCGATCAGATGAACCGGTGGCCAGAACTCTCCGGTTTTCGCGATGCGATGATTCAACACTTCGATGTGATGAGCACACTCGCACAACGAACACTCGACCTGTTGTATTCCGTTCTTGAACTTGGGCCTGCCTCACGAGAACAACTCACATTCGCTCGTCCGGGAAGCACCGTTCGACTCAACCTCTACACCGTTGGCGATCCGGTCCCTGACGAAGAACGCGACGGTCTTGCTGATCTTGGCGAAGTTGCACTTGGCCATCACACCGATCCTGGAACGCTCACTCTCCTTCTTCAAGACGACATCGGTGGCCTTCAAACGCTTTCAAATGATGCCGGATGGATCGATGTTCCGCCCGAATCGGGGACAATTGTCGTGAATCTCGGCGACTGCACCCAAGCATGGACAAACGATCTCTACCGGGCAGCAGTGCACCGCGTAACGCCGATGACTGAACATCGACGATTTTCCATTCCCTATTTCGCTAATCCCCCGCGCCCATCAATCATTGAACCGCTACCGGAACTCATCGGTGCTGGCGCCCGATACCGAGCATTTGAGTGGCGTGAATTCATGGCAGCTCGGGCCTACGACAACTTTGCCGATGTCGGTGCTGAAGATACCCAAGTCGCCGACTACCGGATCTGACCACTCCCTATGCCGTAGATTGAATTCACGGCGAAAAGACCGGAGGTGCGATGTCCAGTACGAGACATTCCTTGCGGTGGATAGTTATTGCTGGAGCGATCGTTACCACTGTTCTCTTCGTTCCGATCGTCTTGCTGCTCTCGATGTTTGTCTTTCGCGACAACCCGGGTGCCCGATCACTTGAAGATGCACTCCAAGCATTTCGGAATGGAGATACATCCGCAGTGGAAACACTCGGTGCCGTCGTAACTAGACCTCCGTCTGGCGTGTATCAGGCCGACGCCTCGGGCAAGGCCTCAATCAGTTTTCCTCCAACCAGCCAGAATTACGGCACATCAGCTCCGGTCACCGTGACCCACCAAGGCGATAACTGCTGGACCACGACTGTCGATTTCAATACAGCGTTTCAGCAAAGGTGGAGCTACTGCATCGATAACGGTGTTCTGACGGAACACAAAAATGTGACCTCAACTGCCTGGGATCTTGGGGCTACATCAATAACCAACGTTTCGGAATTCACCTGCACGCCTCCAGGCGAAATCATCAGAGCCGGTGAGCAGCGCGACCAAATCTCGACATATGTGTGTGCGGGAACCAGCGACACCATCACGGGAATCACGAACTCCGATGTCGCCTTTCAATCTCTTGGCATCGCATCGCTTGAGGTCGAATCAACCCAAGTGCCCGTATTCCACTACCGCGAAATCGACACTCTCACTGGCCCCCAACGGGGAACCACAACGATCGACTACTGGTATTCGATTCAAGACATGCTCTTGATCCGCATGGAACGTCACATCGATCTGCGAACTGATTCACCAGTGGGCGACGTCACCTACAAAGAAGACGGCGAATGGCAATTGTCATCGCTTACGCCGGCACGTTGAAGTCACGGCCACGCGAGCGGACATGACTCGTCGTTGAGAAAGTCGCCGTCCGACAACGAAGCGTGATGTTGCTTTATCGGCGAGCCGGCCACCAGTTTGAATCGAGTCCCGTCACCTGTATAACGAACACTGATCGCACGTCGTCGCTGAGTCCGACTCAGATTTCCGCTGGCGGCATGGATCGTTCGAGCATGGTGAACAGTGAGATCCCCTGGAGCCGTATCAAAACTAATGATGCGCGCTTCGCCAACGACGGCGTCGTAATCAGGAACTTCAACACCTTCTGTTCCGGGGATGGCCAAATCGGAAACAAACATATTCGGTCGATACTTCGTGTCGTCAAGATGCGATCCAACGACAAAGCGCACTGCTCCGGTTTCGGCGGTCACGACATCGAGAGGAACCCATGTTGTGCAGACCAGATCTCCATCGAGATGGAAATAGGCCATGTCCTGATGGAATCCAGTCTTCTCCTGAGTTCCTGGTTCTTTCACCAAAACGCTGTCTTCATAGAGACGAATCTCGTCACTTCGAAGGATCGACGCAACGATTTCGGGCAGCGGAGAACGAAGCGCAAAGTCGCGGAATTCCTGCTGAAGGAGCCAGTGGTCAGTTCCCGCTTTGAAGTGACCGCGTGGCGCACCTGATGCAACGACTAATTCGTCAACGTTGCGTGTCGCTCCCGCTCCACTTTCAAGCGCGTCGGCCATCTCCGAAAGGTCCGCCATCGCCGAACCAACAAGTGCTTCTTCAATCGGTTCCGCCATCGATTCAACAAGTTCGACAGGAATGATCGATCGCAAACACACAACACCGTCGCGCCAAAAGGTCGCGACTTCGTCCTGCGTCACCGACCGAGTCGGAGAGATCCGTTCCATGTGCACATCCTGTCTCAACTGAAAGGGATGCGCGCCGATTTCTTAGGCGATGAACTCGCGAAGCGCATCGACATCGGCCGCCGCTTGACGTTTGGCCATTGCAATTGCATCAGGAACCGCTTTCGGATCCATCAATTTCGTGAGATCCATTGATTCGGGACTGCGCAAGAAGACCTTTGTGCCTGCTGCCTCGAGTGCTGCAACTTCGGCGGCAAACCCTCCCGCCGATTGGGTCATTGCTCCAACCGGCTTCGGAGTGGAATCGGCGAGACTCAACACCACAGCGCGATCACACCCGGCGAGGAGATCGAGGTGCGTTCCGGAACCGCTGACGCCTCCGTCCATGCACCTACGGTCGCCGATCGGCTGAGGACTGAAGATTCCTGGCACTGCGCTACTCGCAGCAACCGCTCGGTCGATGCCCACGCCGGAGTCGCGAGTGACAACACATCGTTCGCCTGTGAGCGTGTCAACACACGTGATGTGCAACGAATCCGACGGCCACTTCCGCGACAAAAGCATCAACGACACGTTGCGCGCCATCGTCTTGGCCGATGGGGTCGCAGCGACGAGTGCGTCATGACCGATCGCACGAATCAGATCGGGATCCGCGCTTTGAGCCGCAACAAAGGCATCCAGCGCTCGCTGTTGGCTCGGCTTGAACGAGCTTGCCGGTGCTAAGAGAGCAATCAGTGCAGGGACCTTTGCAAGAAACGCCAACTCACGCTCAAAGCGACCGATGTGCCCAGCTTCAAGAATGGATGCGACCAAAGAGCCGGCAGATGTTCCGACGACGCGACCCGCACCCTTCAGATTGATACCGCGCTTGGCTAACTGTTCGACATAGGCCGTCTGCCAAGCGACAAAGAAAACTCCGCCACCACCAAGTGACAGACCCAAATGAATGCCGTCGCCGGCACGTACTGCGAAATCAATAGGGCGAGCCAGGCCATCAGAGTTCATAGCTAAATCCTAGCGAGGAGCCCTATTGGTGCGCCCTCAGCGCACGAGAGCAATCGTCCCGCTCGCAGCCAATACCAGTAGCAACACGCAGCCCAGCAGTGCAAAGCGGGTATCGCGCACTCGGGTCCAGTTGACTACCAGCCAACCAACGCGCACTACTGGAGCAGCGATCAACAGCATGATGCAAGCGGTTCCGCTGACCCGACCAATGCTTCCTGGGATGAACGCCCCACCGACAGCACACGCAAACGTTGCAACAAGTGCGACCTGCATGACGCGTGAAAGGGCCTTGAAACTGTTCATCGGCGCACAATCAGTAGCACGCCAATAACGGCAAGGATGGCAGAAAGACCGCGACGCACAAGCGGCGGCGGAAGTACATGCTGGAGCCGGACACCAACAGTTCCACCGATTAATCCGGCAGCGGCGACGAGCGCTGCATCGGAAATGACAATGCGACCTTGAGATTCATAAACCAATAACCCCACCGCTGCTGTGACACCAACAGTGAAAGTCGATGTCGCTGCCGCAACTTTTACAGGGACATGCATGATCTCTGACGCGGTTGGAGTTTTGACCCATCCGCCGCCAACTCCTGACAGACCGGAGATCAGACCAGCCATCCCCATTCCCAACAAACCAAGAGGCAAGCGATTGGCGCGATACGGCACGAATTCGTCACCCAACGGATAGACGCCGGCGAGCGTTCCCGGGATTTCGCCAACATCAGCGATAGACAGCGTTGGATCGGGAAGATTTCGGATGCCCTTACGACGCGCTCCAGCAAATGCAGCAACTAACGCGACAACACCCAACAGCACAGAAAGCAACGCATGACCAAGAAGGCCAGAAACAAGGGCTCCGATCAAGGCCGCAGAAGAAGCAGCAATCTCAGTCGCGACCCCAAGGCGCTGGTTCACAACTTGGGCTTTGAGTTGATGAGGCGCTGCGGCAAGCGAGCCGGCGGCAACCGAAACTAAACCCAATGGCGCCGCGTATTTCGCCTCCATTCCCGACAACACAAGAATGGGAACAAGAAGAATTGCTCCACCCAAACCACCCAAAGTTCCAATCGCCGCAGTAATAAACGCAGCAATTGCAAGAGTGACTGGATTCACGCTTCGAACCTACCAAACCTGTTGGCGTTCAAATGGTGAAGCGTCGCTCTTTGCGGTTTGACCTATCGCTTGACAGAAATGGCGATGTCGGGGGCGCTAATCGTTGCGGTCTTACCCGAGAACCACGATGCATTTGGTGTGCCAGCAACAAATTCATCGAGGAATGCGATGGTGAGACCTGATGCCAGTTCAAGGTCACGGGCATACGGCATGAAACCTGCTCCGCAACCCTCTTTGGCTTGTGTCTGGATCGCTGCCGCAACCAATGCCGGAGCGGCAGGCAACTTCGGGATTTCATCGAGGTACATACACACGTCGGTGAATGACTGATGGGCAGCATCCGTCATGACTGCAAGCACCACAGGAGGACCAGTGATGAGATCGAAAGGACGCTGCGAATCAGAAGCCAACGGTGTGGTGATGTCTTTCGTGCCGACCATCAACATCACGGGGATTTTGATTCCGGCGAGTTCAGAGTCAGAAAGTCGACGGGTATACGGGGCCTGACCGACAACAGCCTTGATCCGAGGATCGGGCTTGGTTGTTCCGGCCGGACCGGTGTGACCACCAACAGTTGCGAGTGCGGTGTAGCCGCCGTAGCTGTGACCCACGAGACCGATGCGCTTTTCGTCGATGGCGCCCTTGAGCACTGGGTACGCGCTGGCCGAACCAGATGACTGAGCAAGGGCCCAATTGATTTCGGCTTCGACAACGTTCGGGCGAAGAAAATCATTTTGATCCTCTGACACAGAGGTTCCAAGCAATTGATCGGCGGCGGTATTGCCCGCGTGATTTGCCGACAACACGACATAGCCATGGCTGGCAATGTCTTCAGTGAGGAACGATGCAACGAAACTCTGGCCGCCACTTCCATGCGAATACACAACAAACGGGAAAGCACCAGCGTTGTTGATTGGCGCCTTTTCGATCGCAACCTTCGAATCGAAATACGCAGTCGGGAGAAGTGAGTAACGAGTGGCTGTCCCGGTCGCTCCCGAAGCTGCCGGATACCAAAGATCGGCGCTAATTGTTTTCCCGGTTGCTGGATCAGGAATAGAGATGGTGTCGTGGCCAACTGCGTAGGTACCCGATCGAGCTGGCAGCGGCGCCGGCGTCGCGGCCTTCGAACTACTGCTTCCTCCGCAGGCCGCCAGAAGAACGGAGCCCACAATGACGACAAGAGCCGGAACAGAAAGGATTTGGGTGCGCTTTGACATGGGCGACACACTCCCACATCGGACCCCGCTGCACACGGTTTAGCGCCGTAGTTTTCGTGAATCGTCAGGAAATAAACGCGACGAAGGCCTCAATTTCAGAGGGGTGATCGGCGACTTGGGTTGCGCCGGCAGCCAGCAATTCCTCGTAGTCCCCAAAGCCCCACGACACTCCAATGAAGTGAGTACCGAGCGCTGCTGCACCATGACCGTCATGTTCGCGATCACCAATCATCACGACCGCTCCTGGGTCGGTAATTGCGAGCTGCTCAAACACTGAA
>WLMU01000059.1 GCA_009700115.1 Actinomycetota bacterium
CCGTCTTCGCCGAGCTGGTCGACGCCATGCCACCCTTCGAGCCCCTCTGCCCAGGCGTTCGAGTTCGAATAGAACATGAATGCGGTACCCATCACTCGAGGCGGATCCCAATCAAGCGATTTCAATGCTTCCGCGAAGTGGAATGTGGCGTAGCCATACCCGCCGTAATACAGGCCTTCGGCGCCGAGAGCTCTCATGCTTTCGAGGTCATCTTTCAACCCAACCGGGTTCGGTTCGAGCTTTACCTCGCGAATGATCGTCATACCTAAATCGAGCGCTGCGTCGCGGAAGTAATCCGCATAGTCGCGACCCGAGGAGCCTGCTTCCCAGAAGAGGCCAACCTTGTCGTGTCCATGAGCGTGCAACCACTGAGCGCACATAACGCCTTCGGTCGCAACGTCTCCGTTCGCCACCGTAAAGCAGTAATCGGAGGCAAACTTGTGGGCTCCGGTCCAACCAATGCAGGGCACGCCGAGACGGTTTGCGGTGTCTTGAAGCAACAGACAATTATCCGAAATCATTGGCCCGAGGACGACGACGCAGCCTTCGTCAACAAGCCATTCGTAACCCTTCAGCAACTTGCGATAGTTCTCGCGAGGAAGTCCGCGGGCGTCAGCTATCACGAGTTGAACCGGGCTTCTACGCCAGACGCCCTCATTCATAGCGTCTTCGATCGCCAAAATCGTTGGGTCGATCCAATCGGCGAGAAGCTGATTGAGGTCCATATCAATGAGAATGCCGATCTTGACCGGCTCGAAGGGATCGCCTTGTGTTTTTTGCCCTCTCGTGGGCGGGTAGATGGTGATGTTCTGAACAGCGACATCGGTTGCCGGCCCGCCACCTTGCCACCAGAACTGGCGATTCGAGTCGCCGACTCCACCTTCGAGGTGGGCGCGAGTTCCATGCTTCACATTGGTGACTGCGCGATCAGCTTGGGCGATCCCATGGTCGAATGGGGCGGGGAACATTCGCTCTGCGTATTGAAGCTCGCCAGATGACGCATCGGCCTCATTAACGATTCCGCCATGGAGATTCGTCCGCGCGCCACCGTTCTTAGCGGACTTCTTAGAGTCCGTCTTCTTCTTTGTCATTTGTTCCCCCTAGAAAAGCTTCGAGTAGGTCGCCGAAAAGCGCTCGGTTCGAATGATTGAACTATAGTTCAGTCAACTGAAACTGGAGTCGAAGCCAGTGGATCGTGTGATGGTTGTTGCTCTCACGAATTCGCTCGCATTCCAATCTGGGAGTAACTCCGCAACTGCGGTCGATCTACTTGGGGGCAGTAATGAACAGCGACGATCTCATTCTCGTAAGCGTGGACGACCACCTCGTCGAGCCACCCTCAATGTTCGATGAACACACACCGGCAAAGTGGAAGGGTCGGTTCCCGAGGATCGAGCGAAACGATAAGGGCGACGACGTCTGGATGTTCGAGGGATCGATCATCCCCAACATCGGCCTCAACGCTGTGGCCGGACGGCCAAAAGAAGAATACGGGATTGAACCTACCTCGTTCGATGAAATCCGTCAGGGGTGTTGGGACGTTGGTGAACGAGTAAAGGACATGAATGGTGGCGGGCTTCTGTCATCGATGAATTTCCCCTCATTCCCGGGTTTTAGCGGTCGCCTCTTCGCTGCGTGCGATGACAAGAACCTGGCTCTTGATGTTGTTCGGGCGTACAACGACTGGCACATCGACGAATGGTGCGCTGCCGCACCTGGTCGCTTCATCCCAATGGGCCTGCCGATTCTCTGGGATGCGCAACTCGCCGGCGATGAAGTCCGCCGACTTTCCGCAAAGGGTGTTCACTCGGTGACATTCACCGAGAACCCCTTCACCCTCGGCTATCCGAGCCTTCATGATGAGTACTGGGATCCGTTTTGGCAAGCACTCTGCGACACCGACACCGTGCTTTCGATTCACCTCGGATCCTCCGGGAAGCTCGCAATCACGTCCCCGGACGCACCCATCGACGTGATGATGACGCTGCAACCGATGAACATCTGTGCCGTTGCTGCCGATCTCATCTGGTCACGAGTTCTTAAAAAGTTTCCAACAATCAAGATTGCCCTTTCCGAGGGCGGCATCGGATGGATCCCTTACTTCCTCGACCGCCTCGACCGCACCTACGACATGCATCACCGATGGACCGGGCAAGACTTCGGGAAGAAGACTCCAAGCGAGGTTTTCCGCGAGCACTTCCTCACCTGTTTCATCGCCGATCCCATTGGCGTGAAACTCCGCCACGATGTTGGCATCGACAACATCGCTTGGGAGTGCGACTATCCCCACTCAGACTCTTCATGGCCGCACGCCGGCGAGGAGTTTGCCGAGGTAGCACGCGAAATTCCAGACAGCGAAATCAACAAGATCACCCACGAAAACGCCATGCGTTGGTATTCGTTCGATCCCTTCGTTCATGTTCCAAAGTCGGGGGCCACCGTCAAGGCCCTTCGATCACTGTCGCCGAACCACGACGTGAGCGAGCGAGCATTCGATACCGGTCGGCGCGAGAAGCACGTCGGCATCGAGGTCGGCAAGCTCGCTCCGACGGCATGACTTCCTTTGATCCGATCAAGCGTCCGACCGGACACCCCCTCGTCTCACTAGAGATTCTTGAGGGCTCGATCGCGCTCCTGACGTTGTGCGATATCGAACGACGCAACGCGTTGCGCATAGAACTCTCACTCGACCTCGAATCGGCGGTCAAAGAGGCGTTAGCCACGGGTGTGGACGCTCTGATTCTGGCCGCAACTCCCCCGGTCTTTTGTTCCGGTGGCGACCTCAACGACCTCGTTGCCCCTCGTGCATCGCTCACCGATATTGCACGCGGAGCGGAAGCTCTGGCCAACGCACCAATACCGACCATCGCAGTCGTCGAAGGCGCTGTCATCGGCGCGGGCATCAACCTCGTGTTGGCCTGCGACGTAATTCTGTGCACGCCTGACGCAACATTCGACCCTCGACTGCTAGATCTCGGAGTCCATCCAGGGGGCGGGCAACTACGAGCTCTTGCTCTACGAATTGGACGTCAGGGAGCCGTGGCCCTCTCACTTCTCGGCGACCATCTCACCGGAGTCGAAGCCGCCGAGGTCGGAATCGCTTGGCGCTGTGCACCATCAGGCGACATCGCCGAGTTGGCAATGTCATTTGCCCGTCGCGCTGCATCTCGGCCGCGCGAAGCAATGCGCAGAGCAAAACAGACACTGGATGCAACAATCAACCTCGATCGCGAATCAGCTGTGGCCATTGAGCTTGCGCAACAACAGTGGTCCATCGAACAATCATGGATCCCTGAACGAGTCGCGGTCTTGCGAGAGAAACTTGCTCAACGTCGAAGCGACTGATTCAACGCTTTTCGAAGACAACGCCTGACTGCTCAAGATCCCAGGTAATAGTGGTCACGCCTTCATCGCGCAGTTCACGCTTCAACACGCGCCCGACCGGTGAACGAGGGAGATCAGCGCGAAATTCTATGAATCGGGGCAGCGCAAAGTAGGGAAGTTGGTCGACGCACCACAGGAACAGTTCCTCTTCACTCACAGTGGCCCCCTCAACGAGAGTCGCCGTGATTTTGAGATCATCTTCTGTGAGCGGGCTCGGAACAGCATGCACAGCAACGTCGGCGATCTGACCGTGTCCCATGATTATGGATTCGACTTCGAAACTGGCAATGTTCTCGCCGCGCCGTCGCAAGTAGTCGGCCTTACGGTCGACAAAAAATAAGAAATTATCTTCGTCAACTATTCCGATATCGCCGGTGTGATACCACCAATTACGACTGGTTTCGACGGTCACTTCAGGTCGGCCCCAATAGCCCGCAAACATCACTTCAGGACGCTTGGGTCGAATAACAATTTCGCCTCGATTACCGCGCGGAACCTCGTTGTCTTCGTCATCGAAAATGCGAACGTCGAAGTACTCCTCGTTAATGACACCGGCGGCGTTCGGCTTGTTGTAGCCGCCCGGTGGCTGCCACGAAATCAAACTTGCCTCGGTAACTCCATAAGCGGCGCTGAACGTCGTGAGCCCAAACCGGTTCTTCATGATGTCGTCGACTTCAGTCGGCATGGGAGCGGCGCCAAGAAGTCGGAGTGTTGTATTGGCTTCAGGCGCACCCGACCTTGGCATCTCCGGGCGATCAACGTCGTGAGCCAACAAGTACGCCATGGTCCCGAGTGTCGAGGTAATCGTTGCTCCGACCCTGTTCATCTCGGGCCAGAAATTCGAGACCGAGAACCGGCGGTAAATCGCTGAACGGCCCCCGAATACCAGTGGGCCGATAACTGCAGTCGTGATTGCATTGAAGTGGAACAGCGGCAATGGAGTCCAGACCACATCCTCAGCAGTTCGCTCCCAACAGATTCCGATCTGTCGAGTAAGAGCCTCGTGATAGTTGTGGCTGAGCATGCAGCCCTTCGATAGTCCCGTTGTTCCACCCGTGTAGATGAACGTACCGAGATCAGAAGGCTTGGTGCTGATTTCGGGGAGTGTGGCGTCGGAAGTCAGGAGCTCATCCCACAGCGATGCGGTCACGCCACCAATCGCCGAAGGCACATCGGAGATGATCACAACGTGTTGAACAGAATCGATCGTTTCAACTACCGCTTCGAGACGACCCAGGAATTCTGCTGCGACGATGACAACCTTGGAACCCGAATCTGCAAGTTGGTGACGCAGGTACTCACCCTTATAAGCAGTGTTCACCGGCACGGCGATTGCTCCGGCCAGGATGATCCCCCACCATGCATAGACAGCCTCAATCGAATTCTCAATCAGCGTGGCGACGCGATCGCCTTGAGAGATGCCCATCGTTCGAAGCGAGGCAGCCAGCCGACCAGAAACATCCACTAACTGCGCTGCAGTCACGGTATCGCCACATACGTCTAAGTACGGGCCATCGGGGTCGACCTCAAGACGCTGCATCAGCAGTGCCGGAATCGTTGACTGCGATCCGCTGCGCCAGACATCGGTACTCATCTGAAGAATCGTCCCCTTTTCGAGAACCGGGTCGGCCGAGATCCCCGACCCCCTGCCCTGAACGCTGTGAACCATACAGCGATCAGTTGAATCGTGGTTCAATGGTCGTTCTACTCGAGCATCCTCACTTCGGAGAACGCCTTGCCCGTCAGCGCTGAACACATCGATTATGACGTGCTTCCTCCGACAGTCGCGGCCGCACTCGAGCGTGCCGCTGTTGAGTTTGCAACGCTTGAGGCCCTCGTCGATGGCGACCTCCGCTGCAACTGGGAGGAACTCCTTGATCGCGTAGACATTGCCGCTCGCGCTCTCATCGCCATAGGGATCAAGCCGGGCGACCGCGTTGCGATCTGGGCGCAGAACACCGCCGAGTGGGTTATCGCGTGTTGCGCAATTCATCGCTCCGGGGCTGTTCTCGTGCCGCTGAATACACGATTTAAGCGTCCAGAAGCAACGTACATTCTCGAAAACGCAGGCGTTCGATTGCTCTTCACAGTTTCCGAGTTTCTCGGCACCGATTATGTCGAGTTGCTTGGTGACCGATCCGCTCTGCCCCTGTTGGAGCATGTCGTACTTCTTGGCGGACCAACTCGCGCAGAAACAACAAACTGGATTGACTTCCTCGCAATGGCCGATTCGGTCCCGCCCAATGCAGCCGCAATTCGCGCGGCGGCACTCACCCCAGATGATCTCTGCGACATCCTCTTTACGTCGGGAACAACAGGCTTACCGAAGGGTGCGATGCTCACCCACGGGGCAAGCGTTCGTGCCTATTGGAGCTGGTCGATCGTTGTTGGACTTACGAGAGGCGATCGATACCTCATCATTAATCCCTTCTTTCATGGTTTCGGTCTGAAGTCGGGAATTCTTGCGTCAATCCTGATGGGCGCGACGATCTTGCCGCACCCGGTGTTCGACGTTCCTTCAGTGATGCGCCGCGTCGAAGAAGAACGCATCACAATGCTCCCTGGCCCGCCAACGGTATACATGACGATGCTCGACCATCCCGAGTTGAAGAATTTCGATCTTTCGAGTTTGAGACTTTCCGTAACCGGAGCCGCAACCGTTCCCGTCGAGATGATTCACCGCATGCGTTCAGAGATGACGTTCAAAACAATCGTGACCGGATACGGCCTGACTGAAGCAACGGGCATCGCAACGATGTGCCGCCATACCGACGACCCCGAAATCATCGCCAACACCGCAGGGCGAGCGATTCCCGATGTCGAGGTCATCGTCGCGGACGAAAACCGTCAGCCAGTTGCACCTGGCGAGCCCGGCGAGGTTCTCATCCGTGGCTACAACATCATGAAGGGATTCATAGGCAATCCCGAGGCGACCGCGGAAGCAATCGATGACGAGGGCTGGCTTCACACAGGCGACATTGGCGTTATGGATGGCGCAGGAAATCTGCGCATCACCGACCGCATGAAAGACATGTTCATCGTCGGCGGATTCAACGCCTATCCGGCCGAAATCGAAAACCTCCTTCTGACCCACCCTGACATCAGTCAAGTTGCCGTACTCGGCATTCCGGACCCACGGATGGGCGAAGTTGGCGTTGCCTTTGTCATTCCTAAGCCCGGCGTTGTTCTGACATCGTCAGATGTGGTTGCCTGGAGTCGCGAATCCATGGCGAACTACAAGGTGCCACGCCACGTCATGATGGTCGAAGAATTTCCGCTCAATGCGAGTGGGAAAGTCCTGAAATATGTCTTGCGCGAAACCGCTATCGCAAACGCTTCCTAACGAGGAAGCACTTCATTCGGCAGTGGATGTCGGAACACTCGAGCAGCATTCTCACTAAGGATTGCGCGCAACTCGTTCGACGGAAGATCACCGTAGGTGTCAGCGACCACCTGTTGCGTATCTGGCCAGGTGCCATCGCCGTGCGGGTAATCGGTCTCGAACATGATGTTCTCAACACCGATGCGATGACGGGTCATGATCGTGGACGGATCGTCGATCGTACAGAACCAGAAGTTGCGCTTCAGCACATCAGCAGGTCGCACATCCCAACCCAGGCCATAGCCAGAACGATCGATGATGTTGTCGAGTCGGTCGAGCAACATGGCCACCCATCCGATGCCGCCTTCGGACATGGTGATCTTGAGATTTGGGTACTTCAACGGGTAGCCCGACCAAAGCCACTCAGCGCACGCAGCCAAAGACAATTGGCCAAACATCGTTGCTCCGAGTTGGAGTGCAGGCGAGGCCTCGGGCGTCGGGTAACCGCCAGATGAACCCACGTGCAAAGCGATTGCTGTGTCCGTTTCAGCACACGCCTGAACAATCGGGTCCCAGTAACCGGTGAAAAGCGATGGGAAACCAATATTCTGTGGACGCTCAGGAAGCGTGACAGCAACAAAGCCTCGAGCCGCGTTACGTCGAATTTCGGCTGCTCCCTTTTCGGGATCGGCGAGGAACGTGAGCCCAAGAGGAATGATCCGATCTTTCGCTGGTTGCCACCATTCCTCGTACAACCAGTCATTCCATGCCTGCGTTGTGGCGTACCCAAGATCGAGGTCATCGATTTGCGCGAAAACCCGACCGCAGAAACCAGTGATCATCGAGGGGAAATTCATTGAAGCCCAGACACCATTGATGTCCATATCTCGAACACGTTCGTTGATATCCCAACAGCCCTTACGCATGTCGGAAAACTTTGTGGGTTCGAGGTTCTTCATGCTCTTTTGTCGGCCGGCAACCGCATTCATTCCGACCTGCGTGAAGCGTTGGCCTTCGAACTCCCAAACTTCGTGACCGTTTTCGTTCGTGACGACCTTGGGCGCACGGCTCTGAAACTGAGCTGGTAGACGACCGTCGAACATCCCTGGCGGCTCGACGAGGTGATCATCGACGGAGATAATCGTGTAGCGAACCTCGGCCGGTTCGGGATCAGGAAGCAGCATCGGATTGTCGACGAGATCAGTCATTGGTCCCCCATGGATCAGCAGTGGGGAGATTGTAGGTCCGTCAAGACTTTCAAATGGGCCCTGCTACGTTCGGCGCACAGGGGGGAACCATGACTAACGAAGTACTTAATACCGAGGCACTCGCTAAGTGGATCGGTGAGCGCATGGGATCCCCGTCGATCACCGTCGAAATCGGTGGACGTCCATCAGGCGGTTTCTCGGCCGAAACCCTGCTCGTCACTGCTCGCGACGCAGCCAATACTCCCTTCCGTTTCGTCGTTCGACTCGAAACTCCCGAACCCGCCGTTTACCCGACCCAGTCGGACCTCGTCATGCCCGAAATCGAGATCCAATACCGAATCATGGACGCGCTCCGGCGAGACGGAATCGTTCCCATTGCTGAACTCCTTGGCTACGAATCTGACGATCGAATCCTCGGCACTCCGTTCTTCGTGATGCACCACGTTGACGGAGTCGTCCCAATCGAGAGTCCTCCTTACAGTTCCGAAGGTTTCTTTACGGAAATGCGCCCAGAACAACGCACATCGCTCATCAGTAGCGGGTTGCAAGAGATGGCACGACTGCACTCACTGCCGCTCAACACCATCGACCTTGGCTGGCTTGCACCCGCTGGAGTTACACCTGGTTCAAAACATCTCGCGAATCTTTGGAAATCATTTGGAGATGACGAACTGCGCGGGCGATCACACCCCCTCCTCGACTCAGCATGGGAGGCCATTGCCGCCGAACTTCCATCAAACGAACGAACAGGCCTGTGCTGGGGCGACCCGAGGCCAGGCAACATCATCTGGAACGGAACTTCTCCCGCCTGTCTGACTGATTTTGAGGCGGCGTGTATCGGCCCCCCTGAATTCGATTTGGGTTGGTGGCTGATGTTCGATCGAACGATGCACGAACTCGCTGGACTCGATCGCCTTGCCGGAGATCCCACGCGAGATGAACAGCGATCGATCTATTTTCAGCATGCCGGACGGCCGGAGATCGATACTGCAACTCACGAACTCTTTGCTGCTGCTCGCTACTGCGTCATCGTGGTTCGCGTGATGAACCGCCTCGAACAGCGAGGCCTGCTTCCTGCCGACAGCATGGTTTGGCGTGACAACCCCGCGAGCGAGTGTTTGGAAATGATCATCGCCGAGCGGGGCTGACGAAAAAATGTTCCTGTGACCGAGTCCGACGACAAACGCTCAAACAGATCCGACCGATACTGCCCATTCAGTAGATGGAACTCCGCAGAGTCCTCGGTTCGTCGATTCGACCGTTGGAACTATTTCTTTGTTGGTGGGATTGTATAGATTCCTTTTCTCATCGACTGTGTCCTGCCACCGTGGGAGCAGGACACAGTCACATCAGGAATTTGTAATGGTCAGCGAGGCGGTGTGTACAGAACCTGCATCTTGTAAAGAAGCGCAGGACGATCGGAACCTTCTGCTGCGATCTCTGCTTCGGTCGTGATGAGCGTGCCCTTGGGTTTCGCTTCAGCCTTCACGAGTCGCGAACGAGCATGCACCTTGGCTCCGGCGGGAACAGGCGACAGAAACCGAAGTCCTTCGGCGCCATAATTCACTGCGCTGCCATTGCCTGTGAGCTTGACCGGGAACGTCGCCAACTTTGGCATGAGGCTAAGCGTTAGAAATCCGTGAGCAACCGGCCCACCAAACGGACTCTCCTTGAGGGAACGCTCAACATCAATGTGAATCCACTGACGATCACCAGTGAGCTCGGCAAAGTCGTTGATCATTTGCTGTGTCACCTCGATTGACTCACCCCACTCACCAAACTCGTCGCTGGCAAGCGCGTTAATCGCATCGATGTCGTCGAACTTCACTTCGGCCATTGGCCACCTCTCGTTCTTATTCAGGCCGGCTGCTTCCGGCTATCGGGTTGCGATAGTACCGGCTGCTGCTCTCCTCGCTTCCAACCACTGAAGCCCCGCACTATGGGTGCGCAAGATGCTCGCTCTGCGTAACCTCTCGACCATGAGCACGACTGATGCCAACACCCTCGTCGAAGACCGCCTCTCCACCCTTCTCAGCGACCTCGACCCCCGAACTGTCGACAACGTCACGTTCAGGGGACACCAGTACGACCTCGGACTGGCATGGGTCCACTTCCCTTTGGGCCGAGGCGGACTAGGCCTCGCCCCCACCGCCCAGCGAGAGATCGACCGCCGTCTTCGAGAGGCGGGCGCAGCTCCGATTGAGACTCGTTTCTTTTTTGGCATCACCATGGCAGGTCCGACTATCGCAACCCACGGGACTGACGAACAGTGCGCCACTCTTTTACGCCGCATCTTCACTGGCGAGGACGCTTGGTGTCAGTTGTTCTCCGAGCCCGGCGCTGGCTCGGATCTCGCAGGTCTCGGTTGTCGAGCAGTTAGGGACGGAGACGAATGGGTCATCACCGGACAGAAGGTGTGGAACACGCTTGCCCACCTCGCTAATCGCGGAATGCTCGTTGCTCGTACCGACCCCAACACGCCAAAGCACAAAGGACTCACCTACTTTGCGCTCGACATGCACGCCCCAGGAGTTGAGGTCCGTCCGCTCCGACAAATGACAGGTGAAGCCGAGTTCAACGAGGTGTATCTCACTGAGGTGCGCGTTCCTGACTCCGATCGCATCGGAGATGTCGGTGAAGGCTGGCGAGTTTCGATGACGACGCTCGCAAATGAGCGAACCACCATTGGCGGTGGCGGTGGCGGAGTCCCCCAGCGCGGCTCGGGCGCAATCGCCGAAGCTGTTCGCCTTTGGAACGACGATCCGTCAGCGCATACCGCCGTAACGCGAGATCGGCTCATGCAACTATGGATTTCGGCCGAGGTTCTGCGACTCACAAATATTCGCGCCTCACAGAACCGGCGCATTGGAAACCCTGGACCAGAGGGTTCGATCGCCAAGTTGCAATTCGCTGAAGTCAACAAAGACATCTACGAGTTCTGCGTTGAATTACTGGGAGCAAAGGCTCTCATTGATTACGACTACACGATGGTTAGATCAGACCACATCGGACTCACTGGTCCCCCAGGTACGTCTCGCAAAATGTTTCTACGATCGCGCGCCAACTCCATTGAGGGCGGGACATCGGAAATTCAGCGAAATATTCTCGGCGAGCGAGTGCTGGGACTTCCGGGAGAACCTCGTGTCGACAAAGAACTTCCCTGGATCGATGTTCCTCGAAACTAAGCGGTCTTCTTGAGAGTCTCACTCGACATTCCGACCAACGCGAGTTCGTATCCTTTTTCCCACGAGGTTCGCGTACGTTTCGCCG
>WLMU01000006.1 GCA_009700115.1 Actinomycetota bacterium
AAGTCCGGAATCGGTGTGTCCGCAGCTCGAGTCGCCAATGCCGCTGAACTTTTTGCCGAAGGTCCATCACGAGTCGTTGTCTGTGTTGAACCCGAGTCAATGGGCATCGTCGAAAACTTGTGTGCCGAAGCTGGGGTACCGGTGTCACGCATCGGTGTTGCTGGCGGGGATCGATTCTCGATCAAGGGGTTGGTTGACCTTCCCTTGTCAGATGTCATTGATGCGTGGACCAATCACATTCCGGCGGCTCTCGGAGCCGGAACTGCTCAGGACTAAATCATGCAAACTGACTACGTGGATCCAGACGACGACACACCAAAAGAAGCTTGTGGTGTGTTTGGTGTCTATGCACCAGGTCAAGCGGTATCGCATCTCACCTACTTAGGTTTGTATGCGCTGCAACATCGTGGTCAAGAAGCCGCAGGCATGGCAGTGAGCGATGGCTCAACCGTTACGGTCGTAAAAGACACCGGTCTGGTTTCAAACGCGTTCGACGATCGAACGCTTGCTGCTCTCACTGGCCACCTCGCCATCGGCCACACGCGCTACTCCACGACCGGTTCAAGTGTTTGGCATAACGCGCAACCGGTGTACCGCAACGTTGGCGCGCACACCGTCGCGATCGCTCACAATGGCAACCTTGTCAACACTGCGGAACTCGCCGATCAGTTGGGGATGCTTCCGGGAACCGTGAGTTCCGACAGTGATGTCATGGCGGAACTGCTCGCCTCAGAACTTGCGAAGAACCCCGATGAAAGTGCCGATCATCGTGCACTCGAACGGGCGATGCTGGCGATTCTCCCTCAGCTCAAAGGCGCATTCTCCGTAGTTGCCATGGACGAAGGACACGTCATTGGTGTTCGAGATCCCAACGGTTTCCGTCCGTTGTGCCTCGGCAAACTCGATAACGGATGGGTGCTCGCGTCGGAAAGCCCTGCGCTCGATGTCGTAGGAGCACATTTGGTTCGTGAACTCGAACCCGGTGAAATGATCATCATCGACGCCACCGGATATCGCGCAGTGCGCGTGTTTGAACCGGCGGCAGTCGATCCGAAGTTGTGCTTGTTCGAGTTCGTCTATTTCGCACGACCCGACACTCGCCTGTATGGGCAAAGTGTGCACCAAGCGCGAGTGCGCATGGGCGAGAAACTCGCTGAACAAGCCCCGGTCGAAGCAGATCTAGTTATGGGTGTTCCTGAATCGGGCATCCCAGCCGCCGAAGGGTATGCACGGAGCTCCGGCATTCCGTTTGGGCAGGGGCTTGTAAAGAACCGCTATATCGGCCGCACCTTTATCGCGCCGAATCAGGAAATGCGCGCTCTCGGTGTGCGAATGAAGCTCAATCCGTTACGTGACAACATTGCCGGGCGTCGTCTTGTTGTTGTCGATGATTCGATCGTGAGAGGCACAACGACTCGAGCGATGGTCTCGATGCTGCGCGAAGCCGGTGCGGCCGAAGTGCATATGCGCGTTTCATCTCCGCCATACAAGTGGCCATGTTTTTACGGCATGGATACCGGCACTCGGGGCGAACTTCTCGCGGCGAATATGAGCGTCGATGAAATTCGCGAATATCTCAACGTCGATTCGTTGTCGTATCTGACTCTTGATCGATTGCTCACTGCCACCGGTGCTGTCGGTGCGGGTTTCTGCGATGCATGTTTGACCGGTAACTATCCCGTTGCGATTCCGGAAGAACTTGGCAAGCACATTCTTGAAATGCCTTCGGCTTCAACACCTGAAACGAGTGAAGCTGGGAGTGTCGCCGAAACGCTTTCGGTTGCATCGACGCTTCCCGCTCAAGAGGCACTCTCCTTTACTTCCCCGGAAGAGACCAATGACTGATGACGTGACGAACGGCGAAACCTACGCGGGCGCGGGCGTGAGCATTGATGCCGGCGAAGAAGCAGTCGATCGCATTAAGTCCCACGTTCGTTCGACGTTCCGTCCCGAAGTCATTGGCGACATTGGTGGCTTCGGCGGACTCTTTGCTCTCGACCTTGCTCGTTACAAGAAGCCAGTGCTTGTTTCATCGACCGATGGCGTTGGCACAAAGGCACTTGTTGCACAGGCCACCGGTCGTTTCACCACCATCGGCGTCGATCTTGTTGCGATGTGTGTTGACGACCTTGTTTGTCAAGGCGCCGAACCTTTGTTCTTCCTGGACTACATCGCTGTTGGCCGTCTCGACCCCGATCACATCGATCAATTGGTTGAGGGCGTGGCCGATGGTTGCCGCCAAGCAGGATGCGCGCTCATCGGTGGAGAAATGGCCGAACATCCCGGCGCGATGGAAGCCGGGGAATTTGATCTCGTCGGTTTTGCTGTCGGAATCGCCGATCGTGACGCGCTCATCACCGGGGCCACGATTACGCCCGGCGATGTTCTCATCGCACTGCCTTCGCAGAACTTGCGGTCGAATGGTTTCTCGTTGGCCCGTCGCGTTCTGCTCGAGAGAGCGCAACTTCCGCTTGATGGTCCAGCGTATAAAGGGGCGCATCACTCACTTGCCGATGAGTTGCTTGCCCCTTCAGTAATTTTCTCGCCAGCGATTGCCGCACTTCAAAAGGCTGTTGATGTTCGCGGCGTGGCGCACATCACCGGCGGGGGAATTCCTGGCAATCTCAATCGAGTACTTCCGCGCGGAACTGCGGCGGAAGTTACGCGGGGATCTTGGGAAGTACCGCCGATCTTCGGCGAAATACAGCGTCTCGGTTCTGTGGCCGACGAAGAGATGGACCGCGTGTTCAATATGGGTGTCGGCATGATTGTTGTCGTCCCAGAGTCAGACTCGTTTAAGGCACTTGATACCGCGCGTGCTTCGGGACACCGGGCCTCAGTGATCGGACACATCGTCGAAGGTGACGGCACTGTCCGCGTTGTCTGACGCATACGAGACTCCTCTCGTGGTTGGCCGTGGGCCGGTAGGTTCATGGTCGTGAGTGACGCGACGACCAAACAGCTGTTAATCGATCATCTCCTTCGCTATTCGGTGCGAACCGGTGATTTCACGTTGAAGTCCGGCAAGAAGAGTTCATGGTTCATCGACTCAAAGCAGACTGCCTGTCGTCCCGACGGGTTGTTGCTTTTGGCCGATCTTGCGCTCGATCTCATTCCCGCAGATGTCACTGCGATTGGTGGACTGACGGTGGGCGCTGATCCCGTTGCCTATGGCATCGCCGCTGTTGCTGCGACCCGAGGTCGATCGCTCCGATCCTTCACGATCCGCAAAGAGGCGAAGGATCACGGAGTTGCTGGTCGACTCGCGGGACCGCTCGAACCGGGCGACAAGTGCGTCATCACCGACGACACCGTCACCCGTGGCACCTCGCCGATGGAAGCGGTGCACGTCGCTCGCGAACTTGGGGCCGAACCGGTCATGGTGCTGGTCGTTGTTGATCGCGGCGGCACCTGTCAGGCCATGGCCGAGGCGGAAGGTCTGCAGTTTCGGGCGCTTGTGACCGCTCCGGAACTTGGATTTCCCTACGAAGGCGCCTGAAGCGGGCTGTCTGGGTCTCTAAAGGCCAATTGGGCCCCGGGGAAGCCGACTTGGGGCTGTCCATGGCTTGACGGGTAGCGTCTCGCCCCTATGGCTGACTCAACTACCGCCGCATTTAGCATCCGTCTTCGCGTCCGTCTTGGGAATGAACCCGGGGCACTGGGCCATCTCGCTACCGCCATTGGGTCGGTTGGCGGAAACATTTGGTCGCTCGAAGGATTCGAGGCCAAGAAGGAATCGCTCGACGAAGACGTCGTCGTCAACTGCTCAAGCGAAGCGCATCAACAGCAAGTACTTGATGCTGTTCGCGCACTTTCCGATATCGAACTCCTTGAGTGGGAAGACCGAACGTTCGCGTTGCATGCCGGCGGCAAGGTGCACGTCATCAGCCGCATTCCCGTGAACGATCGAGACGACCTCTCGATGGCGTACACGCCAGGCGTTGCGCGAATTTGCACTGCGATCGAAAAGGATCCGTTGCTTTCGCACGACCTCACCATTCGCAAGAACACGGTTGCCATCGTGAGCGACGGCACAGCTGTTCTTGGTCTTGGTGACATCGGGCCGCTCGGTGCAATGCCCGTCATGGAAGGTAAAGCGCTGCTGTTTAAGGAATTTGCTGGCGTCGATGGTTTCCCCATCTGTCTCGACACCAAAGATCCTGAAGAAATCATTCGTACCGTTGTGAACATCGCTCCGTCATTTGGCGGTATCAATCTTGAAGACATTGCCGCTCCGGCATGTTTCGTGGTGGAAGATCGCCTCAAGGAACTTCTTGACATCCCCGTGTTCCACGACGATCAGCACGGCACGGCGGTTGTCACGCTTGCTGCGCTGATGAATGCACTCAAGATCGTCAACAAGAAGATGGAAGATCTCACCGTCGTCATCGCCGGCGTTGGTGCTGCGGGTGTTGCAATTTCGAAGATCCTCATGAATGCCGGTGTTCGCAACATCATTGGTGTCGACCGTGAAGGCGCTGTCTATAACGGGCGCGGCAACCTCAATGTTGCCAAGCAGTGGTTTGCGGAAAACACCAACCCTGAAGGTCGCAAAGGTTCACTGGCTGACATCATGCCGGGCTCCGATGTATTCATTGGCGTGAGTGGCCCCAATCTCATTAATCGTCAGGACGTTCTGACGATGGCCAAGGATCCGATCGTGTTTGCTATGGCGAACCCCGATCCCGAGATTCGTCCGGAAGAAGCCGAAGGCTGTGTTGCCGTTATGGCAACGGGCCGAAGCGATTTCCCGAACCAGATCAATAACGTCCTTGCATTCCCCGGTATTTTCCGTGGCGCGCTCGATTGTGGCGCAACGCAGATCACCGAGAACATGAAAGTTGCGGCGGCGTATGCAATTGCGAATGCAGTAAGCGCAGAGGACCTTGCCCCCGATCACATCATCCCGTCAGTGTTCGATAAGCGAATTGCGCCGCTGGTTGCCGCTGCTGCTGCCGAAGCCGCCATTCGTGACGGCGTTATTCGAAAGCGCTGAACAACGTGTCGCGGTTCGACGGGATCACTTTTGATTTCTGGGACACGCTCGTACGAGCTGATACCGCCGCGACTCGAGTGCAGCGCCGCCTTGCCATTGCCGAGGTTCTGGCTAGTCACGGACTTCCTGCTGAACATGGCGAGATCAATGCCGCGTTCGACGAAGCATGGAAGCGATTCGATGCCTCATGGGGACTTGGCGAGCAGTTCACCGGGGAACATGCCGCCGAAACAGTGCTCGAGGTTCTCGGACATACAAGCGATGAACAGGTTCGTATCCGAGTCATCGACGCGTACCTGTCTGCGCCGCGCACAATGCAGCTTGACCTCACAGACAACCTCGTTTCAACCTTGAGCGCTCTGAAAGAAGCGGGGTTACGCATCGGAATTGTGTGCGATGTCGGGCTCACTCCGTCACCGGTGTTGCGTGACTACCTCGAAGGCCATGGAGTCTTGGCGATGTTCGACCACTGGTCGTTTTCTGATGAGGTCGGCGTTTACAAACCGCACGCCGCCATTTTTGAACATGCACTTGCTGGCCTCGGCGGCATTGATCCATCGCGAGCCGCGCATATCGGCGACCTTCGCCGAACCGATATTGCCGGGGCCAAAGCGATGGGGATGTTGGCGCTGCGTTACCGGGGTGTCACCGATGATGATCCCGAACACGGTCCCGAAGGCGATGTCGTTATCGATGATCACGCCGAGGTACCCAGCGCTCTCGGCCTCTGAGGCGTTTGAGCCCCAGTTTCGGGGACGGAGGTTCGTCCTGTGTGCCACAGTTGGCCCCCACAACTTCTCAAGGGGGAACTCTCGTGGCACTTGATCCGCAGGCAAAGGTCATTCTCGATTTCATGGCCGAGAGCGGCTTCACGTTCGAGGGGAAGACCCCAGAAGAACTTCGTAGCGGCATGGGGCTCACCGCAATGCCGAGTCCGATTGAACTGGCAAGCATCACTGATCGGACTATTCCAGGCCCGGCTGGAGAGATTCCGGTGCGCATTTATCGTCCGAGCACCGATGCGGGTTTGCCGGTCACGGTGTTCTTCCACGGTGGCGGTTGGGTCGTTGGCGATCTCGAGTCACACGATCACTGCTGTCGTGTCATCGCGTCGAAGGCTGACTGCGTCGTTGTGGCCATCGATTACCGCCTTGCGCCCGAAGCAAAGTTTCCTGCCGCGATAGACGACGCGTGGGCAGCGACCGAATGGGTGGCAACGCACGGCGATGAACTGAACGTCGATGCATCACGACTCGCGGTTGCGGGCGATAGCGCCGGCGGCAACCTTGCCGCTGTTGTCGCCAACATCTCTCGTGATCACGAACACGTCGAAATCATTCAGCAGGCACTGATCTACCCCGTCACCGATGGCACATGCGATCGCCCATCGATGACAGAAAATGCCGAGGGCTACCTGCTCTCCCGCAATGCCATGGACTGGTTCCACGAGCACTACACGGTCACGGTCGAAGATCTCAGCGATCCGCGTTATTCGCCGATTTTTTCTGACCTCGCTGGCGCGCCTGCTGCAGTCGTGGTCACGGCCGGGTTCGATCCGTTGCGTGACCAAGGAAATGCCTACGCCGCGAAACTTCTCGAGGCAGGTGTTGACGTTGACCACGTGGAATACGAAGGCATGTTCCACGGGTTCTTCTCGATGGATGCCGGTCTGAACGTCGCCCTGGAAGCTCAAGATCAGGTGGCAGCAGCCTTGAAGAACGCCTTCGCTCGGTGATTCGAGTTGTACGCGCCTCAGTCGTTGCACTCGCATTGGGGACTGTTTTGTTGGGTTGTTCGCGTGGGTCTTCCTCGCAAACAGCGCCATCAACTTCGTCAGGTATCTCAACGACCACCGCAACTGCCTTGAGCACCGTGTATGAGCCGTACGCCAACGCCCGCGTTGCAGTCGACCCTCAGGGAACGGTGACCGAAGCGACCATCACGACACCCGATGGTCGCGTTCGTCGCTACCGCACCTACGTTCCTGCTTCTCTGGTTGTCGGCACAAAAGTTCCGTTACTTGTTGCACTTCATGGTGGACTCGGCGATGCAGAACAATTCGAAACCAATAGCGGATTCGATGGACTTGCTGAGTCGAATCAATTCGTCGTGGTCTATCCCGACGGCACAAATGCGCAAGCAGACAGCCGAAAGTTACTGACATGGAACGGCGGGATGTGTTGCGGTGCCGCTGCTGCGCAGAACGTCGACGATGTTGGATTCATTGCGCAAGTAATCGACGCGGTTGTGGCGGCATTGCCGATTGACGAACACCGAGTTTTCGCCACCGGCCATTCCAACGGAGCCATTCTCTCGTACCGCTTGGCATGTGAGCTCGGTGATCGAATTTCAGCGATTGGTGTACAGGCTGGAGTGCTGGGCGTTCCGTGCACGCCGACCAAACCAGTGAGCGTGTTCCACCTTCACGGTTTGGCCGACACAAACATTCCGATTGGTGGCGGCAGGGGTACAGGAGTTTCGGGTGTTGTGTTTCCCTCTCCGCGAGAAGCCCCTCTGGTATTCGCTCAAAGCAATCGGTGCACGTTGGGTCCCGTGGATCAGTTCGATCCGAACAATCCAGATGTCGTCGCGCAGACGTGGTCGGGCTGTTCTGAGTCCCGCTCGGTTCAGTTCGTTACCGTCGCTGGGGCTTCGCACGCATGGATGGGACACAGCGCTGTGAACTCTGGGGCCGTGTCGCTGGTTGGCGTTCCCTACCAGGGGTTCGACGCGAGTCGAGCAATCTGGTCGTTCCTCGCCGCGCAACCTTCTCGCTGAGGAACCGCATCGGCACGCATTGCAAAAGGCCCGGGCGCAGAGCCCGGGCCTTTTCACTGTGGTCGGGACCGGCGTCGATCCGGTGACCTACCGCTTTTCAGGCGGCCGCTCTGCCAACTGAGCTACCCGACCGTGGAGACCAAGTCTCCGTCCCTGACGCCCCGGCGAACCGGTGCGGCAGTTGGCGGTCCCGACGGGATTTGAACCCGCGACCTCCGGCTTGACAGGCCGGCGTGCACTCCAAACTGCACCACGGGACCAGAAACTGCTGCGTACCCCCAACGGGATTCGAACCCGTGTTACCTGCGTGAAAGGCAGGCGTCCTAGGCCGCTGGACGATGGGGGCTCTTGCGCCGCTAGGGCCTGCAGACCATAGCAGCACCATTCCGTCGGTCCCCAATGCCAGCGGTTGACGCGGTGAGGGAGGTGGTCTCAGACGGTCCGGGCAAGAGCATCGACGACCATGCCCACCAACACACCGAGGAATTCGTAGAGGGCCCATGCCGGAAGTTCCGGGTCATCGGGCTCAAGCTGAGGAAAGCCGTCCTCGCTGACATCAAGCCGGGTCCCGAGGACAAGCCGGACCGTGTTGAGCCCAACCATCCAGGTCTCAAGCGTGGCTCGATCAAGTTCGGTGTCTCGAGCGGTCGCTGAGACTCGCTCAAGAGCTTCCCGTCGGGTGCGGAGCAGATCGCTATGGACCAGATCGCGGTAGGCCTCGTTGACTGATTCATCAGATGCATGGGCGACAGGGAAGACACGACGAAGCATGGGGTCGCGCTCGGGTGAGTTTTCGTCGTCGAGTGCCGCAAGTACGTCGTCGCACACCGCGGCGATGACTTCGCGCAAGTCGTCACGCAGATTGATGATGAACCGATCGGGGCCTTTACTTTGAATCGTGCGCTTGAATCCGAAGGCCATGTCAGTCCTGTTGCATCGTGGCCCAGAGGCCGTGTTCGTGCAGACGGAAGACATCGAGTTCTGCTTTTTCTTTCGAACCGTTTGCAACAACGGCTCGGCCTTTCTCATGCACGTCGAGCATGAGCGATTGCGCTTTCT
Source organism: Actinomycetota bacterium (assembly GCA_009700115.1). Taxonomy (GTDB): domain Bacteria; phylum Actinomycetota; class Acidimicrobiia; order Acidimicrobiales; family Acidimicrobilacustridaceae; genus Acidimicrobilacustris. The sequence goes on from WLMU01000006.1 coordinate 8,834, forward strand.
CGTTGCTGTAGCCGAACACCTTCTGAAGTACATAGGTCACGTACGACATCAGATTGATCGGGTCGTTCCAGACCAACACGATCCAAGGACGATCAATCCCAAGATTTGTATCGATTGATGGCTCGTCGATTTCGACTGGCGCAACATCTGCTGCGACTGGTGATGTCATGACGTCGCGACGAACTCGTGCGTTCGCTCGTCCTCGACGGGCCGCGCGATGAGCGAGAGATCAAATGCCAGTGCTGCGATCCATACGATGACACTGCCCAAAATATGAATGATTACAAGGCCCGGTGGTACTCCATTGAAGTACTGGATGTAGCCGATCGCTCCCTGCAAGACGATTGCGCCGACGAGATACTTCGCGCGCCAATCAACTCCACGTGGAGCACCTGTTCGATGAAGAACAAAAAGCGTGATGATTGTGAGTGCAAGGAAAAGCCACACAGTGCCGCTATGGATGCGCGCAACGGTGGTGATATCGAATGAAAGACGCTTCGCGTTTTCGTCACCACCATGTGGACCAGTGCCGGTCACAATCGTGCCAGTGAAGATCGTGATGGCGGATGCAACGACAAGAAGGCGACCGAGGATGCGGACGTTACGGGGAACAACAGGTAGCGCGGGAGATTGCGCGTACTTCGAACGTTCATGAAGAACGAACGCGTTCCAAATCAAGATCATCGACAACACGAAGTGCGCGATCACGAACTGTGGTCGCAGTTCGAACAACACTGTGAGCCCGCCGAGAACAATCTGGGCGACGACACCCCCGACAAGTCCGAGCGAAAGCCATGTGAGGTCTCGGCGTCGAGGGTTGCGAAGTAGTGAACCAAGAACCGCGAGGATGACGGCAACCGAAACCAAACCGGTGACCGTGCGGTTCACGAACTCGATCATGGCGTGGTACTCGAAGGGCGCGACGTAGCGATCGCTTTCACACGTTGGCCAATCGGAGCATCCGAGTCCCGAACCGGTCAGGCGGACGGCAGCGCCGCTGACGGTGATGAACACCTGCGCAAGCAGGGCCACGAGAGTGATGCGCCGATAGGCCCGAGGGGAGAGTCGAGGCAACCGCACGGGTCGATGGTACGGGAGTCGACTCCGGCTTCCCCAACCCCACAGCCCATCGTTGCTTGGAGTCGGCGTTGGCTGCCGTCCCGATTGTCCGGTTCCGGACCCAGACCCCTAGCATCGGCCCCGATGGAATCGGTCGCGCACCCACCTCTCGCTGCGCGATTGCGCGGGTACGTAGCCCTTACAAAACCTCGCATTATCGAGCTTCTGCTCATCACGACAGTTCCCACAATGATCGTGGCCGAGCAGGGTCTTCCCTCGTGGTGGCTGATGGTGGCAACGGTGGTCGGCGGAACCGCGGCGGCTGGTGGCGCCAATGCCATCAACATGTATGTCGATCGGGATATCGACGCCCTCATGCGGCGCACCCGCAACCGACCCTTGGTCACTGGGCTTCTCAAGCCCCGAAATGCTTTGATTTTCGCGATTGGGCTTGAAGTTGTGGCCTTTGTGTGGCTCTGGGCCTTTGTGAACCTGCTCAGTGCCGTGCTTGCCGTGGCTGCCTGCCTCTTCTACGTCTTCATCTACACCCTGTGGTTGAAGCGCACCTCGAGCAGCAACATCGTGATCGGCGGGGCCGCTGGTGCCGCTCCGGTGCTTATCGGCTGGTCAGCGGTGACCAATTCGCTGGCCTGGGCCCCCGTGCTGCTTTTCGCCATCATTTTCTTCTGGACCCCGCCGCATTTCTGGGCCTTGGCCATTCGTTACGAAGAGGACTACACGGCGGCCAATGTTCCGATGCTCCCGTCAGTGGTTTCTCGTCACGAAACAGCTGTTCGGATCCTCATCTACACCCTCATCGTCTGGGCCCTCACGATTGCCTTCATCCCTGTGGGCGATATGGGCTGGATCTATGGGGTCCTTGCCGTGGGACTGGGTGGGTTTTTCACCTTTTTGTCGGTGCAATTACTGCGCGATCCGACCACAGCACGGGCGATGCGCCTCTTCACCTTTTCCATCACTTGGGTGACGTTGCTGTTCGCCGGAATGGCCCTCGACCAACTGGTTCGGTCGGGTCTCTGAGTTCTGGCCTCGGACGCTTCGACCTTGGTTCGGAAGATTCCGACCGATGGTTTTCAATGAGGCATCGGGGCGTGTGTAGGGTAACAACCGTCCCGCCCTTGATCCGGAGGGTCCCCCCTTCGGTCGAGACCGGCCCCTGCCGGCCCGAGTGTGCACGCTCGTACGAGGTCCTTACAGAACATGGCTCTAACCGATACCCGACCGGAAACCGGTACCGACGCAAGCGCGGTCGCCCCTTCCGTCGTACCCAGCCCTCTCACCATCTTCGGAACCGGTGACCACAAAGCCGTTGGCACGTTCTACGTGTTGGCCGCGTTGGTCTTCGGAATCGCTGGTTGGGTTGCCGCAGCGCTTTCTCTCGGACACGAGGTCGGATCCAATTCCTTCCTCAGCGGTTCGACGGCAATGCAGCTGGGCCAAACTTCCAATTTGGGCCTTATTTTATTGGTGATTGTGCCGCTGTTCCTTGGCCTCGGCACCTACATCGTTCCGTTGCAGGTTGGTGCGAGCACGGTTGCATTCCCACGTGCTGCTGCCGCCGCGATGTGGACATGGTTGCTTTCATCGGGCGTCTTCATTGTTGCGTCGTTCATCGACGGTGGCTTCGGCGGTTCGCGCGAAAAGTCCGTCAGCCTCACGCTCATGGCCCTCGGCGGTCTGATCGTTGCGTTGCTTCTCGGCACCGTTTGTGTGCTCACAACCGCGGTCACACTTCGTACGCCGGGCATGACGCTCGACCGAGTCCCGATGTTCTCGTTCTCGATGCTCGTCGGCGGAGCGATCTGGTTGCTCACGTTGCCGGTGTTGCTCGCCAACTTGCTGCTGATTTGGGTCGACCACCGCTATAACGGAGGCACGACCTTCGGTGCTGGCGCCATTCAGTTCGATCAGGTGTTGTGGATCACTTACGAGCCACAGATCTACGCCTTCTTGATCCCTGGCCTCGGCATCGTCGCCGATGTGATTGCCACCCTGACCGGCGCCCGCCTCGGTCAGCGCAACATTCTTCTGCTCGCCATTGGCGCCTTCGGGGTTCTTAGTGTTGGCGCTTGGGCGCAGCCCGCCATCTACCCCTCGGCCTCGGACGACCTCGTCTGGCAGGCCATGGGGCTTCTCATGCTGCTTCCTACCCTGTTGTTTTTCGGCGGCGTTGCCAAAGCCTTCAAAGACGGCAAGCCTTCCCTGAAGAGCCCGCTCGGCCTCGCTGTCGTGTCGCTGCTCTTGACCTTGTTGGCCGTGCTTGCGGGAGCATTGCTTGCGATCACCCCGCTTGAACTTCGTGTCTCTGGTTTCTTTGAGGCCGGCCAATACGTTCTCGCCATTGCTGCTGCGCTCGCTGCTGCTGCTGCGGGTATTGGGTATTGGGGTCCGAAAATGACCGGTGGTCATTCGGCCGACGGTTTAGGCAAGCTCAACGTTCTCGTCCTGCTCGGGGGCGGAGCCCTTGGCGGACTTTCGCTCTGTGTGGTGGGTTTCTCACACCGCTTCACCGGGCTCGACGGTGCTCATGATGCGCTGGTGGTTGTTTCGATGATTGGTTGCGCGTTGCTCGCCTTAGGCGGCGCACTTGCGCTTCTCGGCCTTCTCAGCGGTGCCCGCAAGGGTGCCCCCGAAGCCGCTGCCGATGCATGGGGCACGGGCCAGACCCTCGAATGGGCCTGTCCTTCTCCACCCCCTACTGGCAATTTCGGTGATCTCGCCATTGTTCGTTCGCCCGAGCCGTTGCTCGATGAGGAGGCCTGAGCATGACCGCCCACGTCCTTCCCCCCGCTCCTGCGGTTCAGCGCCCCCGCGTGCTGGTCGTCGGTACGGCCTTTGCTGCAGCAGCATCGTTCATGGTCTTCGTCGGCCTGATCGGGATCTATCTCGCAGCACGCGCCGATGTCATCGCTTCCGGTACGGCGTGGTTGCCCAAGGGCGTGTCCATTCCGTTGCAGCAGCCCAACACGATGTTCATCACGCTCATCATGTCGGTCTTCACGATGCAGTGGGCCGTTGCTGCGATTGCCAAGAACGATCGAGTCAACGCCTACTTGGCGATGGGCCTCACCCTTATGTTGGGTATCGCCACGATCGTCATGACGACCTACCTCTGGTATCTCATGAAGCTCGATATTGCTTCAGGGATTCAGGGAGTTTTGATTTACACAATCACCGGTGCACACATTGTGATGCTGGTGGTGGCGATGATCTTTGTCGCCCTTATGGGCCTTCGGGCCCTCGGCGGGCAGTTCACTGCTCGCCAACACGATGGCATTACCGCCGCTGCTGTTTTTTGGTACGCGATGGTTGCCGTCTATGCCCTGATCTGGATCTCCATCTACGTCACCAAGTAGGCCGCCATGCTCTCCTCGCGGATGTTCACAACAGCGTTTCGGTTTTTCGCCGGTCTGGCGACCTTTTCGCTGATCGCCGCGTTCGTTAGCGGATTCACCAGCGAAACCCAGTCCCCGATGAACCGCGTGATGGGTCCGCTGACCCTGGGCTGGAAGGGTGGCATCGGAAATCACTTCGCCTACACCGTGTTCGTGGGAGTGGCCGTTGCCGCCGCGACCTTGGCGGGAATCCTTATCGCTTTCCGCGATGCCGATCCCGAGGCTGAAGCTCAGGTCGTACATACCGAATCGGTTCCGCTGACTCGAGCACCTGCGGGCGTGAATTATCTCCCCGCTCTCGGCGCGTTGGCCTTTGTGCTTCTGCTCATCGGTGCCGCGACTGAAAGTGGCGGTCTCATGTACGCCGCGGTCGCAACGATGATCGTTGTTGCATTCACCTGGACACTTCGGACCTGGGCTGAGCGCGCCACGGGTGACGATCACACCAATGCCGAGCTGTACCACCGCTTCATTGACCCGTTCCGGGTGCCGGTCATTTCGATTCTCCTCATCGGTTTGGTTGCTATTGGCCTTTCCCGTGTACTTCTTTCGGTCTCCAAAGTCGGTTCCGTGTGGGTGTTCGGCTTAGTGGCGCTGCTTTTCTTCCTCGTTGCAGTGCTGCTCGCACTCAAGCCCTCGTCCGCCAAGTGGGTCACGACTGCGGTCGTTGTTCTTGGTGCCATCGCCATCATCGCTGCGGGTATTGCCGGAGCAGTTATTGGTGAGCGCGATTTCGAGCATCATGATCCGGCCGCTCACACCACTGAAGGTGCCCTTGGGGACGCTCCTGGAGCTCCCGTCGCCATACAGGGTGGCGCATCGTGATCATTCGCACTTCTTCCGCTTCGACCTCAAAGGTTTTGGCCTCCGGGTTGGCGCACATCGCACAGAGTGGTGAACACTTTGTTCACTCCGTTCAGTACTGCAGCAGTCCCTTAGGCCGAGGCCTCGTGTCATCGGTTCGTTCGCCCCGGAGCGGGTTCGTCCCCGCCTCTCGAGGAGAGTAAATGCAGCGCCTTCCCAAAATCGTCCGTGTTCTTGCGGTGATCTCATTCACGCTCGTTGTGGTGCTGTTCGCCGCGCTGATCGTGAACTCGTTCCAAAACGCCGGAAAGCCACTGACGACCCTGACACCCCAAGGACCGTCGTCGGAGAGCATTCAGAAGTTGCTCGTTCCCGTCACGTCAATCGCAGCGGTGGTTTTTGTAGGAGTGCTCGGAGCGGCGCTGCTCATTTCTTGGAAGTTCCGTGAGCGTAAGGATTCCGATCCTGACGAATTCCCTGAACAGGTTCATGGCAAGACTGCTCTTGAAATCGGTTGGACCATTCTTCCGGCCCTCATCCTCGCTGGCATTGCTGTCGGCACGGTGATGACGCTCATCAACCTCAACCGCGAAGAGCCAAATTCAATCAACGTGCAGGTCGCTGGTCAGCAGTGGTGGTGGCAGTACAAGTACGACGTCAATAACGACGGCAACTTCGATGGTCCCGAAGACATCACCACCGCAACCGAAATGGTCATTCCTGCAGGTCGGCCCATTCAGGTCACGACCACATCCAACGATGTCATTCATTCGTTCTGGATCCCAGGTTTGAACGGCAAGCGAGACGCTGTTCCCGGATTGCGTAACCCGCTCAAGCTGCAAGCAGACGAACCCGGAATCTTCCGTGGTCAGTGCACCGAGTTCTGCGGTCTTTCTCACGCCAACATGCGCATGCTTGTGCGCGCGGTTTCAACCAGCGATTACGACGCGTGGGTTAAGAACCAACTCAAGGATCACGCCGCCGATCCCACCGATCCGACCGCACTCGCCGGCAAGAAGGTTTGGCAAGCATTGTGCGCACAGTGTCACGTCATCGATGGAATTAATGACGTGAAGATGAAGGAAACGAAGCCGCCGCTTGTCTCGGGTGTTGCTCCGGACCTCACCCACCTCATGACCCGCGGAACATTCGCAGGATCGATCTTTAATCTCTATGAACCAGTCGGTTCCGACGGCTCGCCATTGCCGATGGGCGATGTTGCCGCTGCCGGCGATCCGGGTGCTGCACTCACTGGCGGCAAGGTCAATACCGCAACCGTCAACCGCGTGACGCTTGAAGCTTGGTTGCGCAACGCACCAGCACTCAAGCCGATGTACCCACAAGGTGGGCGCGGCATGCCGAACCTGAACCTCACTGAAGAGCAGATCGACCAACTGGTCGCTTTCCTCGAGACGCTGAACTGAGCAACGTGATGAACATCCGCACCGCATTCTCTGGAGTTGGTCATGGCACTGACTGAAGACCGTCCGCTCGCCCTCCCGTCGGGTGGTTCCGACGATGGCTACACGCCTACCGGTGTTTTCACTCGGCCGACGGCTGAGACCGGAGCGCGCTCATGGTTCACCACCGTCGATCACAAGAAGATCGGCATTATGTACGGCGCCGCCGCAATCTTCTTCTTGATCATCGGTGGTTCCGAAGCCCTGCTTATCCGTATGCAACTTTGGGCACCGCGTGGCACATTGCTTAGCGCCAACCTCTACAACCAGGTGTACACAATGCACGGCACCACGATGGTTTTCCTCGTGGTTATGCCGATTGGTGCCGCATTCGCCAACTATCTCATTCCGTTGCAGATTGGTGCACGAGACGTTGCGTTCCCCCGCATCAACGCTTTCAGTTTCTGGGCCTTTCTTTTCGGTGGCGTCTTCATCAACTCAAGTTGGTTGCTCGGTGGCGGCGCTGACGGTGGTTGGTTCATGTACGCGCCGAACAGTGGCGTGATTTTCTCGCCAACTCATGGCATCGATTTCTGGAACCTTGGTCTCATCATCACTGGTATCGCATCGCTTACCGGCGCCGTGAACCTCATTGTCACGGTGCTTAATATGCGCGCACCGGGCATGACCCTTATGCGAATGCCGATCTTCACTTGGATGGCGTTGGTTTCCCAGTTCCTGTTGCTCTTCGCTATTCCCGTTCTGACATCGGCTCAGGTGCTGCTGATGCTCGATCGTGGTTTCCACGCCAACTTCTTCAATGTGTCGAAGGGCGCCAATCCGCTTTTGTGGGAGCACTTGTTCTGGATCTTCGGTCACCCCGAGGTGTACCTGATGATCTTGCCGGCATTCGGTTTGGTGTCCGACATCCTCCCGACATTCGCCCGTAAGCCCATCTTCGGTTACCCGTTCATTGTGTTCTCTGGCATTGCGATCGGCTTCATGGGTTGGGGCGTGTGGGCCCATCACATGTTCGTTTCCGGAATCGGCCCGATCTCGGTCACCACGTTCTCGCTCACCACGATGTTCATCGCCGTGCCTACGGGTGTGAAGATTTTGAACTGGACCGCCACGATGTGGGGCGGCAAGTTGAAATTCTCCTCACCAATGCTGTTCTCGATCGGTCTCGTCACCATGTTCACCATCGGCGGTCTGTCGGGCGTTATGCACTCGGTTGCTCCGATGGATTCACAGCAGACCGACACGTACTTCATCGTCGCTCATTTCCATTACGTCCTCTTCGGTGGAGCGTTCTTCGGATTCATGGGTGGCTTCTACTTCTACTGGCCGAAAGCATTCGGCTACATGCTCAATGAGAGCCTCGGCAAAGCGAATTTCTGGTTGATGCTGCTTGGCTTCAACCTCACCTTCGCTCCGATGCATGTACTCGGCCTTCAGGGCATGAGTCGTCGTATCTACACCTACGACCCTGGCTATGGCTTCGAGTTCTGGAACAAGGTGGCCACCATTGGTGCATTCACATTGGCCAGCAGCGTTGCCTTGTTCGTAGTCAACATTTTCTACAGCAAGGTGAAGGCAAAGAACCTTCCGCCGGTCGGACCCGATCCGTGGGACGGCCGCACCATCGAGTGGATGGTCCCTTCACCGACACCGGCCTACAACTTCGATCCAATCCCGACCGTCACCCGCGTCGACGACTTCTGGTATCGCAAGTACGGCGAAACCAAAGACGGCAAGCTCGTTCGCATTGCGTCCACCGCCGAGGTCGCCCAGCAGCGCACCGACGGCAAGGGCATTCATCTTCCGTCACCGTCCTACTGGCCATTGGTGTTGGCGTTTGGTCTGCCGATTGCCGCCTATGGCCTCATCTTCAGCCTCTGGCTCGCGTTGGTCGGCGCCATCATCGTCGTCGGCGCGATTTACGGCTGGGTCATGGAACCACCGGATGATCCCGACAAGGCTCATGACGATCATGGTCCCGATGCGCACGCGTCCGATGGTGGCGATGCTGTTGTCGCCGATCCCGTCGATGCAGTGAAGGAGGTCGAGACCGTTGGCTGAGTCACTGACCTCCCGCCCGACGTTGGCCGCTGCCGACGCGCAACAGGCACACGCACATATCGATGCCGATACCAACACCGGTATCTCCAATACCAAATTGGGTATGTGGCTGTTCTTGGCCTCTGAGTGTTTGTTGTTCGGTGGTCTGATCACCACCTACCTGCTGTACAAGCACCCTCTTGAAGGGCCGACGCCACACGAAATCTTCGACATTCCGTTCACGTCGACCTCTTCATTTGTTCTTCTCATGTCTTCGCTCACCATGGTGTTGGCTGTTTCGGCCATCGAGCGTGGAGAGCATCAGCGCATGCGAGTTTGGATCGGCGCAACTGCCGCTCTCGGGGCAACATTCATTGCTGGTCAGATCTACGAGTTCACTGTGTTCGTTCGTGAAGGCCTCGGCTTTACCACCAGCCGATTCAGCTCAGCGTTCTACACACTCACGGGCTTCCATGGCATCCACGTCACCATCGGCATCATCATGCTGGTATCGCTCGTGCTGTTGTCGCTGCGAGGAAAGATTCCAGAGCACCGGGCTGAGACCGTCGAAATCGTTGGTCTCTACTGGCATTTCGTCGATGTCGTTTGGGTCGTCATCTTCGCCGTCGTCTACCTCATCCCCTCCTGATCGAGGACCATCACATGACCGTTACTTCACATGACAATGTGCCCACCACCGTTCTTGATGGTGCCGTAAAGGATTATTCGCGCGACAAGGTCTATGTCATGACCGCGCTGTTCCTTGCCGTCCTCACGATCATCGAGGTCTTTACGTACGCAGCGCCGGATTTCCCGGTGTGGGCCGATGAACTTCTTGTCCCGGTGCTCATGATCCTCATGGCCGTGAAGTTCTTCACGATTGTTTACGTCTTCATGCATCTCAAGTTCGATAAGCCCATTCTGACGAAGCTTTTCTATATGGGTCTTGTTTTGGCGGTGCTTGTGTATATCGCAATGCTGTCGACCTTCCGCATCTGGCACAACGGCCAGCACGGCTGAGGCGGCTCGGTCCATGAGTGACCGACGTTGATAGCCGGAATGTTCGCGAGCGAGTTCCCATCGTTCACTCCGCACTGGGAAGTGTGGGGGCTTGTCTTCGCTATCGCCTGCGGCGGCATTTATGTCGCACGAGTGATTGGGCCCAAGGTTGTCGACCCCGGAACGCCAGTTGTAAGTCGTCGGCAAGTTATTTCGTTCTGGACAGCGCTCGCATTTATGACGGCGGCGACGGTATGGCCACTGCACGACATCGCTGAACAACGTCTCTATTCCGGACACATGTTTCAGCATTTGTTGCTCACGCTCGTTGTTCCACCGCTGTTCTTGCTGTCGTGCCCGAGTTGGTTAGCGGAATTGTTAGTGCGTTCCGATGGCCGCACATGGCACGTCCTTCGGTTTCTCGCCAAGCCGTTGTTGGCGTGGGGCATCTTCAATGCGTGGAACTTGTTCAGTCACTGGCAGACGTTCGTGAATACCGCGGCGACAAATGGTCCATTCCATTTCGCTGCCCATGTGATCTTCGTGCTCACGGCGTTGTTGATGTGGGTGCCGGTGTGCGGCCCGTGGGCCGAGTTGCGGCTCTCTCTCCCGGGTCAGATGGTGTATCTCTTCGCGCAATCGATCATCCCCACGCTTCCTGCTGCGTGGTTGGTAAATGCTGGAGACCCGGTCTATAGCTCCTACGACCAACCAATTCGGTTGTGGGGAATATCGGTGATGGATGATCAGATCGCGGCGGGCATGATCATGAAAGTCCTTGAGACGATCTACTTGTGGGCGATTATCGCCAGCATGTTTTTTCGCTGGGCCGCGCGTCATCAGGAAGCCGAACGCCAAGGGCTTTCGCTGACTGAACGCGAAATTCTCGAATGGGAAGAAGGCGAACACGGCGGGCTTGATGGTTCGCCAGTCGATGCACCGCGCACTGCGCCACCGTCATAACTACTCCCAGCGGAAGAATTTCACTGCGGCAAGCGGAGCAAGTACGGCCCATACGGCCAGCACAATCCAAGCCGAGCCCGCGGAACCAGCACCGCTGCGTAGACACGATTGCAGGACTTGGCTCAGTGCCCCCGATGGGAGCATCTTGCCAATGGAGCCCAGGAAACCCGGCATTTCACTGAACGGAATGATCATTCCGCCGAGTAGGAGCAGCAACAGATAGAGGCCATTGGCTAATGCCAGCGTGACGGTTCCGCGCAACGTGCCTGCCATCAGCAAGCCAATGCCGCCGAACGCGAATGCACCGAGCACGACAGCAGGGATTGCCAGCCATGGAGTGCCGCCGGGATTCCAACCAAGAGCGAAGGCGGCACCAACAATGAGCGCGATCTGAACGATGAGAAGAACTTTCACCATGCCGATTTTGGCGAGCATCCAACGACCACGGCCGAGCGGTGTGGCACCGAGGCGCTTGAGCACTTTGTAATGACGTTCGAAACCGGTACCAATGGCAAGTGCGACCATCGCGTTCGACATGACGGCCAAGGCGATGACGCCGGGGGCAAGAAAGTCGACGCGCTTGTCGACGCCGGTAGGGATCGGCAGCACTTTGACTGCCGAGAAGAACACGAGCAGCAAAAGCGGAATAGCGATGTTGACGAGGAGTTGCTCTCCGTTGCGAAGGCTGAGCATCAGTTCTGAACGGGTCTGGGCAAGCAGAGCTTTCATCGACGAGACCTCCGTCGACGAGTCGTTGTGGGTTCTGGCGCTCTCGCGTCGGCATCGGCAGTGAGGCGCAGGAACACGTCTTCGAGGCGTTGACGACCGGCGCGCAGATCGGCGAGCGGAAGATCCATGTCGGCCAACCATGCGGTGATTGCCGCAACCATCGCAGGAGTAGCGGCAGAAGCGACGACGTATTCGCCCGGCGATGCTTCAGTGACGACAGCGCCGATGCGCTGGCCAAGCGAGGAAACATCGAGCCCCGATGGCGCACCGAAGCGAACATCGTCACCTTGCGAAGCCCGCATGAGTTCGGTGGGAGTTCCGTCAGCAAGCACAACACCGTTATCGATGATCACGACATGGTCGGCGAGTTTCTCGGCCTCTTCAAGATCGTGGGTCGTGAGCAGCACGGCCACACCGCGATCACGAAGATCGGCAATGACGCGGCGGATGAGTTGGCGGCCGGCGGGGTCGATGCCGGCAGTGGGTTCATCGAGAAACGCGACATCGGGACGACCAACCAGAGCCAACGCGAGCGAGAGGCGTTGTTGCTCCCCGCCGGACATCGAGCGCCAGGTCGAGGATCGGTGATCAGCTAACCCAACTAGTTCAAGCAGCTCGTCGGGGTTGATGGGGTCGTCGTAGTACGACGCGAACAGGCGGAGTGCTTCGGCGGGGCGCATGCCCGTGGCAACGCCGCCGGATTGCAGCATCACGCCGATGCGGGCGACGAGTCGGCGGTGATCGGCGACGGGATCGAGGCCAAGAACTCGGACCGAACCGGCGGTGGGCCGGCGGTAACCCTCGAGGGTCTCAACCGTCGAGGTCTTCCCCGCTCCGTTGGGGCCGAGAAGCGCGGTGATCTGACCGGGCATGGCCGTAAACGACAGGCCGTTGACGGCGATTCGATCGCCGTAGCGAATGGTGAGGTCGGTGACCTCGATCGCAGGCTGGGACTCAGGAGAAACCACGATCTGACGCTACCGGGCCGACGACTACGGTTCAGAACCGTGATCGACGTTCGCCGAATCCGTTCTGACTACGACGCCGTGCGTGCTTCGCTGGCCCGCCGTGGCGACGAAGGGGCTCTGCGCGACCTCGCTCAGGTCGCTGAACTCGACGAGAAGAGCCGTCAGATCTCTGCTGAGCGCGATGATCTGCGGGCAAAGGTCAATGGACTGTCCAAAGAGGTCGGCCAACTGCGTCGCGACGGCGATACCGCTGGGGCCGAAGCGTTGCAGGAACAGAGTCGTGAACTTGGCGATCGCGAGCGTGAAGTTGCGGCCGCCGCCGATGAAGTCGCCGGAAAGATCCGCGATCTTCTCTTACATATCCCAAATCTTCCTTCGCCCGATTGTCCCGATGGAGCGAGCGAGGCCGACAACGTCGAAGTGAAACGTGTTGGTGTTGGCGACGACCCGGCAGCATGGGCGGAGTATCAGCGCGTTCCGCACTGGGACATCGGCGCGGAACTTGGCATTCTCGATTTAGAACGCGCCGTGAAGATGTCGGGCGCGATGTTCACGATGTTCCGTGGCCAGGGTGCCACGCTTTCGCGTGCGTTGTGTCAGGTCGCGCTCGATCGCAATGCCGATGCGTTCGAAGAGGTGCGACCACCGACGGTGGTGCTCACCGAAACAATGATCAGCACCGGTCATCTTCCGAAGTTCATCGACGACGCGTATCACCTTGAACGCGACGACCTGTGGGCCATCCCCACTGCTGAAGTTCCGCTTACGTCGTTAGCCCGCGATGAAATTCTGCGCGGTGCCGACCTGCCGATGCGCCTCATGGCACAAACTGCGTGCTTCCGCCGTGAAGCTGGTTCGGCTGGTCGCGACACTCGTGGCTTATTGCGGGTGCACGAGTTCGACAAGGTCGAAATCCTCGCCTATTCCACGCCGGAACAGGCGCCTGCACTGCACGAAGAACTTCTCGCTCGCGCTGAAGGACTCATTGGTGCACTTGGGCTCACCTACCGAGTGCTCGATCTGTGCACTGGCGATATCGGAAACTCTTCGGCTCGTACCTTCGATATCGAGGTCTACGCACCTGGTGTCGATCAGTGGCTCGAAGTTTCTTCGGTGTCATGGTTCACCGACTACCAGGCCCGTCGCGCCAACATTCGTTACAAGGTCGAGGGAGCGAAGGGCAACGAGGTCGCCCATACGTTGAACGGTTCTGCGCTCGCCGTGCCGCGTGTTTGGGCTGCAGTTGTGGAAACACATCGCCAGCCCGACGGTACTGTGCGCATTCCTGAGATTCTGCAGCCGTACATGCGCGGCGCAACCTCAATCGGCTGATTTGTTCGTGACTCTTCTCCGTCGATTCGCTGTGATTGCGGTCGGCGGCGTCCTTGGTTCGTGGATGCGCTGGCGATTGTCGGTGTGGTTTCCAGTCGCATCAGGAACATTCCCAAGCACGACGTTGGCCATCAATCTTTTTGGCTCCGCGCTCATTGGTGTGGTGTTGGTGTTATTTCTCGACCGACAACCGCCGCGATTACTCACGCATTCGTTTCTCGGTACCGGCATTCTCGGCGCGTTCACTACGTTCTCGACCTTCACGGTGGAGAGCGCAGAGCTTTTGCGGCAATCGAAACCGCTCACCGCGTTCGTGTATGTCATTGCCTCCGTTGTCGGCGGTGTCGTAGTGGCGTTGATGTCAATGGGCCTTACGCGTCGAGCGATACACCTCGAGGCCGCGACGTGACCGCTTGGATTATCGTTGGCCTTGCCGGTGCCCTTGGAGCAACGAGTCGTCACGCAGTGGACATTGGACTGCGGCGTTGGTTTCCTAAGGGTCCGTCAATCGGCATTCTCGTAGTGAACCTGCTTGGCTCGTTTGTTCTGGGAATCGTTGTCGGAGTTGTCGCAACGCGAACGATCGACGAGAACCTCCGCCTTGGGGTTGCTGCCGGTTTCTGCGGTGCCTTCACCACGTTCTCAACCTTTGCCGCGGAACTCGCCGGTCTCGTGAATGATCGCAACCATCGGATGGTCCTGCAGTGGACGGCGATGATGGTGCTCGGTGGTGGCCTCGCTGCGTATGCCGGGATCGTTCTAGGACGTCTTTGATGACTACGGCTTGGTGCGGGCAAGAAACCTGGAGTGAACTGGAACTATGAGCGCAGCCCCGGAACTTGATGTCCTACGTGCGGAACTCCAGGAAAAGGGCTTGCGTCGCGCCGAGTTGCTCGAAGACCCATTTGCTCAGTTCGATGCATGGTTTGAGTTCGCCAAGAGTGTGAACACCCATGAGCCTCACGCCATGGTGCTTTCAAGTGTTGGTGCCGACGGAATGCCGTCGTCTCGACATGTGTTGTTGAAAGGTTTGGATCACGGCTTTGTGTTTTTTACGAACTACACGAGCCAAAAAGGCCGAGAACTCAGCGATCATCCGCAAGCATCGATCTGTTTCCCTTGGAACATTCTTTCTCGCCAGGTTCGAGTCGTTGGCACCGTTGAGAGAGTGACCGAGGCGGAAAGTAATGAGTACTTCAGTACGCGACCACGCGGCAGCCAGATCGGGGCATGGGCTTCGCATCAGAGCGAAGTGATGGCCGATCGTTCCGTTCTTGAATCTCGCTGGGCAGAAACCGACGCGCGCTTTGAGGGTATGGATGTTCCTCGTCCTCCCCATTGGGGTGGATTCCGAGTGCTGCCGAGCGAGATTGAGTTCTGGCAAGGTCGACAGTCACGATTGCATGACCGGTTCCGCTACACCGTCGACGCGTCGCAGCCAATCGGTTGGCGCATCGAACGACTGAATCCCTAAAGGCGTAACCGTTAGGGAAGAACCTTCATCACTTCTTCGGCCAACAAATGAATGTGGTCGAGGTCGTTCATGTCGAGCACCTGCAGGTACACGCGCGTGGCGCCGGCTTCGGCGAATGACGCGATCTTGTCGAGCACCTGCGCTGGTGAACCAGCAGCGCCATTCAGAATGAGTTCGTCAACCTCACGACCGATGCGTTGAGCCCGACGAGCGATATCAGCATCGTTAGCGCCGATGCACAACACCTGCGCGACTGAATAGATCATCGATTCGGGATCGCGACCGCGAGCTTCACATGCGGCGCGCACGTTGTCACACGACGCTCGATAGATCTCGACTGGCGGGAACGGAAGGTTGAATTCGCTGGCGTATTTCGCAGCCAATGCAGGCGTGCGCTTTGGTCCGTAACCACCCATGACGATCGGCGGCCCACCAGGCTGAACGGGCTTAGGAATCGCAGGCGAACCAACGATGGTGTGATGTTGCCCTTCGAACGAGTACTGCGAATCGAGCGGTGTGTTCCACATGCCGGTGATGATTTCGAGTTGCTCTTCGAGAATGTCGAAGCGCTGTCCAAGTGTGGGAAACGGAATGCCGTACGCGGTGTGTTCGGCATCGAACCAGCCAGCACCGAGACCAAGTTCGATACGACCGTCACTCATGTCATCGATCTGCGCGACGGCTACTGCAAGCTGGCCCGGCAAACGGAATGTTGCCGAAGCGACGAGTGTGCCGAGACGAATCGTGCTGGTCTCGCGCGCGATTGCACCGAGAGTGACCCACGAATCGGTGGGGCCAGGAAGGGGATCACCGGCCCCCATGCGCAGGTAATGGTCGGAACGGAAAAAGGCGTCGAATCCGAGCTTCTCGGAAAGTTGCGCAACCGCGAGTTGCTGGCGGTACGAAGCGCCCTGCTGGGGCTCAACAAAGATGCGAAGTTCCATGGGCCGAGGCTACCTGTCGTCGGCGCGAGCTTTGCTGAGCAAGGCGATGAACACGACAAGCGCAATCACGAGGCTGAGGATGATGCCAATGCGGGTGGGCCCGACATCGTTGATCCATTGGGTGATGTTTCCATTCAGGCTGAACATCCAGCCGGCGACGCCGCCGCCTGACGTGTTTCCGTTCAACACGCGCAGCTCGTACCAGCCGTAATAGGTGACATACAGACCAGCAAGCACAAGCAGCACGCCCGAAATGCGATTGATGTAGGGCAGTACGCCTCGCATTTTCTTCACGATTCCCTGGCGAGCGAGCGCGATCGCAAGTGTGAGCACGATCAACACAAGTCCCATGCCCAGTGCATAGGCAACGAATGCGCCGAGACCAACGAAGAAGTTCTGTTGGTCGATCACGGTTGAGATCGCAGCAATAAATAACGACAACGTGCAGCTCAGTGAAACAAGTGCATAGGAAATGCCAAACACGAAGATCGAACCAAGTTCGCGACCTTCGGGGCTTTTCGAAATCTTTGGCAATCGCACAGTGATTTCACGACCCATCAGCAAACGAATACCGAGGACCACGAGAACAACACCCAACACGATCGTGAGCCATGGCAACTTATCGTTGATGGAAGAAAGAATCGGATCAAGGACGAGTCCGAGAATTCCGAACACAACAACGAAACCGGCAGTCATTGCCGCGCCTACCGCCAGAGCACGAAGCACAGTTGCATCAGCGCGATTGTCGGTGTCTCGCGCGTTCTCGAGTCCTAAGAAGTACGACAAATAGGCCGGCAACATCGCGAAGCCGCACGGGTTAAACGTGGCAACCATGCCAACACCGAATGCGTAAACAATTGCTGAGTTCATGTCACTTACCCGTTGCGGTCTTCACGAGTTCGGAGAACTGAGCTTGGGTGAGTGCACCCGAATGCGCGGCCAGAATCGTTCCGTTTGACGCCACGAGGACGGTGTAGGGGAGTCCCGTGCCACCGAGTTCACGCAGAATGGTTCCTTTGAGGTCGCGACCAAGCGGATAGGTCACGCCGGTGCGATCGGCCATTGCTTGGCCAAGGTCGGGAGATTCGAAGTAGTCGATCCCGAGAACGTCGATGTCATTGCGTTTGGCCTGCCACACCTTCTCCAGCGCCGGCATTTCCGTTATGCACGGAACACAGGTTGATGACCACACATTGATGAGTAGTGGTTTGCCGTTCGGTGCGAGTTCTTTGGTCGAGCCGTCGAAGGCGACGTAAGTGAGTTTCGGCAACTTGGTACCGGCCACATCGTTCGTGATGACGAGTTCAGGAGGTTGCGTGGCGTTGGGGTCGAGTTTGGTGACATCCGATGAGGTCTTCGACGAACCACCCGAGATCGAGATGATCAGCGCAATTGCGAAACCCACGACAATCAGTCCCGCCACAGTGAGCGGGAGATAACGGCGCAGGGCCGATAGGGGTTGGGGAGGAAGCGGTGCGGGTTCCATGTGAGATCCGACTGCGAGAGGCAGTGCCGACCGTACTTGGACCCCCGCACCACTCCCAATCACCTCTCGGCCAGAGGCCGGTTCGGTGACAGGTCCGACTGTCCGAGGCTGCAGGTGGGATCGGCTCGGGGGCGGCGATCCCACCCGGCTGCGGGCAGGTGGTTGCTAGGCGGAGCGCAACCAGGACTGAAGATGCACCGGCACGGGGATGTCGGGCAGCTCATCCTCGATTCGAGCGAGCTTCGGCGGGCGGCCGCGGCGACGCTTGGTGGCGAGGATCTTTCCGTTGATGAACATTTGTCCACCCCACACGCCCCATGGCTCGTGGCGCTCAATGGCTCCTTCGAGACACTCGACGATCACCGGACAGGTCGAACAGATCGACTTGGCGATGGCGATGTCCTGGAGCTCTTCAGAGAAATAGACGCCGGTCAACGTGGCATTGAGGTCGTTGCATGCGGCGTCGGCCCTGACGGCCGGTGAGATGTCGTCGAGCGTCTCGGCGAGCATCGGTTCATTCCTTTCGTGGGTGCACCGTGGTGCAGGTGGGGTGGGGAGTCGAGGGACAGGCTTAGGTGGATGGACGTTGGTGGATGGACGTTGGTGGATGGGACGTGGCCGCACATGAAGAAAGACCGCCGGGGGAACCCGGCGGCCTCAGTGCATGTACGCAGTGGTTACTGCGTCAGCTCAGAGATCGCCGGGACGGGTGCTTATGACCAAAGGTCGTAAAAGCATTTGTCTCGGTGGCATACCAAGTGGCGGAAATGGTCACGTTGGCGCGCGATGCCACAGGCGCGACGGTGGCCGGAATGGCCGAATTACGCGGTGTGGAGGCGGTCGTGAACATGAACTCCACCGAACCATGCCTGTAGTGGCCCCGTCAACTGAATTACTAGAAATTGGCCTGTTCCCGTTCCTGCCAAGGGATCGGGGGCTAGCGTCGCTGGTCATGGGAAACGCGGATTCGGCGGCGGAACAGGGTTCGACCCGGCGATCTGAGCGCGAAAACGGCGCCAGCCGAGTGCTGCCTCTACCGGCCTCGGGCCGAGTGTTTCGGCGCGAGCGGCGGGTGCGGTTGGGCGATGTTGATGCCACGGGCCGCCTTCGCCTCGATGCGGTGGCCCGCTATCTCCAAGATGTCGCCACCGATGATTCCGATGATGTTGGCAGCCTCGAGGCCCGGGCATGGGTAGTTCGGCGCACGCTGATCGAACAGCGCAAAGCGATGCGCAATAGCGAAGACGTTTCGCTGGCCACGTTCTGTTCGGGAATGGGCAGCCGCTGGGCCGAACGTCGTGTGTCAATGACCGGAGAGCACGGCGGTTCGGTGGAAGCGGTGACCTTATGGGTGCATCTCGACCCTGTGACCGGTCGTCCGAAGACCTTGCCCGCTGAGTTTGTCGCGACCTACACCGAACCCTCGGGTGGTCGTGAAGTCACTGCCCGCCAAGTGCATGATCCTGTGGTTCCTGGTGACGACGGTGTGCACACGATGCCATGGTGGCCGCGAGTTACCGACCTTGATGTTCTCAATCACGTGAACAATGCGGTGTCATGGGAAGTCGTGGAACAAACGCTTGAGCGCGTGCGTGCCCGTGAACTTCTCGACCTCGATACCGGAAGTTCGTTGCGCGCGGAAGTTGAATTTCGCGATGCAATTGATCACGACGTGGTTATTGCGGCGATGCCACTGACGATTGCGTATCGAGTGGTCAACGACGTTCTCGAAATCGCGTTGTGGTCGACCGATGCTGAAACGGTGCACATGACCGCACAGGTCACGTCACTGGGTTGATCGCTGGGCAGCGAATCAATCAGTTGCATCGAGCGCAGCAAGGGCTGCGTCGAGCATTCGTGCAGAACAGCCGCTCATTGAAATAGGCGGTGCCAGTTCAGTCACAAGGAGTTCGGTAATTGCACGAAGGGCCGATGATGCTTCGCCTCCACTGAGCACGATTGGTGCACCAGAATCGCCGCCCAGAGATACGGCGGGTTCAAGGGGAATGCAACCAAGGAGCGGAAGGCCCTCGTCGGCTGCGAGCCTTGCGCCGCCGCCTTCACCGAATACAGCGTGCGTGTGTCCATGTTCGCAGGTAAACGCACTCATGTTTTCGATAACGCCGAGAACATGAAGATGACTTTTGCGGGCCATGGTGACAGCGCGAGTGGCGACACGTTGCGCGCCGACTGCAGGAGTCGTGACGACGATCATCTCCGCTTGCGGGAGCATGCGGGCTAATCCCATTTGCACGTCGCCAGTGCCCGGCGGAAGGTCGACGACGATGTAGTCGAGATCGGTTGCCCAAGAAACGTCTTCGAGAAAGTGCTGCACGGCGCGATTCAAAATAAGGCCGCGCCACATGAGCGCGTCGGTTTCATCGTCAACAAGTAATCCCATAGAGACGACATCGAGTCGACCGGTACCGATAGGAATCGACTTCGGAATGATCGTGCGTTCTTCGTTGGGTCCAGTGGTTGCTTCGAGGCGACCTTCAATGCCGAGCATGCGTGGAATTGAGAAACCCCAGATGTCGGCATCGATGACGCCAACGGCGAAACCCCGATCGGCAAGTGCCGCAGCGATGTTCGCCGTGACTGACGATTTACCGACGCCACCTTTGCCCGAAGCAATGGCAAGCACGCGTGCACCCGGCGGAACTCGGTTGGGGCCGGCAGAAGATTGCGCGTGCTTGCGGGCGACGTTCATGGCCGCCGCCTTCTGATCGGCATCCATCTCGGCCCAGTCAATGGAGGCAGAGGTGATGCCCGGGAGAGCTTCGATGCGGGTGAGAATCTCGCGCTTCAGTTGCGCCTTCAGTGGGCAGCCGGCCGTGGTGAGGGCCACAACAACCACCGCTGCGCCGGCCTCGGACACTGTGGCTGACCGGGCCATTCCCAGTTCCACGATGTCAGCGCCCAACTCAGGATCGATAACGCCACGAAGCGCTGTGAGGATCTCGTCGCTCGTGGGAAGGGTGGCCATAGCGGAAATCTACCGGCGGAAACGGCGGTTGGCCCTCCTCAACATGGGAACTTGGCCATGGTTCCGCTAACCTTTTTTCAAACACCGCTTTATCACGGAGGTCCACAGTGATCACGCTCACCGAAACCGCTTCTACCAAGGTTGCGGAACTCATTGCTCAAGAGGGTCAGGAAGACCTCATGTTGCGCGTCGCTGTTCGTCCTGGTGGCTGCAGCGGCTTTAGCTACGAGATGTTCTTCGATTCCGAGAAGGACTCCGAAGACGTTGTGAACACCGAGTTCGGTGTTCCCGTCGTGGTCGATCCTTCAAGCGCTCAGCTCCTCACCGGTGCCACCCTTGATTACAAGGACGGCCTCCAGGGTGCAGGTTTCGCGATCGACAACCCCAACGCCCAGAAGACGTGTGGCTGCGGTAACTCGTTCAGCTGATTCTGCTTTTACTTTCTGAACGACGACCGCCTCCGGGCGGTCGTCGTCGCGTAACCCCTAGGTTCCCGATCAACGATTCGATCGCGATGTCATGACTGATCCAACTTCAATCGAAACTGCGCAGATCACGTTCGTCGTCGATGGCGAAGAAGTGAGTGTTCCCGACAACGGCGTGTCGTTGTTGGCCGCACTGCGTGGTCGACTCGGAGTTCGTGCGCCCAAAGCAGGTTGTAATCCGCAGGGGCAATGCGGCTGTTGCACGGTTTTGGTCGACGGTGCCCCACGAGTTTCATGCGTAACGCCAGTTCGTCGTATTGCTGGGCGTGTCATCACAACAGTTGATGGTCTGGCGGAAGAAGATCGCGAACGTTGGTCCGACGCGTTGTTGGCTACCGGCGGCAGTCAGTGCGGGTTCTGCACTCCAGGCATCGTGTGCCGGCTTGAGGGTTTGCGTTCGAAGAACACTGCAGTCGACGATCTCGATGCGGTGGACCGGGCGTTAGCTGCGCATCTGTGTCGATGCACGGGGTGGCAAACAATCCGCGAAGCGTGGTCGATGGTGGTGAGCGGTTCCTCTGTTGTGGAACGTGCACGCGGCGAGGAACGCAATTTCGACGATGCATCGCGCCGGGCAACGATCGAAGGTCATTCAACGCAGCAGGTTTCCGCCGACGTTGTGCTTGGGCGTGGAGGTTTCTCTGAAGACACCGCCCCGCTCGATTCGTTAGTTGCCGTTCCCGACGGAGAAGGCGGATGGGTTGTAGCCGATTCGTTAACCGAAGCTCGTGCGTTGGCAGGCAAGGTGCAAGGCCGACACGGCACCACCTCACCCGAGCCGCCCTTGGCACTTCCTGAAGGCGAGTGGGAACTCACGTTGCGAACCGGCTGGGTGGAACCAGCCTATTTAGAGACCGACGCGTCTTGGTGCGAACCCGGAGGCGAACCGTTCACATCGCTGGCCAACGGAGGAGCATTTGGTGGCAAGTCGACCACCAATGTCGGACATGTTGCTCGTGAACTTGCCTATGAACATCGCCAAGCGATTCGTGTGGTGTTGTCACGAGAAGACGTTGTGCGCGACGGACCAAAGCGTCCACCCATTGCCGCGGGCGTCCGTGCCGATGGCTCAGGTGTGATCCGTGTCGTACGCACGGAAGGTATCGCCGAAGCAATTAGGAACATCGCGCCGCAATTTGTGGTTGAAGAAGTTGACGTTGTTGGGCCACCGACCTCGGTAGATATCCGTGGAGCCGGTGTTGCCGAAGCACAGATCCTGCTTGCTGCGCTTGCCGCCAAGAACGCGGATGAATCGGGCGATAACAACGCTCACAGCGCAACGGTGACAAGTGCCGAGGGAGCGAGCGCCACGGTTGCAATCGGTCTCGATGGCGTCGTCCGCGTTGATCTGAAATGTGGTCGAGTGCTCGATGCGATTGTTCTGCGTTCCTACGCGATCGGCGCGGTGCACATGGCGCTTGGTTGGGTTACCAGCGAAGGATTGTCGGTTGATGAAGACGGAATGATTAGTGATCTGACGATTCGTTCATTCGGCGTGCTTCGTTCTGCCGATATGCCCCATGTCGAGGTCACGCTGCACGAGGAAGACTCCGAACCGGTCAATGGTTCCGATGCAGTCTTTGCTGCCACGGCCGCCGCAGTGTGGTCGGCCCAAGGTTGGCCGACTGACTGGCCGACGGGTCGCAGTGTTCTCAGCAATGCTCGTGTGGCACAGTGAGTTCATGAGCACACCCATTGGTCCGTACACGCCCATTGTTCGAGCCGGAGACTTTCTTGTGATTTCCGGTCAACTCGGCTTGGTGAATGGCGAGATGATTGTGGGTGGTGTTGTCGAAGAGACAACCCAAGCCCTTCTGAACATGGCGGCACTTTTGGCCACGCATGAAGCATCGCTTTCCGATGTGGTCAAGACCACGGTCTTCCTCCGCCATATGCGGGACTTCGACCTGATGAACGAGGCCTACGTGGCCGGGTTCGGCGATCATCGTCCCGCCCGAAGCGCCTTTGCTGTGGCCGAGCTCCCTCGCCTGGCCCTCGTTGAGATCGAAGCGTGGGCCTACTTGCCTGTCGCGAAGTAAGGTTTCGCTCATGTTTGGCGCCGTCATCATCATATTTGTGCTCGTGATTGCAATCCCTGTGGGGTTTCTCATGACCATGTCGATCGTGGCGGGTGTGTTGGGCTGGACCGTTGGCGATGAGGTCGATCAGACCTACGCCGGTACCGAGGACTACGTCCTCGCTTACCCCGAATCCTGAAGCGATCGCTTCTGCGCCTTTGGCTCGAGATGACCTTTTCGCGTCCCTGAAACTTTTCGTCGACACGGACCGGCAGAGAGCGGTAGCGTGCCGATTCGTTAAGAAGGTGCTGGGAAGGTGTTCCGACCCCGCAGGACAGAAAGGGGTTCCGGAATGGCTGCCGGTACCGTCAAGTGGTTCAACGCAGAAAAAGGCTTCGGCTTCATTTCACGTGAAGGAGGCCCAGACGTATTCGTGCATTACAGCGCGATCAGCGGCTCGGGTTACCGCTCACTCGAAGAAGGTCAAGCCGTCGAATTCGAGGTCACAAGTGGCCCGAAGGGCGATCAGGCACAGGACGTTCGTCCGGCCTGAGACCACATCAGTTTCGTAAATACGCCGCCCCTCGGGGCGGCGTATTTCGTTTTCACCTCAGTTGTTGGTGCGGTGCGTGAATGTACTCACGAACCCCAACGCGATTGCCCAAAGCGATAACCAACACTGCGCACCGTTTGAATGAGGTTGGCGTGGTGCTCACCGAGTTTGGCGCGCAACCGTCGAATATGAACGTCGACTGTTCGGGCGCCGCCGTAGTACTCATAGCCCCACACTCGACTCAGCAACGTTTCACGAGTGAAGACCTTGCCTGGGTTAGAGGAAAGAAACTTGAGTAGCTCGTATTCCATGTAGGTGAGATCGAGCGGTGCGCCACCGATGGCTGCCTGATAGGTCTCGAGGTTAAGAACAAGTTCGCCGTATTCGACAAGTTCGGGACGCATGCCAGCGCCGGTATTCCAGTACAGGTGCTTGAGTCGTGCTTCGAGTTCGCGTGGATGGAACGGCGCAAGACAAAAGTCATCGTATAAGTCATCACGCAACTCAAGATCGCCGAGTTGGGTTCCGTTGACGAGCAACAAAAGTGGTTCGAGCGGCACATCTCGCTTGCGCAATGCCCGACATAAAAGGAACGCGCGCTCGGGGTCGAGGTACGCACAAATGATTGCGCCGCCCCAACCGTCCTCCGGTTCGATGCGCGATGCGGCGAGCTCGTCGCTTGCTGCCTTCCATGGATAACCAGACAAGTCGAGTGCCTGGGCCAGTTCCGGGGGCGGAGGATCAGGAAAGATCAGGATCGGTTCCATCGTCGTTACCAAGCCGGGAGGTACCGATCGAGTTCGAACTGGGTGACCTGGGCCTTGTAATCGGTCCATTCCGCACGCTTATTGCGCAGGAACCATTCGAAGATGTGTTCGCCGAGTGCCTCGGCAACGAGTTCGGAATTTTCCATTACATCAAGTGATTCCGACAGCGATTGCGGAAGCGGTCGAATGCCTTCGGCGGCGCGTTGTTCGGGAGTGAACTCAAACACGTTGGCGGCAGCCTCGGGTGGCAGTTCGTACCCGCCTTCGATGCCCTTGAGGCCAGCAGCAAGCATGACCGAGTAGGCAAGGTACGGGTTACATGCTGGATCGGGGGCACGGTATTCGATACGTGTCGATGACTGCTTGCCGCGCTTGGTGACCGGAACGCGCACGAGCGCAGACTGATTGTTGCGAGCCCACGTGATGTACACGGGCGCTTCGTAACCTGAGACCAATCGCTTGTAGGAGTTCACGAGCTGGTTTGTGACTGCAGTGATTTCTGGTGCGTGGTGCAACAAGCCGGCAATGAAACCGCGTGCAACCTTTGACAAACCAAAGGGATCGCCGGGCTCGTGGAAAGCGTTCTCGTCGCCTTCGAACAAGGACATATGCGTGTGCATACCCGAGCCCTGCACGCCGGCAAGCGGCTTTGGCATGAATGACGCAAACACACCTTGTTCCATCGCGATCTCTTTCACGATGAGACGGAAGGTCATGATGTTGTCGGCCATCGTGAGTGCGTCGGTGTAACGCAGATCGATTTCGTGCTGACTCGGCGCGTCTTCGTGAAATGAGTACTCAACAGGAATACCCATGGCTTCAAGAACGAGCAATGTGCGTGTGCGCAGGTCGCTCGCAACATCGGCAGTGGTGAGATCGAAGTATGAACCGGAGTCGAGCGGAACGAGCGGCTTCGATGGGTCGCCTTCGGCGAAATAGAAGAATTCCATTTCGGGGGCGGTCATGAATGAGAAGCCGCGGTCGTGGGCCTTGTCGAGATTTCGCTTCAGTACCTGACGAGGGTCTCCCTCGAATGGGGTGTCGTCGTGGTTGAGGATGTCGCAGAACATGCGGCCAGAGATTTCTGAACCCTTGCCCCACGGAAGGATCTCGAACGTGTTGGGGTCGGGCTTGGCCAACACGTCTGATTCTTGAACACGACTGAATCCATCGATGACCGACCCGTCGAAGTGAAGACCCTCTTCGAAGGCGTTCTCAAGCTCGGCCGGCGAGATCGCCACTGACTTGAGTTGGCCGAGCACATCGGTAAACCACAGGCGGATGAGGCGAACCCCACGCTCTTCGACGGTCCTGAGTACGTAATCCTGCTGACTTCCCATGGGCTAAGTGTCCCACGTCGGGCCCTCTGGCCCCAAGGCCGTTCCCGGACCCTGGGCCCGAGTTCACGTTCCGTTCACAATTGGGCAACAGTGGGGAAAACAGCGGCTGGCACGCTCATCAGGTCACCCCTCGGAACCACTGCGGCGCCGGGGGTAGTGTCCCCAACGATCAGCGTTCTGGAACCGACCAGATCGCACCCCCAACAGGAGGAACCGTGCAGGAACGCACTCCCGAAGAAGTACTGAAGCTGGTGAAGGACGAAGGATGCGAGTTCGTCGACCTCCGCTTCTCGGACCTGCCCGGCATCATGCAGCACGTGACCATTCCGGCTCACGTTCTGAGTGAGGACCACTTCACCGAGGGCCACGGTTTCGATGGCTCATCGGTTCGTGGTTTCCAGGAGATCCAAGAATCGGACATGGTGCTCATCACCGATCCGAACACCGTGTACATGGATCCGTTCATGAAGCACAAGACCGCCGTCATCCACTGTTACGTGGCCGACCCGGTAACGCACGAGAGCTACTCACGCGATCCGCGTTATGTCGCAACCAAAGCCGAGGCCTACCTCAAGACCACTGGTATTGCCGACACAGCATTCTTTGGTCCCGAAGCCGAGTTCTTCGTGTTCGACGATGTTCGTTTCGACACGCAGCCCAATGGCTCGTTCTACATGGTCGATTCCATTGAAGGTGAATGGAACTCCGGCTCCGACGAAGGACCGAACCTCGGTTACAAGCCGCGCACCAAGCAGGGCTACTTCCCCGTGCCGCCGATGGATCACTACCAAGATCTCCGCGGCGACATGACCCTCGCCCTTCATGGCGTTGGCATCGAAACCGAACTTCATCACCACGAGGTTGCCTCTGGTGGTCAGGGCGAAATCGGCATCAAGTTCAACACCTTGTTGAAGATGGCTGATCAGCTCATGACCTTCAAGTACGTCTTGAAGAACGTTGCATGGCAGGCCGGCAAGTCACTCACCTTTATGCCGAAGCCGATTTTCCAAGACAACGGATCAGGCATGCACACGCATCAGTCGCTTTGGAGCGATGGCAAGCCGTTGTTCTACGACGAAGCTGGCTACGCCGGACTTTCCGACATGGCTCGCTGGTATATCGGTGGACTTCTCGCCCACGCCGGCGCGGTCATCGCCTTCACCAACCCCACCACCAACTCGTTCAAGCGTTTGGTGCCGGGTTACGAAGCTCCGGTGAACCTCGTTTACAGCCAGCGCAACCGTTCAGCGTCGATTCGTATCCCGCTCGCTTCACCAAGTCCGAAGGCCAAGCGCATCGAGTTCCGTTGCCCCGACTCCACCAGCAACCCGTACCTCGCCTTCTCGGCGATGATGCTTGCTGGCCTCGACGGCATTCAGAACCGTATTGAACCTCCGGCTCCCGTCGACAAGGACCTCTACGACCTTCCGGCATCAGAATTGGCCAAGGTTCCCCAGGTTCCCGCGACGCTCGAAGCGGCACTCGATGCACTCGAAGCCGACAACGCGTTCCTTAAGGCCGGCGGTGTCTTCACCGACGACCTCATCGACACGTGGGTCGAGTACAAGCGTAAGAACGAGGTGGATGCGATCCGTTTGCGTCCGCATCCCTACGAGTTCTCGATGTACTACGACATCTGAGCCAAAGTTTCACTGCATGAATCGAATGAGGACCGGTCCACTGGGCCGGTCCTCTTCGCGTGCGTTCACTCGGTACGGTGGTGAGTGATGTCCACACGTTCCGATCGGCGGATCGGCCCATTCCTCGTCGTTTGCCTCGTTGCCCTTGTTGTTTTTGTCGCGGGTTGTGAGAAGTCTTCGACTACTTCCCAATCGCGTTCGGGAAGCCCTGTGGCATCAGGTCAGAGTTCTGATACGACGGGTTCGAGTACAACAACCACAGCGGCTCTGGTGCCAGTTCCTGTTGCTCCGACAACCGGAGCACCAACCTCTCAATCCACGCGTGATCGGCTGTCGGTTCTTGCGGTTGATGATCGGCAAATACCGCAAGGCACCTACCACCGTGAAGAGTGGCCGCACTGGGCCGATATCGATGGCAACGGTTGTGATGCTCGTCAGGATGCTCTCATCGCGTGGTCAATCGTGACCCCAACGGTGAATCGTTCGGGGACCTGCAAAGTCGTCATTGGGTCGTGGGTATCGCCATATGACTCGGTTGCATCAAACAACCCAAGTGATTTTGATGTCGATCATCTTGTGCCGTTAGAGAACGCATTTCGGTCCGGCGGTTGGGCATGGAGCACAGAGCGTCGTCGCGCGTATGCAAATAATCCGGCGGTGTTAGTTGTGGCATCAGCATCATCGAATCGTTCGAAAGGTGCCGATCCGCCCGATCAGTGGCGACCAGCCAATCGCGATTCGTGGTGTGCCTACGCCGACGGTTGGGTGAAAGTAAAAAGTTCGTGGGGACTTAGCGTGACGACTTCAGAACGCGATGCTCTCGGTCAGATGCTTGACACCTGTGGAACTGCCGGACCGGTCTGGCCGTTAGGCGGCACGGCGTTCACGGCACCGACAGGCGCAGCTCCCTCAGGGTCCGCTTCTGGCGGTGCTGCGGCCACCCCTGCAGTTCCTCCTGCCCCAAGCGCACCTGCGGCGGGAGCTGACGTCTACTACGCGAATTGCACAGCAGCGCGTGCCGCTGGTGCTGCGCCGATACATGTCGGCCAGCCTGGTTATCGAACTGCGCTTGATGGAGATAAAGATGGCGTTGCATGTGAATGATGTTCGACCCGCGTTGGCCAGACATCGTCACTAGGGTGCGCGCATGAAGCAACTTGATCTGAGCGCCGACGCATTGCTCACTACAACACGTGCGGTGCGTAAACGGCTTGACCTTGAACGACCCATCGATCGAACTGTTGTTGAAGAATGTTTGCGTGTCGCGTTGCAGGCACCCAATGGATCGAATCGTCAGACTTGGACTTGGGTTGTGGTTGACGATGCATCGACGCGTGCAGCGATGGCCGATATTTGGCGAGGTGGGGCCGCGGATCTTGGCGCTGCAGCCGCGAGTGCTGCGACACCAGCTCGGCCGCCGGGAGAACGTCAACCCGAGATTATGGAATCAGTTTCGTGGCTCAATCAGCATCTCCACGAAGTGCCTGTGCTCGTTGTCGCCACTGTCAATGGTCGGCCTGAAGGTGCTTCGATGTTCACGCAAGCAACCATGTGGGGATCAGTGCTGCCGGCAGTGTGGAGTTTTATGTTGGCATTGCGCAGTCGCGCGTTAGGGAGTTGTTGGACAACCGTGCACCTTGAGCGCGAACGGGAGATGGCCGAGTTGTTGGGGATTCCATTTGCCGATGTCACGCAAGCAGGGATGTTCCCGGTTGCTTACACGATTGGTACCGACTTCAAACCAGGCGCCCGTGAAGCATCGGCCGACACGATTCGTTGGAATCGCTGGTAGTTACGCCTCGTCGGCAAGTAGTTGACGCACCTGGGTTTCCACTGCAGTTCCGTCGAAGAAGTGCGGGTTCGTCCCGGTGAAAAGACGGGCAACATTGCCGAACATGAAATCGCTGAACTGATCGCGGGTGACGAGATCGTCTTCAATTAACTCCCACGCTTCCGGAAGTACGCCGGTAAAGTCGGGGACATCCCAGTGGCCGATGTCGGATGCGAACATTGCTCGCAGTCGTGAACCGTCAGGATTGATGGCGTCGTTAAAGGCGAGAGCATTCATGGGGTCGTCGGCCTCGCAACCAAAGAAGCACTGATCAGTGAAGATTTTTATGATGTCGGCCTTCGACGTGATGCCACTCTTTTCCCACTCGTCGATGGTGTTCGGTTCTTCATTGGAGTCGGAAAGAAAAGAGAGAGTCTCATCAAGGCGATCGACGCGGTCGGTGAAGAGAGCGTCGCCGTGTTCTGCAATGAGCGATTCGAGCAATGCCCGGTCGAGATGAGCGGGGTTGTAGTGCTCGATGTCCTCTCGATTGCGCTTTTCGAAGTGCCCGCAGATATCAGAAAGAAGATTGCAACCCCAAGCAACGCCACCTTCGAGGAAGGCAAAGCGCAGTTCGGGGAATCGTGACATGACTCCTCCGAAGAAAAGCGAGCGCAGGACAGCCTCGGTGCCCGCAGCGAAGTTTCCGATGTGATTGGCCACGTAGTTGGTGGGCGAGACGCGACTTCCGAAACCGATACCGGTTGAGTGGAATGTGGGCGAAACATTGAGTTCTGCGCACTTCTTCCACAGGGGGTCGTAGTCGTACATGCTGTCGAGCCCCAAACCATCGACCCACCGAGCGGCGCGGTCGCCCTCGTGCCCTGGAGCATTCCGAAGCACAAGTCCCCCAAAAAGAAATCCGCGAAGGCCGAGTTCTTTGGTTGCATATTCGAGTTCGGCAATCGCTTCATCGGGGTCATAGGTGGGGATGACGCCGACGGGGAGAAGCCGGTCGGCGTACTTCTCGTAAGCCTCGGCGTAATAACGATTGCATGCGCGAGCAAGTGCACGACGTAGTTCAGGGTTGTCAGTGGCCATCACGGTGAGACCAACGGTGGGGTAGAGCACCGCAACATCGATACCGATTTCATCGAGTCGGTTGTACAGAAGGCGTGGAAGCATTGCGGTTGCGCGGTCGAGGGTGTTGCGTGTTGGCACGGCCCACCAACCTGTTCGGCTCATGCCATTTGCTCGACGCTGATCATTGGTGAGTCCGCGTCGGGCAGTCGCCCCAGCGGTGCTCATCGCCTGAAACGTGTCGGCGAGCGCCGTTCCCGCGTCGGCCGCGATCAGATCGCGAATAGCGGGGATGAATTCGATGATGTGTCCGTCAGCATCGATGACGGGATGATTGAGTTCGGAACGAATTGCGGCTGCGTCCATAGTGGCCCCCTGAATTGTCAGGCCATCATGCCTCAAACTGATCCGGTTCAACTCTTCGAAGGCAGCCCGTAGAAAAGTCTCTCGACGACCGTTCGCGATCGACGGGTGACTCGGCGGTAATGCTCGCGGAGCGCACCTGGTTCAGTGTTGAGAGAGCGAGCCAACCAAAGCGCGGATTCCGGATGGGTGGGCATGGAATCACTAGGCGCGCTGTTTACCAAGAACCATCTATTGCGCACTTGTTCGCAGAATTCGTACGCCTCGTTGAGAATTTCGGCATCGTCTGCGTCGAGCACATCGCCTTCGGCGAGGGCTCGGAGCCCATCGATTGTGCCGGTGGCTTTTACGCCGTACTGCAGTTGCAACAGTTGAACGGTGAATTCAATATCGGAGAGAGAACCTCGACCGAGTTTCAGATGAAAGTCGGGATCTTCACCCATGGGGATCCGCTCGGCCTCAATGCGAGCCTTCATCTGACGGATCTCCCGGATGCCTTCAGCAGAGAGTCCACCGCCCCACACCCATTGCTCGATTTCATCGAGGAGTTCGCCACCGAGTGATTGGTCACCGGCGACGACTCGGGCTCGGGTCATCGCCTGACGTTCCCATGTGAGCGCGTGTTCTCGCCAATAGATGGCGTAGGAGTCGATGCCCCGCGTGAGCGGGCCATTCTTACCTTCGGGCCGGAGGTCACAATCGATGTCATAGAGGCGTGTCGCTGGTGTCGAACCGGCGACCATGCGCATCAATGCTTTGGCAATACGTCGGGATTCATCGATGTCACTTGGGCGGGAACCGCGATGCACGAACATCACATCAAGGTCACTTGCATAGGCGAGTTCAGTACCACCAAATCTTCCGACACCAACAACAGCGAACGGAATTTGTGGATCAAGACTCTCCAGCGCAGCTTCGAGAGTTGCTTCGGCAAGCGTGGTGAGGTCACGGCCGACCTGTTCAACGTTGTCATGAGCAAAAACATCGCGAGCAGCTATTCCCAAAAGGTTTCGCTGTTGCCATCTTCGCAACGAGGCCTGTTGATCGATAGTTCCTTCTCGTAGTTCAACCGATGCAGTAGCGGTTGCGATGAGCCCCGCACGATCTTTGGTGGCAAGTTCTTCCGGAAGTGGCAGGCGGGCGACGAGATCGGGATTTGCGCCGAGGATGTCGCCCAACAAGCGGCTGGTGCCCGCAATTGTGCAGAGTGATTGTGCAGCGGCTGGCGATTCCCGGAATGTCTCAGCGATCTGTCGCGATTGGCGCGGCCCGGTGAGCAAGTTTCTGATGAGAAGGAGGCCAAGATCGGGATCAGGGGACAACGACAGCCAATCAAGAAGCAACGGCAGCATTTGCTGCATTAATCGACTTGAGCGTCGCAGCCCCCTCGTCAGTTCACCAAGGGCGGCGGCTGTGCGTCGGGCATCAACAAAGCCGAACGCAGCGAGACGAACCTCGGTCGCTTCCGCGCTAATAGACGCTTCGTCAGTCGTTCTTGTCGCAAACGCTTCAAGGAGAGGACGGAAATACACCCGTTCGTGAATACCGCGAACTGTTGTTTGAATGAGATGGAGTTCGCGTTCAAGTTGCTCGGCTGCGGTGCCTTCGGGTGCATCGCGACGACCCATGACCCGCGCAAGATGGTCGAGTGAAACCCGATCGGTCGGAATGGTGTGAACTTGTTGTTCGTCAACGAGTTGAAGTCGATGCTCAACGGTTCGCAGTTCTCGATATGCGGCGGACATCCTCGTAGCGTCGTTGTCATCGATGTATCCGGCGTTGGCTAATTCTTCGAGCATCGTGAGCGTTGTCGATCCACGAAGGTCTTCGTCGCGGTGACCATGAACAAGTTGAAGGAGTTGCACAGTGAACTCGATGTCACGGATACCACCGGGCGCGCGCTTGAGTTCGCGGTTTCCGACTCCCGTTCTGGCTACTTCCTCCTCGGTCCGTGCTTTCATTGCGCGCAGGGATCGAAGAGCCTCTGCATCAAAAGGCCGTTCCCATAGAGAACGTTGTGCAGCTTCGAACCATCGCTCGCCGATGGCAACGTCGCCGGCTACCGGTCGCGCTTTGAGAAGCGCCTGGAATTCCCACGGGTCCGCCCAACGGTTCCAATACGAAACGTAGGACTCAACAGAACGAACAAGAGGGCCGTCGCGACCCTCGGGGCGGAGATTTGCGTCAACGCGAAAACATCGGCGCGCAATGTCCATGATCGCCCGAGCTCGGTGGTCGAGCGCCTTCCGTTCACCTTCTCCGACGAACAAGATGTCGATGTCGCTTGAGTAGTTGAGTTCGTTGCCCCCGAGCTTTCCCATTCCGATCACAGCGATAGAGCAGTTGCTGTCCTCGGTGAGTTTCCAGGATTGGTCGAGAACATCGCGGCCAAGTGCTGCAAGTGCGGCGCCGACTTCATCGAGTGAGTCCCGACCCACCAGATCGCGGGCCGCAATGCGAAGGAACTCCAGATTTCGCCAGGCGACAAGCTCGTCGGCGGAGGCGACGGTGCTGATAGGCCGGTGATCAAGGTCGCTGAGGACGTCTATGGCATCACTGGGTCGGACATCGATGAGCCGAGTCAAGGAGCGGCTCGCTGCGAGAACGGCGACGAGAGCGTCGGCAAGTGGTGGACTCGCTTGAACGCGATCAAGGAGCGAGGCAGAACCCTCGATGAGTTGTGTGAGCGAGGTGCGAACCGCGACAGGAGAGGCGCTTCGATCGGCAAGATCAGCGAGTTCGCTTGGGATTGGGGACGCACCTAAGGGTGTTGCCACAGAACCGAGGCTAGGGCGTGGGGCCGCGGCCCGTAGTCTGCGGGGGTGCCCACTTTGCGCGTCGGACTCGCTCAACTGAACACGGTCGTCGGCGACATCGACGGCAATGCGTCGCGAATCATTGAATTGATCGCTCAGGCGAGCGCGTCGGGGTGCGATGTTGTCGCCTTCCCAGAGTTAGCCATCACCGGATATCCGCCTGAGGATCTTCTTCTTCGTTCGGGTTTCGTTGCTGATGTCGGTCGGGCTCTGGAACGAATCGTTGCATCGACAGGAACCTGTACAGCGATCGTTGGCTATGTCGAGCAAGGATCAGAAACTCGAAGCGGCAATGACGCTCATGACGGAGAGACGACAGGAGCTCGTACCGCAAGTAGATCGGCGTTGTACAACGCAGCCGCGGTATGTCGAGACGGAAGTCTGATCAGTAACTACCGAAAGCGCGAACTTCCGAACTATTCGGTGTTCGATGAGGCGCGCTACTTCGTTCCTGGCGAAGGTCCGCTCGACGTCTTCGACGTCAACGGCGTGTCGGTCGGTGTATCAATTTGCGAGGATGCTTGGACTGTAGGTGGCCCTATTGCGGAACTCGGTCGTCAGAACACACAACTTGTGGTGAATATCAACGCGTCGCCTTTTAATGTTGGGAAGTCGCAAGAGCGAGCTGCTGTTATCGCAGAACGAGCGAAAGAGGCATCGGCGACCATCGTTTATGTCAATCAGGTTGGCGGTCAGGACGAACTGGTTTTTGATGGCGATTCATTGGTGATGTCTCCCGTTGGCTCACTGCTCGCTCGTGCGCCACGGTTTATTGAAGACCTCTATGTCATTGATCTTGAGTTTTCTGACGTTGGATCAGTAATCAGCCAATCAACGATTACGCCGTTGGGCGTAGCGAAGCCGCTGAGCGAGGAAGCGGAAGTCTGGGAAGCACTTGTGCTCGCGACCCGAGATTTCGTGGCCAAGAATCGTTTCTCTGACGTCGTGATTGGATTATCGGGCGGTGTTGATTCAGCGATCGTTGCTGCGATTGCCGTCGACGCAGTTGGCGCAGACCATGTCCATGGGGTGCTCATGCCTTCGCGTTATTCAAGTGATCACTCCATTTCTGACGCAGTGGTGCTTGCTGAGAACCTTGGCGTGGACTACTGCACAATTGCGATAGAGCCGGGGCATGTCGCCCTAATGGAAATGCTCGCGTCTTCCTACGACGGCAAGACGATCGGTTTGGCTGAAGAGAATTTGCAGAGTCGACTTCGCGCTGTCACCTTGATGGGCTTGTCGAACGCTTTTGGTTGGTTGTTACTCAATACGGGCAACAAGAGTGAGTCATCGGTTGGTTACTCGACGTTGTATGGCGATTCTGCAGGCGGCTACGCGGTCATTAAAGACGTTTCAAAACTGTTGGTGTATCGACTTTGTCGGTATCGCAATGAACGTGCCGGTCGTGAGCTCATTCCCGAAAATGTTTTAGTGAAGCCACCATCGGCGGAACTTCGTCCTGATCAGCGTGACGATCAAAGTCTTCCTCCCTACGAGGAGCTTGATCCGATTCTTGCCATGTATGTCGAAGGTGATCATTCGATCGAAGAGATCATCGCTGCTGGGCACAACCGAGCTTTGGTTGAGCGCATCGTGGGCCTTGTCGACTTGGCGGAATACAAGCGTCGTCAGTCACCTCCCGGTCCGCGCGTGACATCAAAGGCATTCGGCAAAGACCGTCGCCTGCCTATTGTGAACCGGTATCGCCGTTAGTCGCGGCGGCGCTTCGCCTAACCTGCGTTCCATGGAGTTTCTTACCGCAGGCGAGTCAGTCGATCGCATGGCGTCGTATTGCCGTGTTGAACAGTTGCTGTTCGGACTCCTTGGCGCATGGGCGGCCGACGTCAGTGAGCCCATCGCGAAACTCACACTCGTTGCTACCGCCGATCACTGCGCATGGCGATCACGACGCTGGTTCGAAATGTTGCCGACAGCAGCACCCGGACCCGATGCGTTCCTGACACCAACTGACACTGAGCGCGAAGTGTTCGCGCTTATTACTGATCTCGTCGGATCCTCTCAAGGCGTGCGAATGGCGGTGGCCTATGACGAGCTGCTCCCAGCCCTTCGTGGGGCCATGGTTGACCACCTCGAGCGCACCAGTTCGGTGGCCGATGGCCCTGTCCGCCGGTTGCTCGGAATCGCCATCACCGATATCTCCAATGACCTTGAGGCGAGTAGCGGCCCACGAGACGTGGTGCTGGCCTTGGCCGAAGAACGGACCCTGGCCGAGAACAGCAAGGCTGGACTTGCGGCAGCAACGGCCCAAATCCGCCAGATTTTTGGGGCCTGAAGGCTCTTTCCTGGGCAATTCGGGTTCGCTTGGTTGGGGGGCTTGACCGGACCGGTATCGTTGACACACCCCGACGGCCCCCATGGCCG
Source organism: Actinomycetota bacterium (assembly GCA_009700115.1). Lineage (GTDB taxonomy): Bacteria > Actinomycetota > Acidimicrobiia > Acidimicrobiales > Acidimicrobilacustridaceae > Acidimicrobilacustris. Next base: position 44,673 of record WLMU01000006.1, read on the forward strand.
ATTCTCCGGGCCGAAGTCCGAGGTGTGGCAGTGGCAAAGGAACGTGTTGAACGCGACGAAGAAGATCTCGTCCGTCTCTATCTGACCGACATTGGCCAGTACCCCCTGCTGACGAAGGACGACGAAGTACGTCTCGCCCAGGCCATCGAGGGCGGCGTCGCTGCTCGTGCCGAAGTTGAAGCAACGAAAACACTCACCGTTGCTCGCAAGCGTGAACTGAAGCGAGCAATCAAGCAGGGTGACGACGCCGAGCGCACGTTCGTTCAGTCCAACCTTCGTCTCGTTGTTTCGATTGCCAAGAAGTATCAGGCTTCTGGCCTTCCCCTTCTCGATCTCATTCAAGAAGGAAACCTTGGTCTTATGCATGCCGTCGAAAAGTTCGACTGGCGCAAAGGTTTCAAGTTTTCGACCTATGCCACATGGTGGATTCGTCAGGCCATCACACGCGGTATCGCAAACACTGGTCGCACGATCCGTCTCCCAGTTCACGCTGGCGACACGCTTGCTCGTTTGCAGAAGGCGCGTGCGCGTCTTGAACTGAAACTTGGCCGTCCTGCAACACTCGCCGAGCTTTCGGCCGAGGTTGAAATGCCGGAAGACAAAGTCACCGAAGCGCTTCGCTTCGCTGCCGAACCGCTTTCGCTTTCTGAGCCGCTTCGTGAAGATGGCGACGCCGAACTTGGCGATGTTGTTGAAGATCGCTCGGCTGAATCTCCATTTGAGGTTGCTGCCACTGCGCTGCTTCCCGAGGAAATCAGCCGCCTGCTTTCACCGCTCGACGAACGAGAGCGCGAGATCCTCAAGCTTCGTTTCGGTCTCGATCGCGGCGAACCTCGCACGCTTGAAGAGGTTGGCGAACACTTCAATCTCACTCGTGAGCGAATCCGTCAGATCGAAGCTCGTGCGATGTCCAAGCTTCGTCACCCGTCGTCAGATACCGGCGCACGCGACCTACTCGCCGTCTGATCGTTTCGCGGAGTAACCCGCGGTCATGACTGATCACTTCGACGACGATCTCGACGCGGAGTTTCCTGTCGCCGGTGTTCCGCCGGCGCCATCGGTAACGCCCGGACCAAACCCGCCACCACCGCTTTCGGCAATCGACGAAGCGAGGGACCAGCGTGGGTGCGTCACAATTCTCATTGTCGGCGCCCTGTTAGCGATCATCGCGTTGGTGTTGGCCATCGTGCTCGTTGCTGTCGGCATTCGAGTGTTCGGCAATTCCGACGAAGATGCCAACGCCAAAGTCCTTCAACAGGTGTTTGTTGAAACGGGGATTGCTACGGCCAGTCGGGATGCCTTGCATCCGCCCCAGCGCGATATCCATCTGGGCTCCTGTGAAAGCGACGGGAGCGGCGGGGTGAAGGCCTCAGGCACATTGACGAATTGGACGACCCAGACCGCCGATTACGAGATCGACGTGTCGTTTCGCAGCAGTGGGTCCGGAAGTTCAGGGGAGGAATTCGCAGCGACTGCCGTCTCGGTCGTGGCCGTTCCTGAGCATGCAACCACGACCTGGACAGCGATCGTTGCCGAACGGCCCGGTGGGGCCTATGCCTGCCGGGTGGTTGCCGTGAACCGTTGGCCGACCGGAACCACGCCGCCGTCCTGATCGCACCGGAATCGCAATGGAACTGAGCAGAGGCTCCGTTCTAGAGTGATCCACATGAAGAAGCTTCTCGTGCTCATCGTCGTTGTCGCCCTCGCCGCATTCGCGGTAAAGAAGCTGCAAGACGCCTGAATCCCGCTGACTTCGGCATCGACTGCCGAGTCAGAATCCACCACCCGAGGAAAAGTCCGGCGGACACCCCGGTGGCGACCGCCGCGCCTGTTGCGACGCGGCCCGGTGGAGGAAGTGTGACGCGTTCGCGTAAAGGAACGCGATGCGTGAACGACAAGATTGGCCAATCTTCAGCAATTGCGATTCGTGTGAGTTCTCGGTCGGGATTGACTGCAACCGGATGACCAACCGAGCGAAGCATGGGTTCGTCAGTGGCTGAGTCTGAATAGGCCCAACTTTTCGACAGATCAATTCCCCGCGATGCGGCAACGTCGGAAATGGCTTCGGCTTTATAAGGACCGTAGGCGTAGACATCGACCTCGCCGGTGTAGTTACCGTCGGCATCGATCAGCGCACGGCTGGCAATAGCGCCGTCGGCACCGAGGTAGTTCGCCAGTGGAATGACGATTTCTTCCGGTGAGGCGGAAACGATGAAGACGAGTCGGCCTGCTTCGCGGTGCTCTTGAATTAATTCCAGTGCTTCGTCGTAGACAATCGGATCGATGACATCAGTAAGAGTGGAACGAACGAGGGCGCCTACGGCATCGTGGTCCCAACCACGCGTGATGCGCAGCGCAGATTCGCGGAACTTGCGCATTCGTTCTTCGTCGGCGCCAAGTGTGTGAAAGACCAAACCATTCCAGGCAGCTCTCGCCATCACTCGTCGATTGATCATCCCTGCCTGACGGAACGATCGTCCAAATGCGATCATCGATGCACGCGCAATAACGGTCTTATCGAGATCGAAAAACGCTGCTTCCACGTCACTGAGCATACGGGTGCGATGGGGAAACTCCGTGATGTTGACGCGCACGACCCTTGACGTGACGGCAGTGAGTTCGTACCGTGCCCGCTCCTTCCCTTGTTTTGATGTCATGTGAACGGGAGGGTCATGGTGTTTTCGTGTTGGTCTGCAAAAGGTGGATCAGGTACAACGGTGGTGTCAGTTGCGCTGGCCGTTCTGCTCGGGCAGCAGTCCGATGCTGGTTCGGTTTACGTTGATCTTGAGGGCGATGCGCCCACTGTTTTTGGAATGCCTGAACCCGACGGTCCGGGCCTCTCAGACTGGTTTGCGGCATCAGAGTCAGTTGGAGTTTCGGCGATCGAACGACTCGAGCGCCCAGTCGCAAATGCTGTCCGACTCGTGCCTCGGGGGCGCCGGGAATTCAGCGGCGACGAACGAGCAAGAATCTGCATCGAACGACTGAATGCCGACGAGCGTCCTGTTGTTGTCGATATCGGGTGCATCGCGGGAAGCGGCGATCCAGGGGACCTCGTGCGTCGTTGCTTTGCCGAGCGAGCAACAACCTCACTCCTCGTCACTCGGCCATGCTTTCTTTCGCTTCGCCGGGCGTTGTCGCTTCCTTTGCGCCCCACCGGTGTGGTTCTCATTGAAGAAGCGGGACGAGCCTTAGGTCGGCGCGATGTCGAGGACGTGCTCGGAGTTCCGGTCATCGCAACAATCGAGGTCGATGCCGCAGTTGCCCGTGCCGTCGATGCCGGCCTCCTTGCGGCCCGGCTGCCGTCTTCTTTGGGGAGGGCGCTGCGTGA
>WLMU01000060.1 GCA_009700115.1 Actinomycetota bacterium
GACACGCTGTGGCCCGACTTCCGTCGCGAGAATCTCTTCGACGCGGTGCGCGAATACCAAGCGCGAGACCGTCGATTCGGTGGCTTGAGCCCCGAAGCCTGATCGGCATACGACATGGGAAAAGGCACGATTCATCGCGATGAAGGAATCGTGCTTCGCACCTACAAACTTGGTGAGGCCGATCGCATCGTTGTATTCCTGACGAAAGACCGCGGCAAAGTGCGCGCCGTCGCCAAAGGGGTACGCAAGACAAAGTCGAAGTTTGGATCGCGCCTCGAGCCAATGAGCCATTGCGTCTTGCAGTTCTACGAAGGACGCGAACTCGATCTCGTGACGCAAGCGGAAAGCGTCGACAACTTTCGCGCGATTCGCGAAGACCTCGATCGCATTGGTCGCGGAGTGTCAATGCTGGAAGTGGCAGACCAGCTCGCGCAAGAAGGTGAAGTCAACCCCCAGCTCTACCGAATGCTGCTGGGTGCGTTGCGAACACTCGAGAGTTCCGCTTCACCGTTAGTGACGCCTGCGTTCTATTGGAAGGTGTTGGCCCTCGAGGGCTACCGGCCTGAAGTCGATTCGTGCGTGCAGTGCGGTGCTGACGATGTGCCCCTGGTTGCCTTCGATGTCGAAAGTGGTGGCTTGCTCTGTCGGGTATGTCGACGGGGTACGCCGGTTACGCCGGAAGCGGTCGTGCTGTTGCGTCAGATCCTGGGCGGCGAATTAAACGAGGCGTTGGCGGCGGGCGAATCTCCCGATGCGGCTGCAGTGGTGCATGAGGTTGACCAATTAGCCACACGCGCGGTGGAACATCATTTGGAACGACGACTGCGATCGGTGAACGTTCTCGATCATTGAGTTGTTCATTAATGATCCAAATGGACCATTGGGGTTCGAACTGGTGTTCGGTAGGTTCCTCGTATGGAGTCACGAACAGCGCTGATCGAAAGAGTTTCTTCGCAGTTTGAAGATCTGGCGCGGGCGATTCACGAACTCGTGGTGCCGATCGACGGCGACGCACTCGTTGATGTTCGTGGACTGCTCGATGCGCTCACAGCGCGCGTAGCGCTGGCCGAGGCAGCTTTTGTTTCGGCTGGCTTGCACGAACTCGATGGCGCCGGATCAATGGCCACCTGGCTGCGTCATCGAAGCGGATTGACCGATGCCGATGCTCGACGTGCCTCGCGTCGTGCCGAACGATTGGCGCGTTGGCGCAGTCTTGGCGACGCGTGGGTGCGCGGTGATATCGCCGGACCAGTCATCGATGCAGCGGTTGCGATCATTCCTGATCGGCACGTGGAACGATTCTCACTTCACGACGAGGAAACTGTGCGGGCGCTCGATGGCTTGTCCACGCACGAATCGCGTATGGCCCTTCGTCATTGGGTCGAATGGGCCGACGCCGAACTCGAAGCTGAAGCTGCACGTTTGGGGCTTGGTTCCGCGCTCGAAGAACTCCCACAGCGGTCGCTGTTTCTCAGCCGAACGCTTGACGACCTAGCGGTGCTCGATGGCCGATTCGATCCCGATAGCGCTGCAGTCATCGAGGCCGCATTACGAGTGGCCGAACGGGCAGACGACGAAGGCGAGACACGGCTCGCGGCGGAACGTCGAGCCGACGCGCTGGTCGCGCTCTGTGCGTTTTATCTAGACAATCACCAACGTCACGGAGACGCTGGTCGCCAGCGGCCCAATGTGAGCGTGGTGATCGATCTCCCGACTATGTGGTCGCTGTCGCTCCGAGGTGCTGGCATCCGCACTCGGGAAGAACTCGATTCGTATCTCGAGCGCCATCGGGCCGGACCAATAGAGCGGGCCTGGTTTGTTGAGAGCTTCACCAACGTCTTCGGTACCGCCACGACACTGGATGGTCGCGTGCTGTCTGCTGCGATGTCACGAGTCTTCACTTGTGATTCAGTCATGAGCCGCCTGATCACCGCCGGTGGGCGAGTGTTGAACCACGGCCGATCGGTACGAGAGTTCACCTCATCGCAACGACAAGCAGTGTTTGTCCGAGACCAAGGGTGTCGTTACCCAGGTTGCACGGCGGGCCCACGCTCATGCGATATTCATCACGTAATTGCCTGGGAACTCGGTGGTCAATCCGATCTGCAGAATGCCGTCGCCTTATGTCGTCATCATCACGGGGTGATCCACCGGCCGGGTTGGAGCACACAACTCGACGAAGAGGGTGAGTTTCGGGTTCTCAAAGCCACCGGCGAAGAACTTGCGAGCCGGCCGCCGGCCCGTGCCCCTGCTACCTTCCCCCCTTCGAAGGCCGCGTGATCCGGGGGACGAAATGAGCAACACGACCAACGCACCAAAGAGTACGAACTCGTCGAATGGCAGTGGGGGAGCGAGTCGTCGGCCGCTCGAAGGGTTGCGCGTTGTCGATCTCACGGTGATCAACGGCGAGCTGTGCCCACGGCTCCTCAGCGATCTCGGCGCTGAGGTCATCAAGGTCGAATCACCTGAAGGTTCGCCGGCTCGCCACTACGCGCCCGTGCGCAAAGGAATCTCGCTGTCCTTTGCGGTGAACAATGCAGGCAAGCTGGGCGTAGCGCTCGATCTCAGTGCTGCGGCCGATGTCGCCAAGTTGCATGAACTTCTCGACCATGCCGATGTCGTCGTGACCTCGGGGCCCGAAGTTGCTCCTGGTGTTTCGGTGCAGATGGTTGCCGACAATCACCCGCATCTCGTTGTTGCTGCGGTGACCCCTTACGGCCTCACCGGTCCATGGGCGGGTCGAGTCATTACCGATCAGGTTCTGTCGGCAACTGGGGGCATGACCTTCAAGGCCGGAGCATTCAATCGTGAACCGCTTCCTGCTCCGAGTCAGTTCAGCAACGATGTGGCTGCTTCAGTGGCCACCTGGGCGACGCTGTGCGCTCTGTGGCAACGAGAAGAAACCGGCGCCGGTCAGCTTCTCGACATTTCTCTCAACGAATCCTTGTCACAATGTGCCGACTGGTCGTTGCCTAACTACACCGCGCGTGTGCTTGCCGGAAACGCCACGCCTGAGTTCCGCAACGGCTCTGGTCCTGTCTATCCAATCTTCAAATGTCGCGATGGTTATGTGCGGTTGATCGTCCTCAGTCCACCGCAGTGGCGTGAGATGCGGGCGTGGCTTGGCGAACCCGAATACCTGCAAGACGAGGAATACGAATCCTTCCCCGGCCGATTCGCCATTGCCGATGCGATTCTCAATCCGCTTTACGAAGAACTCTTTGCCGACCTTTCAGTCGAGGAAGTTTCCGCTAAAGCGCAAGAACGCGGCATCGTTTGCACGCCGGTCTACGACGCTCCCCGCGCCCTCTCGAATGAGCATTTCGATTCACGCGGAACGTTCCAGTCGATGGAACTTGCTCCTGGTGTGGTCGCCCAAATGGCTTCGGGATATTTCGAATTCAACGGCAACCGCGTTGGCCCGCAAACACCGCCGCCGACAATTGGCCAACATAACGAGCAGGTCTTTGCATCTCTCGGAGAGAAGCGCACCGCAAAAGCGAAGAGTGCTCCATCGTTGCCACTTGCCGGACTTCGTGTCATGGACTTCGGCCAGGGTGCCGTGGGCGTTGAAGCCGGTCGACTCTTTGGCGAGTACGGCGCCGATGTCATCAAGATCGAAACTCGTTCGCACTATGACTTCATCCGAGTGGTGACTGGCACCGAAATGGGTCCGTCATTCGCGTCATCGAGTCGCTCGAAGCGCGGCTTTGGCGTGAATGCAAAGTTCCCCGAGGGTCGTCAGCTTCTCCTCGACCTGGTGAAAGAGTCCGACGTTGTGATCGAAAACGTCACCACTGGAGCGATGGATGCGTTAGGCATCGGTTACGCAGATCTTTCCGCGGCCAATCCCGGGGTTGCCATGGTTGCCAGCCAACTCATGGGTTCTCGCGGCGTTTGGGCGCATTGGCGTGGATACGGTCCGAGCACGCAAGCCCCCGGTGGTGTTTCGTTCCTGTGGTCCTACGAAAACGAAGACGAGCCTGCCGGCACTGCCTCGGTCTTTCCCGACCATTTCGTTGGCCGTCTGTCGGCATGTGGTGCGCTGGCCACTCTCATCGGTCGCTCTCGTGGCACGGTCCCTGGTGGTCATATCGAAATCGCGCAGTGCGAAGCGGTGGTCGGCTCGATCGCTGACTTGCTGGCCGCCGAATCGATCGAGCCCGGTTCTGTTCGTCCGATGGGAGTTCATTCCGAGCAAGCAGCGCCTGGCGCGATGTATCGCTGTGCATCCGAGATCGATGCGACCGGCAATGAGAACGCCGAAATGTGGGTCGCCATTAGTTGCCGAGACGATGCCGACTGGACCGCTCTTTGTGGCGTTATTGGTCAACCAGCACTGGCAACTGATGCTCGCTATCTGACCTTCGCCGATCGCACTGCCGCTGCCGCCGAGCTCGATGCGATCATCGGAGAGTGGGCAATGTCACGCAATCGTTTCGAGATTGCCGATGCATGCCAGGCCGTCGGCGTTCCTGCTGGTCCAATGTTGACCTCACCCGATCTCCTCGTGAATGAGCATTTCATCGAACGCGGATTCCTTGTCGAAATTGATCAGCCCGGCGTTGGTGTCTTCACACTCGAAGGCCCCGCATTCATTGCCAGTGGCATGACCGAACCGGTGGAATCACCTGCTCCTTGGCTTGGCGAACACAGCGTTGCGATTTGTCGTGATCTCCTTGGCCGTGACGAGGTAACGATCGATGACTACATCTCACGCGGCATCGTGGAAGTGACCCCGCCTGCTGGCAAGTAACCTCACCGGTTATGCCCGTTGAGTCATCGGTACCCAATGACGTCTCCTTGATGGAGAAGATCGTCAATTTGTCCAAGCGTCGGGGCTTTGTGTTCCCGTCAGCCGAGATCTACGGCGGGTTCCGTTCCACCTATGACTACGGGCCCATTGGCGTTCAGCTGCTTCGCAATGTCAAGGACGCCTGGTGGCGTTCGATGGTGCAAATGCGCGACGACGTTGTTGGCCTCGATGCCTCAATTCTCTCGCCGCCCGCAATTTGGGAAGCCTCGGGACATCTCAAGAATTTCACTGATCCACTCGTCGACTGCCGCAAGTGTCATGAACGGTTCCGTGAAGACCAGTTAGAAGATCCAACGACCTGTCCGTCGTGTGGCGAGAAAGATTCGTTTACCGAAGCCCGCAACTTCAATCTCATGTTCAAGACTCAGGCTGGCCCGGTTGAGTCCGATGCCGCTGTCGCCTATCTGCGCCCCGAAACAGCGCAAGGCATGTTCATCAATTTCTCCAATGTGCTGCAGACCAGTCGCAAGAAGCCGCCGTTCGGTATCGCTCAGATCGGCAAATCGTTCAGGAACGAAATTACGCCTGGAAACTTCGTGTTCCGGACGCGTGAGTTTGAACAGATGGAACTTGAATTCTTTGTTCCGCCTGAAGACGCGCAGAAGTGGTACGAGTATTGGTGCGCCGAGCGTTATCGCTGGTATATCGATCTCGGTATTCCCGAAAGCCGTTTGCGCATGCGTCCCCACGATGCCGACGAACTCAGTCACTATTCATCGGGTACCTCCGATGTCGAGTTCCTGTTCCCGTGGGGTTGGGGCGAACTCGAGGGCGTCGCCAATCGTGGCGATTACGACCTCACCCAGCACTCCCTTCATTCAGGCGAGAAACTCGAGTACTTCGATCAGGGCCTGAACATTCGTTATCGCCCACACGTGATCGAGCCCGCTGCCGGAGCAACGCGCACCATGATGGCGTTCCTCCTGGCTGCCTATGACGAGGAAGAAGTTCGAGGAGAACTACGAACCGTCCTTCGCCTGCATCCGCGTTTGGCTCCCTACAAGGTGGCGGTTCTTCCGCTCTCGAAGAAGGATGAGCTCACTCCAGTGGCCCGAGAGGTGCTTGGAATGCTCCAGCCGCTCATGATGTGTGACTACGACGAGACTCAGGCCATTGGCCGTCGATATCGCCGCCAGGACGAACTGGGCACTCCGTTCTGTGTCACCGTCGATTTCGACACCCTTGAGGACCAAGCGGTCACCGTTCGTGAGCGAGATTCCATGGAACAAGAGCGCGTCGCCATCGCCGATCTTCCCGGGTATCTCCTGCCCCGGTTGGTCTGACCCTTCTCGCTGCTACCGTCCGCCCCGGAGGGTTACGTGGGCATTCAGGACGATGACATCGCAGCAGTGCGGAATGCCACCGACATTGTCGCGGTCATCTCTGAGCATGTGCAGCTCAAACGGGTCGGTCGCCGCTGGCAGGGCTTATGTCCCTTTCATCAGGAGAAGTCGGGCTCGTTCTCGGTCAATGCCGAGGAGAAGCTCTATTACTGCTTCGGCTGCGGGGCCAAGGGCGATGTCATCACCTTCGTGCGCGAGGTCGAACATCTCGACTTTGTAGGCGCCGTCGAAAAACTTGCCTCGAAATCGGGCGTCACCCTTCGGTATACCGACGAAGTTCAGAACGAAGGTCGTAAACGGCGCACGAAGTTGCTCGACGCGGTAACGAAAGCGAGTGCGTGGTATCACGATCGCTTGTTGTCCTCTCCTGATGCCGCTGCAGCTCGCGGGTATCTCCGTTCGCGGGGGCTCGATGGCGACGACGTTCGCACATTCGGTATCGGTTGGGCTCCCGAAGGTTGGGACGAACTCGCTCGTGCTCTAAAAGTTCCCGACGATGTCTTTGTTGAAGCCGGTTTGGGTTTCATTAACAGTCGCAATCGTCCAACCGACGCGTTTCGCGGTCGCATAATTTTCCCGATTCACGATGTCGCCGGAGCAACAGTCGGGTTCGGCGGTCGAATCATGCCGGGAGTCGACGGAGCGAAGTACAAGAACTCCTCCGATAGTGCGATCTACGGCAAGTCAAAGTTGCTCTATGGGTTGCACATGGCAAAGGCCGACATCGTCAAAGCCGATGAAGCAATCATTTGCGAGGGCTACACCGATGTCATCGGGTTCTTCAAAGCGGGCATGCCGCGCGCGGTGGCGACCTGTGGAACTGCGCTAACCGAAGACCACGTGAAGTTGTTGCGCAGTTTTGCTCAGCGTGTCGTTCTGGCGTTCGATGCAGATGCCGCTGGGCAGAACGCCGCCGCGCGGGTGTACACATGGGAAAAGAAGTACGACCTCGATGTTGCTGTTGCGGTCTTCCCTGGTGGTGTTGATCCTGCCGAACTCGCGCAGTCAGATCCCGAAGGCTTGGCGGCCGCAATTGCCGAAGCAAAACCGTTCCTTAAGTTCCGGCTTGATCGGGTTCTCGATTCCTCACCGCTTGATACTCCCGAGCATCGGGCCCGGGCGGCCGACGCGGCAATGGCCGTGATCCTCGAACATCCGAGCGACATTGTTCGCGATCAGTACCTGCTCGAGGTCGCAGCACGTTTGCGACTCGACCCCGATCAACTTCGGAACCGTCGCCCCGCCCCGGCAAGTGGCGGACCTGCTGGCTCGGGGCCGGGGTCGCGCGGCAACACCACGGCAGATCGACCGCAGCGCGAGTCGCGCCCCATGATTCATCGCGACACAGCAGCAACTGAAGCCCTGCGTCACCTCATCTGGGATCCGGGATCCATTACGCCGTTACTCGATGAAGTGCTGTTCCCTGATCGGGTTGCCGCCACCGCCTATCGGGCCTTGAGGGCCACATCATCGGTGGCCGACGCCATCGAAATGGCTGCGGCCGATGATCCGGTGGCGGGCGATCTCCTTCAACGACTCGCCGTCGAAGAACCAGAATCCACCGTGCAAAGCGTGTTGATTCGTCTGGTCGACGACGCAGCGAATGCCTCAATGGCGGCATTGCAGGCCGAAGCTCGGGTCGCTTCGGACCCCTTTCAGGTGGGTGAAGCAATTCGCTGGCTGAATCTGCGGATTATGGATCTACGCGAACAAGAGGGTTCGCTCGATCTCGATATGGAAGCGATGTATGACCTGTTGGCATGGCTGACCGAAGCCGAAGTCAACACGGTTGATAAAACCGGCACCGGAGCGTCCACGGGTCCGGTCAATCACGGCGATGTACGCCATGTCTAAGTCTGGGTCCGACTCTGTACAAGCGATCGACGACGCGGCGTTCACTCGCCTTGTTGCGAAAGGCTTGGCTCGCGTCGACAACGTCGTTACTGGCGACGAAGCAATCGAAGCGTTGGGTGATGGCGACCCAACTCCCGATGCAATCGAGAAACTGCGCGAGCGATTGGCTGAGAACGGCGTGACTCTTGATGATGCCGTTCCCGTCGCCGAGGAAATCGAAGCGTTGCTGATCGCCGATGTCGAAGAGATTGTGATCATTGCCCACGATCCACTCCTCGACGACCTTGAAGACGATGATCTGGTTGAGCGACGACTTCGGGCTCGCTTCCGTCCGGCCACAAAGGCCACGATGCGACTCAACTCACAAACCGGTGCCACCTCTGATCCGATCCGCATGTACATGCGTGAAATCGGGCGGGTATCGCTTCTGACCGGACCCGAGGAAGTGGTCTTGGCGAAACAGATCGAACGAGGAATGGCGGCCTCGGAACGCCTCGCCGATCTCGCCGCGGAGAATGCGCTCGAGTCCCTAGATCCAGCCGAGCGTATGCAACTCAAGCGCGTTGCCCGCAAAGGCGAAGACGCGAAAGCAGAACTCACGCAGGCCAATCTTCGTCTCGTTGTTTCGATTGCCAAGCGCTATGCAGGCGGGGGAGCGATGCAACTTCTTGATCTCATTCAAGAAGGCAACCTCGGCCTCATGCGCGCGGTAGAAAAGTTCGATTGGACGAAGGGCTTCAAATTCTCGACCTACGCCACCTGGTGGATTCGTCAAGCCATCACCCGAGCGATCGCCGATCAAGCGCGCACCATCCGCATCCCGGTGCACATGATGGAAGCCATCAACAAGCAGATGCGTGTCTCGCGCGAGATGACTCAGCAACTTGAGCGCGAACCAACCGACGATGAACTCGCCGCTCGGCTCGAAGTGACCGTCGAACGGGTGCGTGAGTTAAAGCGCATCGCAGTCGATCCGCTTTCGCTCGATTCGCCGTTACGAGAGGGAGAAGATTCAAGCCTCTCAGACATCATTGAAGACCATCGTCTCGAAACGCCTGACGACGCCGCCACTCGTCACATGCTGAACGAGGCCATCGAGGAAGCGCTCGACGAACTCAACGATCGCGAACGAGATCTTCTGCGCATGCGATTCGGTCTTGTCGATGGACAACCCCGCACTCTCGAAGAAGTGGGTCGAGAATTCGGTGTAACCCGCGAGCGAATTCGTCAGATTGAGACCAAGACCCTTGCCAAACTGCGCAATCCTCAACACAGTCAGCGATTGCGCGACTACTTCGAGGTCGACTGATGATTCGGTTCCTGGCAGTGGTCCTCGGAGGACTCATTGCGGCGACATTGGGGTTTGTGGTTGTCGCTCGTCGCCGTCAGCCTGAGCCAACATGGGAGCCGGGCCTTGAATTCAATCCCGATTTTGATCTGACGGCTGAAGAGATCCTCGCTGACATCAGGGGTGAGGCGCCGACGGCATGATCGGTCCGGACAGAGGGGTTCGGGGCCGCTGCTATCCTCACCTTTCCTTTCCGGGGTAGCTCAGCTGGCAGAGCATCTGACTGTTAATCAGAGGGTCGTGGGTTCGAGCCCCACCCCCGGAGCAAGATTGGCCAAAGGGGCGGTAGCTCAGTGGTCAGAGCGCGGGACTCATAATCCCTTGGTCGTGGGTTCGATCCCCACCCGCCCCACCAACCGTTTCCCAAGAGTGTCCGTGCCAGGAGGACCCCGAGTGAGCCAGCCGTTCGCGCAACTCTGGTCCGAAACATGGAACTCGCATGATGCCGATGCCATCGTGCAGTTGTATGCCGATGACGGCATCCATCAGATGGCAGCGGGCGCTACCTATGTGGGTGCTGACGAACTTCGCCCCATGGTCGAGCGGTCCCTGCGTGGTTACCCCGATCTTGAGTTTTCAGTGAGAGATCACGATGTCATCTCAGAGCGAAGCGTGGGTCGAGACGAAGCGACATCAGAACGATTCGTCATCGAATACACAATGACCGGCACACAACTCGAGGCAATCGGCGATCGCGAAGGCACGGGGAAATTCGTGACGATCGACGGTGCGATGATCGGCGTACTGGCCACAACTGGTCGAATCGCTCGCTGTATCGACTATCTCGACCATCATTCAATTCGACGCCAACTCGGTCTCATCGATTGAAGCGCCTACTCGCGTAGTATCGACACTCATGGAACTCAGCGTCGTCCTCCCTTGCCTCAACGAGGCGGAGACCCTTGCGGTCTGTATTCGTAAGGCAAGAGCTTCGATGAACGAATTGGGAATTGATGGTGAAGTTGTTATCGCTGACAACGGAAGCACCGATGGTTCTCAAGACATTGCACGCAGTGAAGGCGCTCGTGTCGTCGACGTACCAACACGCGGGTATGGCGCTGCACTGATCGCAGGTATCACCGACGCGAAGGGCACGTTCGTCATCATGGGCGATGCCGATGACAGCTACGACCTCTCCAATTTGGGCCCATTCATCGAAGCGCTGCGTGGTGGCGCAGAGCTCGTGATGGGGAATCGATTCGCTGGCGGTATTGCGCCGGGAGCGATGCCTGCGCTTCATCGTTACCTCGGCAATCCTGTACTGACTGCCGTTGGCCGAGTGCTCTTCCGCAGCCCAGTGAAGGATTTCCACTGCGGATTACGCGGATTCCGGCGCGATGCAATTCTCGAACTTGATCTACGAACAACTGGCATGGAATTCGCAAGCGAAATGGTTGTGAAGGCCACGTTGAACAAGCTCACTATCGTCGAGGTCCCGACGACGCTTTCGCCTGATGGGCGGAGCCGCCCCCCTCACTTGCGCACTTGGCGCGATGGATGGCGACATCTTCGATTCCTACTGCTGTATAGCCCCAAGTGGCTGTTTCTCTACCCGGGCATTGTCGTGTTCCTTCTGGGCCTGATTCTGGGTGGTGCCCTGCTCAGGGGCCCGATCAACGTCGGA
>WLMU01000061.1 GCA_009700115.1 Actinomycetota bacterium
AACAACGTGTATTCAGCGCCCGACCTGGTCCCGTGGCTAGGAAAAAAGTTCTGGGAACTTCCGATTGAGGCGTGGGACCAAGTCATCAACATCGGTACTCGTTCGCACTATGTCTCGAGTGTGTTTGGAGCCCCGCTGATGCTTGCGAATCGCAGCGGACTCATCGTCAACGTGTCGTCTTCGGGTGCTGTCAGCTACGGACACAATGTCGTTTACGGCGTTGGCAAGGCTGCGGTCGACAAGATGACTGCCGATATGGCGATCGAACTTCACGGAACAGGCGTCTCGGTCGTGTCGCTGTGGCCCGGGCTCGTGCGCACCGAACTTCTTGATCTGGGAGCTCAGACCGAGGGCGATGAAATCTTCATCGAACTCCCTGGTGAAGGCCGCTTTGATCTCTCCGGCGCCGAGTCGCCACGTTTCCTCGGAAGAGCAGTTGTGGCTCTCTATGGTTGCGCCGACATCGCCGAGCGCTCCGGAAAGCCATTTTCTTCGGCAGCCCTCGCCCGAGAACTGGGCTTCACTGATCTCGACGGAACGATTCACGAGGTTTTGCTTCGTCCCGAAGCGTAAGTACGACTCCATCAAGCGTTTCAGATCGTCCCTTTGATTCGGGCTGGCTTGCAGCATGAGTGGGGAGCGGGGAGTACGGTCGCGAATGGAAGTGGGGGCTCGTGGACTTCGATCTTGTTATTCGCAACGGAAGTGTCATTGACGGCACCGGGTCGTTGCGTGTTGTCGCCGATATCGCTGTCTCCGACGGACGAATCTCGCGCATTGGTGAAGTTCCGGAACGCGGGCAAGTCGAGATCGATGCTGGCGGCTATGTGGTCACCCCCGGTTTCATTGACGGTCATACGCATATGGATGCCCAAGTGTTCTGGGATGCCGCGGGTACGAATTCGTGTTGGCACGGCGTGACGACAGTGGTGATGGGCAATTGTGGTTTCACGATCGCGCCCGTTCGTGCTGATGCTCATCATCTAGCGGTTCGCTCAATCGAACGTTCTGAAGATATTTCAGCAGCGGCGATGGCGGCCGGCGTGCCGTGGGACTGGACCACGTTTGCCGAATATCTTGACTCGATCGACCGCGTGCCAAAGGCCATCAACTACGCCTCGAATATTGGTCATAGTGCCCTACGCAGTTGGGCCATGGGTGAGCGAGCGTTTCGTGAGCAAGCAGATGCAGCAGATCTCGACTGCATGAAGTCTGAACTTGCCGACGCATTGCGGGCCGGTGCCTGGGGGTTTACGACTTCGCGCACGGTGCATCACATGACACCTGATGGCGATCCTGTTGCCTCTCGGCTAGCGAATTGGTCCGAGGTGGAAGAACTCATTGGTCTGATGGGGGAACTCGACTCAGGTGTCTTCCAGTTCGTAGAAGATCCGCCTTCCGATGCTGAACGCATCGCCCGCGACCAGGAGCTTGCCCGGCTCGCCGCAAGCTCAGGCGTTCCATTCATCATTGGAGCGACCTCCGGCTCCACTCGACCCCTCGAGCTGATTGCCGAAACCACATCGCTGGGTGGAACGATGACCGGGATGACCCACCCGCGTGGGATCAGCACGATGTCCTCCTTTATGAGCCAATTGCCGTTCGACATGCTGCCCGAGTGGGCAGCAGCTCGATCCGACGGACAGGAAGCGTTCCTCCAACGTTTGCGTGAACCTGAAACTCGGCTGGTACTCATTGAAGCGGCACAAAACGCGCAGTACGACGCAACCTATGGGGGAGAGGCTCGCCCTCCTGTGTTTGATCGAATGCATGTACTCGATTCGCCGGTGCCACCTCATCGAACGGTCGCCGAAATTGCTGCCGAACGAGGAATCGATCCGGTGCAAGCGATGGTTGAAATCGGTCTCGAGAGCAATTTCGAAGTGTTCTTTGTCCAGACCATGTCGCCATTCGATGAGAAGGCCGTGCTTCGTTCAATGAAGTCGCCAGGCACGGTCATGACCTTCTCCGATTCGGGTGCTCATGTGAGTCAGATGTCCGATGCGTCGATTTTCACGCACCTCCTCGCCTATTGGGTTCGCGATCGCGGTGAATTCACACTTGAAGAAGCGATTCAGATGATGACAAGCGCGCCTGCGCAGGCTTGGGGCTTCACCGATCGCGGTGTTCTGCGAGAGGGAATGGTGGCCGACATCAATATTTTTGATCCGGATACGGTCGCTCCGGCACTGCCGACCCTTGCGCATGATCTGCCAGCAGGAGCTCGCCGAATCGTTCAAAAGTCAACGGGCTTCCTCGCAACGGTCGTTGCCGGCGAAATCACGGTTCGAGATGGTCGCAGCACCGGCGCAACGCCGGGGCGCCTCTTGCGCGGTAAACCTCGCAGTAAAACTGGAAAGGTCAACAAATGAGCGATCTCCCGTGGGTTATTTCTGTCGATGATCACGTCGTGGAACCCAAAGATGTTTGGACCTCAAGACTGCCAAGTGCGCTCCGAGACCGCGGACCGCATGTAGTTGAAGACACTTGTGAGATGTCCTTCAATCCTGTGACGGGTGCACACAGCTTCGTGAAGGGTGGCAACGGGCCTATCGCTGATTGGTGGGTGTACGGCGATGCATTGCGTCCGATCCCTCAGGTGATGGCATGCGCCGGCAGTAAGCCGGAGGATTTCACTCTGCAACCAATTCCGTTTTCGGAGATGCGCCCAGGTTGTTATGACCGCGATGCGCGACTCGCAGATATGGATATCAATCATGTCGAGCGATCACTCTGCTTTCCCACCTTTCCTCGGTTCGCCGGTCAGATGTTTCATGAGGCGCCGGATAAAGAAGTAGCGCTTCTGTCGGTTCGGGCGTTTAACGACTGGATGATCGAAGAATGGTGCGGACCGAGTGGGGGACGACTCATTCCTTTGTGCATCGTTCCGTTGTGGGACGCGCAACTTGCCGCCACCGAAGTACGGCGTATTGCGGCTACTGGCTGTCGAGCGATCACTTTTCCGGAGTTACCGACTTTCCTCGGGCTGCCTTCGATCCATGATCGAGATCACTTTTGGGAACCGCTCTGGCAGGCATGCAATGACACCGGGGTCACGATTCATATGCACATTGGTTCCGGATCGAAGATGCCACAGACGAGCATTGACGCGCCTTCTGGTGTTGGAGTTGCAGTTACGTCGATCAACGCATTTATGGCGTTGGCTGATTGGCTGCTGTCGGGAGTTCTGGCTCGATATCCGAATCTGAAGATCGCATTCTCCGAAAGCCAAGTCGGATGGATGCCTTATGTCTTCGAACGCTGTGACCGGGTGTTTCAGCAGAGTTCAGGTTGGTGCGAAATCAATCCTTCGGTGACCGAACTTCCTTCGTCCTACGTGCCCGGTCGCGTCTACGGCTGTTTCTTCGACGACATGGTTGGTGTCGAAACTCGTCATCTCATCGGCGTTACGCAAATGCTGTTTGAGACTGATTATCCGCATCAAGACTCCACCTGGCCGAATACGCCTGATGTGGTTGCTCGGATTGCTGAGCGTGTGAGTGCTCGTGAACTTGAAATGATGGTGCGCACGAATGCCATCGACCTCTTGGGTCTCGATCCAGTCAGCTTGGTTCCCAAAGCATTGACATAAGCGTCACCGATCGAAGAGATGGTCGCGCCCTGACATCGGACTCGAGGTTCACGGCCGACCGACTCCAGCGATGTCGACGTCAATTGCGGCGATGATCCCGGAAGGGGCCTTTCGAACTTCGTCGCGTTTCCAATCTGCTGCAGCGCAGATCAGAAGAGTCCGTCGATCGACTCCGCCGAGCACGCAAGCAACGGGAATGAGACCCTCGAGTCGATACTCATGTGTGGTTTCGCCGCCAGGAAGCGCGCGAAAGACGCGAGCACCAATTGGGTCAGCAACCCAGACCGCTCCTTCAGCGTCGAGGCAGATTCCATCGGGCGGAGCGAACTGCGGGCCTTCGTTCGATGGTTGTAGAGACGCGTAGATGCGGCGGTTGGAAAGCGTCCCATCTACGGCGCGATCAAAAGCAGTGACGCGAGCGGCGGCACTCTCTGCAATAAGGAGTGTTCGTTCATCGGGGGTGAGGATGTGTCCGTTCGGCGATTCCAAGTCATCGGCTGCGACAAACCATGTCCCGTCAGCGCGCACAGCAATGGTTTGACCCGGGCGGCGCTCTCCGCCTTCTTGAATGCGGTGGCCCATATCGCCGACATATGCGGTGCCATCGCGGGCCACGATCATGTCGTTTAGCGAACCCCGAGCAACCGAGGAAAGATCTGCGTGCACCGTCAACCCTGTGGCACTTGTAAATCGGCGGAGTTGCTGCGTCTCCATCGCAACGACCAGAAGGCTGCCGTCGGGAAGCCAGCCCAGGCCCGACGGCTCGTCGTCGTTCAACTCCGCCTCGGTCCGACTGTCGCCGTCGAGGTCGGTCGAGATCACCCGGTGGCCATGCATATCGCTGAACCAGAGCCGGCTTTCGTGCCAGCGAGGTCCTTCTGCGAACCAGAGACCGTCAAGAATTACCCGCTGATCAACTTCCCCCATGGTCCCGATCGTAATGACCAGAATGAGGCGAGCAAGGGGGAGCCTGACTGGGTTGGGGGAGATTAAGGATCTCGCGGGCTGGGAAGAGCGACTTTTCAAGGTTCTTGGCCGCTCCACCATGGCGAGAGGCATCTCCGCGATCGCCACGCGCGAGGCGATCGCGAGGTCGTCGGTGAAATCGGAGCCGAATCGGGGGGCTCGCGTTGCGGCAGATGGGTCGTTCTGTAAAGATTCTGCAACATGGATTCCGGAGCATCGCCCCAGCGTCGGGGCTCGATCCTGGCCGAGAAATTCGGCGATTCTGCCCCTCTTGGGTGCGCGCGAGGCGAGGCAAAGGATGAGAAGGTGTCAGACGTGAAACGTTCCCGGTCATCGTTGCGCTTGGTACTGCTTTCTGCCGCAGCAGCCGTCGTCGTTCTGGCCGGAGCAATTGTTGTGGGTCCGGCAGCAGCCGATCCCATCGCCGACAAAAAGGCGGAGGCTGCTCAAATCGGAGCACAGCTCGCCCAGCTCCAAGATCGCCAGAATCAACTCAACGGGCAATACGAGCAAGCGAATTATGAACTGAAGTTGGCGCAGGAGAAGGTTGCTGCGGCGAAGGCCCTTGCTGCGCAAACCGCAGCGGAAGCCGACAAGCGCCGTGCCGACCTTCGCCATTACGCGGTTGCCGCTTATCAGACCGGTAATGACAGCCCCGAGTTCGATGCGCTCATCACCAATGATGCGGGCACCGGGGTGCAGAAGCGGTCCTACCTCCAGTCGATCTCAGGGAGCCGTCAGGATCTCGTCGACGCGTTGAATGCGGCTCGTCAAAAAGCTGACGAAGACGGGGTTCGACTGAAAGCTGCCGAAGGCGTTACGTCAGCAAAAGCCGCCGAGATCGAGCAACTCAAGAAGGCTGCCGATGATGCAACAAATCAACAAGCAGCGATCAACGCCAAGGTGCAGGGCGAACTGAAGGTCCTTGTAGATGCCGAGAATGCACGAATTGCTGCGGCGGCTGCTGCGGCACGCGCTGCGGCTGCAGCAGCACGTGGAACCTCTATGTCGCCGAACCCCAATGCTCCTCGAGTTGGCCAAGGGGCTGCTGGAGCGATTGCTGCGGGTCGCACGAAGATGGGCGCGGCCTACGTGTGGGCCGCTGAAGGTCCCAACGAATTCGATTGTTCAGGCTTCGTCAAATGGGCCTATGCACAGGTTGGTGTTTCGCTTTCGCATTACAGCGGTGCGATGTATAACGAGACTGTTCGGATCTCTGAATCTCAGTTGCAACCAGGCGACCTTGTATTCTGGGGCCCTGGTGGTTCGGCACATGTTGCTATCTACATTGGCGGTAATCAGATTCTCCACACCGCTCACGGCGTTGCAGTCACCTCTATGAATGGTTGGTGGACCTACGGCCCAGTCATGAGCTTTGGTCGTATCCCGTAATCACATTCTTTGATTCGAATCTGATTCCGAACTGCTAGCGGAACGTAAAACCGCGGTAGTCGTCACCCGCAACACCATCACAGATTTCGCGGTAGGGGCCAACGCCCGCGATATAGGGCATAAAAACTCGTGGTTTCCCGGGCACATTGGCACCGAGATACCACGAGTTCCCTTGTGGGAAGAGTGTGAAATTGGCGATCTCATTGACGTGCGCAACCCAAGCCTCTTGTGAATCATGGTCGGCATTCATTGATCGAAAATGATGGTCGGCCATCCAGGCTATCGCATCAGTCGCCCATTCAACGT
This sequence comes from Actinomycetota bacterium, assembly GCA_009700115.1. Taxonomy (GTDB): domain Bacteria; phylum Actinomycetota; class Acidimicrobiia; order Acidimicrobiales; family Acidimicrobilacustridaceae; genus Acidimicrobilacustris. The sequence continues at coordinate 6,257 of WLMU01000061.1, forward strand.
GTTGCTCGATGCTTACGATCATGTTCGTCATAACCGATGGACTTCCCGGAGCGGTGATCATGAAAAGGTTGGGGAATCCGTGAGACGAAATGCCGAGGTACGTGCGTGGACCTGCGGCCCATTCTTCGCGCAGCGTTCGACCCTGTTCGCCAACAATCAATGGATTCAGCAGAGGCCCAGTCATGGCATCAAAGCCGGTCGCAAAAACGATTGCATCGAAGTCATGAAGCGCGTCGGTTGTCTCGATGCCGCCACCCACGATCTGCGTGATCGGTGTTGATTGCAGATCGACGAGGGTCACGTTGGAGCGGTTGAAGGTCTCGAAGTAGCCGGTATCAAGACAAAGTCGCTTCGCTCCCACGGGGTATGTCTTGGGGCATAAGAGTTCGGCAGTGGTTGGGTCAGTTACGATCGCCCGAATTCGATCGCGCAGATACTCAGCGACGATGGCATTGGCGGACGGATCGATCATGACATCGTTAAATGATCCGAGGAAACCAAAAAGGAATCCCTCGTCCCAAATCGCATCGAATCTTCGCAAGCGTTCGCCATCGTCGACCTCGTGCGCAGACTGTTCAGCCTGAGGACCAATGACGCCGCCAAAAGAAGTTCGTTGTTCCGCTCTATGTTCGCGGTAGCGCCGCTTTAGAACAGCGACTTCTTCTGCGTCGAGTGGCATATTCCGGGCGGGGACAGCGAAATTTGGTGTTCGTTGGAAGACCGTGAGTTGGGCCGCTTGCTCTGCGATGAGCGGGATGCTCTGAACGCCCGAAGAACCTGTGCCAATGACAGCGACGCGCTTGCCGGTGAGGTCGACTCCATCATGAGGCCACTGTGAGGTGTACAGAAGCTGTCCTGTGAACGAATCGATGCCAGCGATGTCGGGGTTTTTTGCCGCAGAAAGAGCCCCGACCGCCATTACGAGAAATTGCGATGTCCAGCAGTCGCCGTGGTCGGTCTCGACTGTCCAGTTCTGATCCGTCGAGTCCCAGGTGGCGCTCGTCATTCGAGTGCTGAAACGAATATCGCTTCGCAACTGGAAGCGATCGGCAACGTGGTTGACGTACGAAAGAATTTCGGGCTGCGTCGCGTACTTCTCGGACCAGTCCCATTCCTGCTCGAGATCGGGATCGAAGGAAAAGGAGTAGTCAAGTGAGCGGATGTCACATCGGGCACCGGGGTAGCGATTCCACCACCACGTACCGCCAACATCTCCTGCCGCCTCGATACCTACAGAACGCAGTCCCATGGCACGCAGGCGATGTTGCATGTACAAACCGGCAAACCCGGCGCCGATGACAACGACGTCGGTGGATCCTGATTCGGCTGGCCTTGACGGTGGCATGCGTTCCCCTAGCTCCGTGCCCAACGTGAACCACGTGGCCATCAGTCAAGTGTCGATGCGGCTGGCAAGCAAGTAACCCCGATCCAGTCTCGAGAAGGTATTCCCTGGGACACGGTTCTAGGTAAGACTCACAACTAGGCCTTGAGAGTTTTTAGGAGGGGCGATGACAACGACCGAAAATCCCTATGTGAATCTGCTCGATCCGCAGTTCTACGTCGATCCCTGGTCTTCGTATCGATGGCTGCGCGCGAATGATCCGGTGTTCTGGGACGCGACCCATCGCATCTGGGGAATTTCTCGCTATGAAGACATCGTCGAAGTCGAGAAGAACTGGAAGTTGTACACGTCGGAAGACGGTTCACGGCCGGCGACCGATCAACGCGACGACACCTCGATGATTAATCGCGACGATCCGGAGCATCAGCAGCAGCGAATGTTGGTGGCCCGTCAGTTCACGCCGCGTGCGGTCAAGCAAATCGAAGGGAAGATCCGCAGCATCGTGAATGAACTCATCGACGATGTTGCAAGCTCCGGAAGGTGTGAAGCAATTGAATCTTTGGCTTCGCCACTGCCGGCAATTTTGATCGGAGACAAACTTGGGTTTCCGCGCGAACTTTGGCCAAAGTTGCGCGAATGGTCAGAAGTGACGATGTACGAATCAGGGCAGAACCCTCCCGACGGGACTCCGGCTGCGTTCTCGGAAGTCTCGACGAACGCCATCATGGAGTTCGCAGCAGCGACGATTGAACTCATAGCGGAACGCCGGAAAGAACCGAAAGACGATCTCATCACCATTTGGGCCACGACCGAAGTCGACGGCCATCTCTGGTCTGACGGAGAAATTATCTCAGAGTGCCTGTTGCTTCTTGACGGCGGAGCCGAAACCACGCGAACGGTGATCGGATCGATCATTCGGGAGCTCGCCATCAATACGAGTCAGCGCCAACTCTTGATCGAAAACCCAGACCTCTTAGGCGAGACCGGAGTCGAGGAGTTCATCCGATGGGTGACCCCGATTCTCAATATGCGCCGCACTGCAACCGAGGACCATGTGTTTCGTGGAAAGAACATTAAGAAGGGTGATCAGCTCCTTCTGATGTATGCCTCTGCAAATCGCGACGAGTCAGTGTTCGATCAGCCCGATGTGTTCGATGTGCAGCGTTCTCACAATCATCATGTGGCGTTTGGCTTTGGAACGCATTTCTGCTTGGGGTCTTCCCTGGCTCGAATAGAGATCAGGGTGATGTTCGAAGAACTTCTGCGCAGGATCCCCGATTGGAAGCTCACTCCAGGGTCGGAATCGAAGATTCTTGGCGCAACCTTCACCCGTGCCTACGATCGAGTCGATATCGAGTTCACCCCTGCTTGAGATCGATCAAGAGGCGGATGCTGCCCAGATTTGGGTGCTGTAACTGCCTGATGCGGGAGCCGGCCAGCGTCCCCGGTCCGTGAGGACCGGGAAGGCAGACTCTACGGATGACATCGACCTCATCTGGATCTGAAAAAGAGCCCGCAGCGGCGAAGAAGAACTCCGCTGGACGCGGACGACGCATCGGCGTCCTCCTGCTCATCTTGATGGCATCGGTTCTTCTCTTCGGCACCGCCGCTGATGTTTGGGTGAAGCGACAGGTACTCAGCACCCCCAAGTGGGTGGCTGCGAGCGACAAGATCCTCGCCGATCCAAAGGTGCAGGCTGCGCTGGCGACATACATCGTGGATGAGATTTATTCGAGCGTCGATGTCAGGGCGGTGTTGGCCGATGAACTGCCGGACAGCCTGAAGGGACTGGCTGCTCCGCTTGCTGCGGGACTTGAAGCTCCGGCATCAACAGCCGTGGAGAGGATCCTGTCGACCGACCGAGTCAAAAAGGTCTGGCATACCGTTAACGAGAAGGCCCATCAGGCGCTTGTGAACGTTCTTGAAGATAAGACCCGGATCGGATCGACGAAGGACGGCAACGTCACGCTTGATATTGGCGAGATCATCCGGATCGTAGGAACCGATCTTGGAATTCCTTCTTCCGTGATGGACAAGATCCCGGCCAGTGTCGGTCAGATAACAATCTTTGAATCCAGTTCGCTTGCTTCGATACAAACAGCGGTGAAGATCGTCAACATTCTCGGACCGATTCTGTTTGTTCTGATCGTTGTGATGTATTTGCTTGCAGTGTGGCTCGCCCGCGGTCGTCGTCGACTCACGCTTCGGAACGTTGGCTGGTCAGTGATTGTCGTCGGATTGATACTCACGACCATGCGCCGGATCAGTGGCAACTATGTGGCTTCGATGATTACCGACCCGCAGTACAGCCTGGCCGGAAAGTTCATCTTCGGAGTTCTGTCTGAACTCCTCTTCAACACCGCTTGGCTCTTGATCACATGGGGTGCCGTGATCGTTCTCGGGATGGTGCTTATCGGGCCAAGTCGCATCGCCACGTGGGCTCGTCGCTCATTGGCTCCTCTGTTCAACGCCGATCAGATTGTGTTCTGGGCTGGTGCGTTCGTTCTCTACGTCCTCGTACTTCTGGTTGTTCCGTCGCCTGCATTCAGGACGCAGTGGTCGCTGATCGCGCTCACCGTTATCGTCGGATTCGGACTCGATGTCCTTCGTCGTCGTTCACTCCGCGAATTTCCTGATGCCCATATCGATGTTGATTCCAGTCGGCTTAGAAACTCAGCTTCGACCGCATGGGCTGGCATGGCTTCGCGATTGAAACATGACGATTCTGGAAGTCAGGTCGATCAACTGAAGCAGTTAAGCGAACTCCACGCCTCTGGTGCATTGTCCGACGGTGAGTTCGCTGCGGCGAAAGCCAAATTACTGGGCGCTGGAAGCGTCTAGGCGACGTCAGGCCTCTTCGGGGAATTCAAAGACTCGGTGCAGCCGAGTCAACTTCATTGAACTGATTTTCCAGCCAGCTGCCGTTCGCACGTAGGTCTCGTGGTAGTGGCCATAACCGTGGAGGTATTTGATCGGACTTCCTTCCGGCCACCACAGCTCGTCTTCCATCGCCCAGATTCCGGTTGCAGTGGCATCGTCGACAAAGTTGATTTCGGGCATGTGCCCGTGATGGGCCGAGATGACGTCGCCAATCTGAGAGATTAAGAACGGCAGGTAGGCATCGACGCCGTCGATGACGGTACCGCTGTCCACTGTCGTGTCGATACGCACGTCGGGTGTAAAAACCTCTTGAAGTCCCTCCCAGTCCTTGGTGTCCATCAGGCGGAAATAGCGCGCCTTGAG
>WLMU01000062.1 GCA_009700115.1 Actinomycetota bacterium
AACGTCTCGATCACGTTGTTGACCGAGGTCGACAACGACCCCTTCCCTGCAGCAAATCCCCTATGTCGCCCCTTTGATGTTGTGCTCGAGATCGAAACTGACTCGATCTCGGGCCTCGGCTCATTCCTTAATGCGATCCAAGATTTCGGCGACCGAGTCGCTGAGCTTTCCCACCTTGATCTTTCGGCAGCACTCGTTGGCGCCCCGCAGAAACTCATCCAGAGCACTCCCCCACCATTGCGCTACCTCTATCTCATGCGCCGCAAGGCTCAAACAACACACGACGCGTACATCGACTACTACTTTCACAATCATTCGAACTTCGGCTTCATTACCCCAAACATTTCTGGCTATACCCAGTTTCACGTCGACGCAGCAATGTCCTCCGAAGCAGCCAAACGCCTGGGCGTAGGAACGACCGTCGTTGACAGTGTGAGTGAACTTTCAATTGAGTCTCTCGATTTGTTCTTCGAGGGAATCGGCGATGGCCGACTTGGGATTGAAGCGGCTGAAGACGAAGCGCGTTTCGTCGACCGCGACAATTCCGTCTCGTTTCTCTGCAGCGCTGAGACGATCGTTCCGTGAGTACGACTGAATTCACTTCGAACTATGGGCCGTGGGCTGTTGTGGCTGGAGCTTCAGAGGGAATCGGAGAATCATTTTCTCGACAGATCGCTGCTGCCGGAATCAATCTCGTACTCGTCGCACGGCGACCCGACCCTCTGACAGCGCTTGCCACCTCGTTGGAGTCTGAGTTCCCTATCCAGACGCGTCCAATAGCCCTTGATCTCACCGGCGACGATATGTGCGATCGGCTCGCCGAAGCGACCGCCGACATTGAAGTCGGGCTTGTTGTCTATAACGCCGGCGCTACTCATGGTGCGGTGCGTTTCCATGATGAACCGGTCGAGAAGGCTCTCGGCCTCGTCCGTCTGAATTGCATCGGCCCCGTGCAACTCACTCACCATTTCGGCGGCCTGATGCGTGAGCGCGGACGAGGGGGAATCATCCTCCTCTCGTCGGTCTCCTCCGTTTCCGGCTCGGCGCGAACCGCCACCTATTCGGCCACAAAGGCATTCGACGTAAACCTTGCCGAAGGCCTCTGGGCCGAGCTCAAACCAATGGGAGTCGATGTCCTCGCTCTCGTCGCTGGAGCCACCCACACGCCGGCGATGGAACGCAGCGGTGCGCTAATTGGCAGTGCCGATTTCCCTGGCATGGATCCGAACGACGTCGCACGCGAAGGACTCGCCAATCTCGCCAACGGACCAACTTGGGTGGCCGGAGATCAAAATCGAGCCACCTACGACATGTTGCGAGCGCTGCCGAAAAAAGACGCAGTCGGATTCATGAGCGCTGGCGCCCGCACTATTTATGGACTCCCCGATGAACCGTAACCAGAAAACATCACCAACTGATCAGTGTGATTGAACCAATGAACAATGACAGTCTTGCTTCGCAGGCTTGGGAAGATTTTGCCCAAACACTCGACCGACTCGGGAAAGAACTTGCTTCTGAACCGTTTCCAGTTGGGCCACGCGAAACCGCTGAGGGATATCGATACCTCGCGCGCCTCACGCCATTCGGCCTGCAATGGGCCTTGGAATTCAGCGACCCAGATTTCCCTTCGTTCTACCGATACGACGATGATGTCACGAAATGGGGTGGCCCGAACGTCGATAACCGCTATCTACGAGCGACAATCAGCGGCACTGACGCATACCGAATCACAGGAAACGGCGCCAACACGCACGGATTCCTTTTCTCACTTCATCAAGGCGACATGCAACTCGGAGAGTTCGGCGTCTACGGCGAGTTTTGGCATGACCAACTCGTGACCGACGAAGACGGAAACTTCGAACTCATTCTCAGCCCAACCAATACGACCAATGCGGCTAACTGGATGGCACTCGATCCGAACGCCCGCATCGTGAGCATTCGCGAATATTTCAACGATTGGTCGATCGAGAAACCGGGTGACTATCAAATTGAGAAAATCGGAAACGAAGGGCAGTCGAAACCACCACTGACTGACTCAGAAATCGCGCAGAACATCAAAACTGCCCAGGTTTGGATCGAATCTTCGCTGCGCTTCTGGAATAGTTATGTCACCAACGCCAGAAGTTCGTCGGAAATCAACACGATTACGCCCGCGGGTTCCGCGCTTGGCGGTGCCACCGATATCGCCTATGGATCAGGTTTTTGCTCGATCGGTGACGACGAAGCATTCGTCATCGAAGGAGAAGCGCCCGATGCATGGACATGGAACTTCCTGCTCTACAACGGTGGATGGTTCGAGTCGCTTGATATCGCCACTCGGACATGCAGCCGCAATGGCACGCAACTCACAATCGATGCCGATGGTCGATTCCGGATCGTTGTTTCTCATACTGATCCAGGCGTGGCCAACTGGCTCGACACCTCGGGGCTTCACGACACAATGGTTACGTACCGATTTATTCGAACGACGACATCGCCAGTCCCCTCAGGTCGCGTCGTGCAACTCGCAGACCTCGCCGAAGCTCTCCATCCAGACACCAAGCCTTTTACGACTGAGCAACGACGAGCAGAGATCATCATCCGGCAACATCACATTTCGAGTCGCTTCCGACGTTGACGGCGAGCGACATCAGTTGGTTCTAACTCCAAACTACTTGCTTCGCTCCGAAAGTAGCGAGCGGGCATAGCTCTCGACGCGTGTGCCGTCGAAAAAGTTTGGATTCATCGAACCGTGCAACTTGATGGTGTTATCGCAAACTAATTCACGAAAATCTGCATGATCGAGGACCCCATGTTCCACGAGTTCGTAGGCCTCGGGAAGTACCTCCGTCATGTCCTGAACATCCCAATGCCCAAGGTCTGAACCAAGAATTGGCTTCAAGCGCGCGCTGCATGGATTGACATCGTCGGCGAATGCCCATGCAATTGTCCGATCATCGGCTTCACAGCCGAAATAGAATCGGTCGAATTGGTTCACGATGTCGCTGGCTGATGAAACACCGCACTCGCGAAAATCATCGAGCTCGATTGGGGGGTTATCGCTCTGCGAAAGCATTGCTTCACGCACCAGCGGATCAGCAAACCGCTTACCTCCATAGGTATCGAATAATTGATTCCACACTTCGTGATCAAGATTCGTCGGGTCATACTGGCCAATTGCTGCTCCGCCTCGTTTCTGCCAGCGATCAACGAGATCACAGAGCAACTGGACGCCTGTGGCAACTCCGCCTTCCAAGAAGGCAAATGAGAGCGCCGGGAACCTGTGGCTTACTCCACCGAAGAAAAGTGCCTTCGCAAACGCGTCGCCGGCAGCGCCGAAATTTCCGATGTGGTTGTACATGTAACGCGATGACGAAGTTCGTAAGCCGTGGCCTTGCGCTGGAGAATGCACCGTGACCGCAACTCCAAGGTCAACGCACCGCTGCCAGACCGGGTCGTAATCGTGATCGCTATCTAGAGCGAGCAAATCAATATGCCCTGGGGCATTCTCCGATGGTGCACGCACCACCATGTTGTTGAGCATGACGACTTTGAAACCCAAAGTCAGAACGGCATGGTCGAGTGCTGCGATGGCTTCGTCCGGGGTGCCGGTGGGAATTGCAGCCGCAGCAGTCAGTCGGTCTTCAAAGCCATCAAGTAGGTCGGCGAGGTAGGTGTTCAGTCCCATGCACGCCCCAATGCGCAATGCATCGTCTGGATGACCGATGCATGCAAGCGCGGCACTTGGATACAAAATCGAAAAGTCGATACCGATTTCATCGAGTCGCTCATAGAGCAGCCCAGGCATAAAACCAGTAGCCCGATCAAGGGCATTCCCCGGCAACGCCCACCACGGAGTCATCCATACCCCCGGTCGGGGAATCCGTCCGCGTGTCTTGATTTCCGCAGTGTCGCTTGATCGCGTTGTGAACGACGGGGAAATAGCCGAGAAACCTGATGCCACATCGGAACCAGCGACTTTGGCGATGTACTCGACGAGAACCGGCAGCGATTCGACCACATGCCCGTCGGCATCGACGACAGGATGATCGATTGCTGCACGGACCCCAGCTACCGAAGATGACATGGCAAACGTTACCGCGGACCCCTCGTTGGGTGTCGTCAAAACTCGCCAAACGATTTGATGGCCGCTCGAGCTTCAAGATCGGCGACTGCAGCCTGCGCTCGATCGAGGAATGCAGCGGCAAACACCTGTCGCTGAGGTGTCACATCGGCCGGGAATGTAACAACCTGACATGAGGCCAAAACCGTGTATCCGGCATGGACTCGGTGGGCCAGCCAAGCGTCATCCCACGAAAGCGGTTCTCCCCCGCCGGCATTCCAAATTTCGAGATAGTGCGAAAGCAGATCGCGCTCATGAGCCCGTCGATCTTCAATAGCAAGAGCCATTGTAAGGAAGTAACTCACATCTCTCATCGGCGTGTTGATGTTGATGATCCCCCAATCTAAAAATCCCGTGCGACCTCCATCGAAGAAGAGATTGCCGATGTGGGGGTCACCGTGAATCACGGTCTGTGGACCTCGATGCCAGAGCTCCTGCAATTGAGCTGGACGGGCGATGCAAAGCTCTGCCATCTCAGCGAACTCATCGCTCAATCGATCTCGATGGTTCTCGAGTCCGTAACGAAGCATGACTGATCCGTAGTCGCTGCTTGAGCTCGTCGTCAGAATCCAAGGTGCTTCCAAAGCTCGGGTCTTCGGACTGCGAAAGAGCAAATGAAGCGACGCTAAATCTTCGAGCGCTCCAGCCGCTGAATCTGGGGTGACCCCAAGGCGTCCGTCGGAAATCACACAACCGGATGCAGTGAGATCTTCGAGAAGAAGGATGAACGTTCCATCGGAGCGCTCTTGAGCAACCAACACTTCGGGAATACGCATTCCGAGTTTCGGTGCAAGCTGCTCGTAGAACTTCACCTCACGCTCACCCATACCGGTGCGCAGTATCGCTTCGCGTCGGTTCGGGTCGCTTGGCGGAAGTTTGCAAAACATTGTTTCAGGCGCGCCGCCCGAAACGTCATACAACACTCGCAATTGTGCATGTGCATTGGTGACTTGTCGCTGTTGTGTGACTTCTATCGAAGAAACGACAACTCCGGGGAATCTGACGGCCAGCGCTTGCGAAAGCCACTCGGGGTGGATCTCCGTTGCATCTGACGGCAACGCTGCGAGGTCAGTCACTTCTCCCCCTGGGCTATCTCGTCTTCAAGCTCAACCTGGTTGTTGAGTGATTCGCCAGCGAGGTACCGCCGTAGATTCGAGCGGAAGAGAGCGTGCAGGTTTGCCCAGAAGTTGTCGCTCGATGTTGAGCAATGAGCAGAAATCAGAAGATTTGGAACTTCCCAAAGTGCCGAACTTGGGTCAAGTGGCTCCGTGCTGGCCACATCAATCGCCGCACCAGCAAGATGTCCTGATGTAAGAGCATTAGTCAGTGCTCGTTCATCGACTGCGCTTCCACGCCCGACATTGATGAACAGTGAACCTTTCGGCATCGCAGCGAATTCGACGTCTCCAAATAGTCCTCGGGTTGTTGCCAACTCGGGTACCGCTGAGACAACTGCATCGCATCTGGACAACATGTTGTGAAGTTGATCCGCAGGAAACAGTTCATCGACATCGGCATCGGTGTCGCCCGGGCGAGCTGACGCTCGAGTCGCAAGCACTTCCATTCCAAACGCTCGAGCCCGAATGGCCACCTGCCGTCCTATGGCACCAAAGCCGACGATCCCGAGCGTTGAGCCTGCGATTTCTTTCCCGTACTTCGGCTCCCAACTATGAGCTCGTTGCATTGCGTCGATCTCGGGGAGGCGCTTCCAAATCTGAAGCAAACGCGCAAGAACAAATTCAGAAATAGAAACGGCGTTGACGCCCGCAGCATTTGTAAGGCGAATTCCTGCTGGACCGAGACCCGCCGATAACAACTGGCTCGCGCCGGCCCCCATGCCCTGGACCCATCGAAGATTTGGAGCCACAGTGACAACGTCGAACGGTAGATCCATCGCAAGGGCAATCTCGACCCGCCCAAACGCGTCACGCTGTTGTTGCGTCAGTTCTGGACACAGTTGGCGATAATCCTCGTTGGGTTTCGCCCCGCGTTGCGTTCGCAGTTGTTCGCTTTCGGCGTAGCGCACATCGAGAACTTCGATTCGTGGATCTATGGCTTTCAGCGCAGCGATATCGCGCTCGAATTCCTCGGTTGGGCGCAGTTCCCATTCTGCTGGGTACATGATGCCCACCACGATTGGCGCAGTCGTATCGCTCTCACCGACGTGCATGCAGTCCCCCAAGGTCTTCTGACGAGGCAGCAGGAGCGTCTCGTGGCCATCCACAGTGTTTCAAACTTCCCTTACGCTCGCCGAGCCAATCCACGGAAAGATTTCACGGCCCACCGAAGGCACTTGCCGAATAGAGTTTCGAAGGACTCAGGGGGAACATTGTGGACATCGAAATAGTTTCTGAAGGACTTGGCTTTGCCGAAGGTCCGGTCGAGATGCCCAACGGCGACATCGTCACGGTTGATGTGCGCGGTGGCCGAATCATGCGGACTCAGACGGACGGTTTAACCCGAGAGATTGCGTCGCCAGGCGGTGGCCCGAACGGAGCCGCCATCGGCCCCGATGGAGCGCTCTACGTAGTCAACAACGGTGGCTTTCCCTGGAGCGAGCGCAGCGGACTGATCATCCCTGTCGACGAAAACGGCAGCACACGACCACCGAACTTTGAAGGCGGATGGGTCGACAGAATCGATCCCGAAACTGGCGACATTGATCGACTTTTCGATGGCCTCGACGGAGAACGGTTCCTTGGACCGAACGACATCGTCTTCGACCGAAGCGGCGGATTCTGGTTCACCGACCTCGGAAAGTCCGACGCACGATCGATGGACCGCGGCTCTCTGTTCTATGCCCGTCCCGATGGAACGGGATTGCGTCGCGTCGCTTCAAACCTCACGGGCCCCAACGGCGTCGGTCTTTCACCCGACGGTTCAATTGTCTATGTCGCCGAGACAAATACCGGCCGGCTCTTGGCGTGGGACGTTGTTGGCCCCGGCGAGGTTTCGGGTTCTCCAAAAATCATGATGGCAACGCCCAATCACTTTGATTCGTTAGCCGTCGAAGCTGACGGCACTGTTGTTGTTGCAGCGATCTCTCATGGGATCTGCGTGCTCCGACCAAGCGGAGAAATCGACTACGTCGAAGTCCCTGACGTAATGACAACCAATGTTTGTTTCGCTGGCGACGACATGCAGTCGGCATACATCACGATGTCGGCATCGGGCCGTCTCGGTAAAGTGCGCTGGCCGCGCCCAGGTCTACGCCTCGCGTTTTAAGTCAGCCAAGGTCTCGGCCATCAATAGCGCGCAACTATTCCGACGTTTCAGCTCGCTGTCGTGCAACCGTCTCACGACCCGCCTTCGCAAATGTTTCAGCGTTAAACGGTCTCCGAGCGGTACTCGTTGCTTCCAGACTTAACGCTCCCTGCAAAGAGAGTTCTTCACCCTGGCGGTAAAGGGAAAGGATTTCCCCAACCGCCGGCGTTGACGCGATTTGGCCGGCAAGTTGCAACGAAAAGGGGATCAGGTCTTCGTGAGCAACAACGTGGTTCACAAGCCCAATCTGTAACGCAGTGACTGCATCAATAAAATTTCCTGTGATCGAAAGTTCACGCGCATGACGGACCCCGATGGCACGAGGAAGCAGGGCGGTCAAACCCCAGGTCGGAACAACGCCAAGTCGCGCATGAGTATCGGCGAATCGTGCCTGAGTCGACGCCACGATAAATGTTGCACTGAGGGCAATTTCGAGTCCACCAGAAACGCAGGCGCCATTGACTGCACAAAGAACTGGTGTTGACATCGCCCGGAGCGCGCGACCTGGGTTTACCGAAAATTGAGCCTCACTGGCCTTAAACGCAGGATCAATGTCAGTGAAGTCAACACCTGCGGTGAAAGCAGGATCAGTGCCCGTCAAGACAACGGCCTTAACTGTTTCGTCCGCGTCAAGGTCGGCAAGAAGTCGACAAAGTTGTGAGCGCATCTCGTTCGACATCGCATTTTTCTTCTCAGGCCGATCAAAGGTCACGAGACGAACGTCCCCGTGCGATTCACAGCGCAGATGTTCCATGGAGTTGGTCATTAATCCTCCCGCAAAGTGATGCGTTCGTTGTCCCAAGAAAGAATTCGGTCATCAGGGACCAACCGGAGATACACCGTTGACGCATAATGATCACTCGTGGCTTCGGGCATCGCAGTGGTCGCCGTTCTGAAATTTGCATACTTGGCATCGATCAGACTTCTTACCGAATCACGAGAGACGTCATCTTCGATACGTTCCACGCGCCCCGTTAAGTGCACCGCCAACAGTTCAGACCAGCGCTCTCCTGATTCGACCAGAAATGATGCCCGTGGATCATTCGTAACTCGAGAGATTTTCTTTGTCCGAGCCGGAGCCCCGAGACAGATCGTGCGATCGAGCGCGACAAACCAGACAGGTAACGCAATCGGCCAACCATCGGACCGTAACGTTGTGAAAATCCCCGTATGGGCGTCCTCGATGACGGCCCACGCTTCTTCGGTCGACAATCGCAGGCTCATTACTTCGCTTTCTTTCTCGCTAGCATTTAGAACGTATTCCAGATTTAGGGGCGGACGCATTGGCTACTGATGGGGCGAGCAATCCAGAGCCGCACCATATGACGACCCCCGAGATCTTGCGAGGAGAAGCTCTTTTCACCGCCGACGCTCAAGCCCCGGGCTTGCTGCATCTGCATTTCGTTCGATCCACATGCGCTTCCGCCCGAATCGTTGCTCTAAGCACCGATGATGCAAAGGCGTTTCCCGGCGTTGTTGCGGTGTTCTGCGCCGAGGATTTACCCATCATCCCCGTCTGGGAAATTGCTCTGCTCCCCGAAGACTTTGCTCAACCTCCACTCGCACATCACCTTGTGCGTTACGTCGGCGAGAAAGTGGTGGCCGTCGTTGCCGAAAGCCCAGCCATCGCCGCCGATGCCGCCGAACTCGTTGTGATTGAGTACGAGCCGCTGCCAGCTCTCACTGATATGCGTGACGTCGGCGTCGAAGCCGCACCTGTTCTTTTCCCAGAGCACCCAAGCAACGTTTGTTTGCATTGGCCCAGCGACAATCCAACGCCCGACCTTTCTGGCACAGAAGTAGTGACGTCTGTTTCACACTCGATACCGCGATTGAGCTGCGCCCCGATCGAGGGACACGCCATCGTCGCTACCCCTCAGCCTGGCGGTCGACTCGAAATATTGGTTTCGACACAGGTCCCCGTCGCGGCTCAACGCCAAATAGCGCGGTCTCTGCAAATGGAACTTTCCGATGTTCGTGTCGTGGTCCCCAACGTAGGGGGTGGATTCGGAGGGAAGGCTGCCGGCGGCGTGTGCGAGCACGTCGTCGTCGCCGCCGCGGCCCGATTTCTTGGTCGACCCGTGAGTTATATTGAGGATCGCAATGCCAATCTCAGTTCGATGCAAGGTCGTGGTGTTCGTAATCACGTGAAGTTGCATGCCACCTCTGATGGACGAGTACTAGCCATCGAAGCAGACATCACTGCTGATGCCGGGGCGTACCCAAACGTTGGCGCGGTGGAACCGGGAAAGACTCGGATGATGGTGTGCGGTCCCTACGGGATTGCTGCTGCCAACATCACGGCCCAAGCAGTCGTGACGAACCTTCCGCCTGTCGGCGCCTACCGAGGACCTGGTCGTTCCGAAGCAGCGGTGATGCTCGAACGAACCCTTGACGTTCTCGCCGATGCCCTTTGCATTGACCCGGTTGAGATTAGAAAACGGAACCTTCTCACTGCCGACGCATTCCCCTACCTAGCTCCCACCGGGCTCGAATACGACTCGGGGAACTACCCCGAGTTGCTCGATCTCCTTGTGACAGAAAGCGGCTACCACGAACTGCGCCAAGAACAACTCCAACGTCGCATCACAAGCAGCCAACACTTGGGAATCGGCGTTTCAATCGTTATCGATTCAACAGCCTGGTTCTCGCGCACTGAAGGTGCCTCGATCCGCATCAACGAAGATGGAAATATCGTTGTTCTGACCGGTTCGGCGTCTGCTGGTCAGCAACACGGCAACCTCTACCGATCAATCGTTCAACGAGTTCTCCCCCTCGCAAACGACCAGATTCATATCGTTGAGGGAGACACCGACCAGTGGTCGCAGAGCGACGGAACGATGGGATCACGAACGGCTCAGCTTGCTGGTACCGCAGTTCTGCGATCTGTCGAACGATTACACGACTCGCTTCGAGAAGCAGCCGCCAAACAGTTCGAAGCTGCCATCGAAGACATCGTCTTCTACGCCGGGGGCTCCATTGGCGTACGCGGAGTCCCTTCCCGTTCGTTGACATTCGCTCAACTCGTCACTTTTTCAGAGGAACCAATCGAGGCGAACTGCATCTACGAACAAACCGGGGCAAGTTATCCAGCAGCCGCGCACCTGTCGGTTCTCGAGGTCGACGTTGAAACGGGGAGAGTCATTCCAATCCGCCATGTCGCTGTCACCGATTGTGGCGTTGTCCTTGATCCGGAATCCGCGCGCTCACAAGTCATTGGAGCGACGGCCCAAGGAATCTCGCAGGCGCTTTATGAAGAGTTCGTCTTCGACGAGGACGGGAATCCATTAACGAACTCCTT
>WLMU01000063.1 GCA_009700115.1 Actinomycetota bacterium
AGATTGTGATTTCCGGCAACGAGCTGAGCGAGTGCGAGTTTGGTTTTCTCTCCGCCGGAGAGTGTTCCTGCATCTTGAAAGACTTTCTCGCCGCTGAGCCCAAACATGCCGAGCAATGAGCGGACACCTTCGTCGCCGAGTTCGGAGTCGCGGCGCATGTGCTCGATCATTGAGACGCCGGAGTCGATGCCTTCGTGTTCCTGTGCGTAATAGCCCGCAGAGACATTGAGTCCGAATTCAAACTCACCCAGATCGGGCTCTGATTTCTCGGCGAGAATCTTGAGAAGGCTGGTTTTTCCGGCTCCATTTAGGCCCATCACGAGAAGCCGTTCACCGCGGCCGACATCAAAGGAGACATCGGCAAAGACGTCGTTTGATCCATAGCTCTTCCACAGGCCCGATGCGGTGAGAACCGTTCGTCCGCAACTCGCAGGTGGTGGGAATCGAAGTTCGATCGTTCGGCGCGCCGCCGGGCCCTCGACTTTGTTCGAACGGATTCGCTCCGCCCGGTTATCGAGATTCTTTGCGACACGAGCTCGTTTCGCGGTCTGTCCGCGCATTGAGTCGGCAAGAGTTGAGAGGCGCTTGATCTCATTTTGTTGGCGTTCGGCCATTTTGCTGAGTCGCTCTTCGTCAAGTTCTCGCGACACGAGGTATTGGCTGTATGTGCCGCGGTACTCAACGATTTCGCCAGTTGCTTCTTCCGCTTCGCGGTCGAGGTGGATTACGCGAGTGATCGCTTCGTCGAGGAGGTCGAGGTCGTGACTGATGACGAGAAGGGCGCCGCGGTACGAGCGAAGAAAGGTGAGGAGCCAATCGCGTGCATCTGCGTCGAGATGGTTCGTCGGTTCGTCGAGTAGCAGAAGATCGCTGCCAGCGAAAAGGATGCGCGAGAGCTCAAGACGACGGCGCTCTCCGCCGGAGAGTGCGCCGATCGGTAATTCCAAGCGGTCAGATCGCAGCCCGAGGCCATCGACGAGCTTTCGGGCCTCGGATTCGGCGGCATAACCCCCGTCGATCTCAAATCGCTCTTGGGCGTTGGTGAATCGCGTGATGTTCTGCTCGGAAGGGTCGTCTTCCATCGCTTGGCGGAGGGTTTCGAGGCGTCTGGCAGCCGCGTCGAGACCACGGCCGGACAACACGTGGGTAATGGCGAGGGTTTCGGGATCCACGGCGTCCTGGCGAGGATCCTGTGAGAGATATCCCGTTCCTCCAGAGCGCTCTACTGTTCCGCGTTTCGGGTCGTTATCGCCACCGAGGACACGGAAAAGGGTGGTCTTCCCGGCCCCATTTCGCCCTACTAAACCGACCTTGTCGCCGGCCTGAACCTGGAAGGTGGTCCCATCAACGATGGTCTTCCCCCCGATCTCAACTACGAGGTTCCGGACGTTAAGCACCGATCAAGTCAAGCACTCCTGCGGGGCTCTCCCGACATCGGTGTCTTTGTGAGCATGGTCGGACGGCTTGATTACCGCCAAGGTGACGGCCACGTACTGCGGAAAATGGCTACAGGGTCACCTTTGCGGCGCAGAGACTCAACGTGATCGAGGAGCTCTTGATCAACGCCGTCGAGTCCCGATGCTTCGGTGTCGACGCCGCCACTGCCGTTGGTGAGCGCTTGAGCGAGATCCGTGCGACCGGCGGCCATGAGTTGTTGTTCGAGTTCGAGTTCATCGACGAAGAACTGCGCTCGTTCGCTAGGGGAGAGCGGATCCCAACCTGCGAGATAGGACATGTTTGGATCGGAACGGAATAATTTGATTTCATCAGCACTCACGATCCAGAGGATGCCTGACGGTCTGCGGTTTGAGAGCGATCGTTCGGGGCCGAGGTGACTGACCATGTCATCTTCCGCGACAACGTCAATGCCGGCGCGTTCGAGTTGCAGTCGGAGTGCATCGCCGTAGTCGCCGCGTATCGAACCCGTGGCAACCACAAGTAACGGGCCTGAACCAGCGAGGGCTCGGAGCGTTGGCTCCAGAAATCCATTGAGGACAGTTCCGGTCGACTGACTCGGGGGTTCGGCCGACGCGTTTGCGGAAAGGATGGGGCGCGTTGCCATGAGCACGACGATCGTTGTCGTTGCCGCGAGTACGCCTAGGGCGAAGCGACGAGCCTCTCGTGACTGGATGACCTGCACAAGCGACGACCAGAGCGACCAAGCAATCGAGAGCCACCAGAGAAGTGCCAGCACCCACCACCAGCGCACGACCCAGTCGTAGACGGGTCCGATGACACATGAGGTGGCGATGACCCCTCCGATTCCTGAGGCCACAACGACGACTTGAAATCGAAGAGCCGCAAATGCTCGTGTTCGAAACGCGATCCAAATAGAGCCGATCATGGCGATGAGGGGTAGGAGGAGGGCGATGACTCCGGATCCGAGGAGCGCTCCGTCGGTTCCTGTCAGTTCGACGCGGCCAAGCCATGGTGCTGCAGGAAATCGAAGTTGGTCCGCAGCAATATGAAGTCCGGTGTTGAGTCCCGCAGGACGTTCTCCAGCCGAAAGGAAGTAGTGCGTTAACGCCCCAAGGTTTCCTGTACCTGCAACCTGATCGACAAAGACAGGAAGCCAACATCCGATGAGAACAGCCGACGAGATGCCTACAACGAGCCGTCGTTGCCTGCGATCGGATGGAAGGAGGGAGCGGAAAGAGTCACGCCTCCATGCGAGAAGAATGATGGCGGCCGCAATCATTGCGAGAATCGGGAGGTATCCGATGTGACTCTGGAGTTCAAAGGAGACAACGAACAGAAGCGGTGGCCACATCCATGCGTCTCGTTCAACCACCGACCACGCCAACAAAGCGATGAGGGCGAGGGGAAGGAGCGTGATGAACGGATTCCACGGATCGCGCATGATCAGTGGTCCCATTGCGTGAAGAAGTACCGCAGTAGCGGTCATCGTGCACGCGACGAGAGCAAGCCGACCTCGTCGCCACGCAATGGCGCTCATGGCGACCACGGTGATCGCATTCAGCGTTGCTGCCGCGGTGAGGAGTGCTTCGGGTTTATCGCCAAAGAGGTGATACGGAATGGCAAGCAGCCAGTAGAGAAGGGGACCGGGATGGTTCCAGCCAAACCGTGAGTACGGCCCAACGAGCGGGGTGTGGCGCCCAACGTCTTCGACGCGCAAGGTGAGAATCGCCCAATCCCCGCTTGGCCGCCACACAAGATCGAGTGCTGCGCGACCAGCATCGATAATCGGCCAGACGACGATGCCGGTGATGATGACCGCAACGATCACACAAACCACCGACCATGGGTCGCGCCACCAGCGCTGGGGGGCTGATGCCGCGTTCGCGACGCCGTTCTCGGCGTTGGTGGCTAGTGGTGTCACTGAGTGACGAGGGTAGTTCTCGGTGACGTTGCAGTAGGAGGCGGGGCCCCCGCTGCAGACAGCAACAACTCTACGACGTCGATCCCTGACGACAAGACCGAATCGACAGGGCTCCCTTCGATCAGGATCGTGCGCTGGAGAACTTGGGAAAATTGGTGAGGTGCGAACTGGTCATTCAATTCACCGCGGTCGATCGACTCACGAACCGCATCGTCCATGAGCGATCGTGCATCGAAGTCAACGAGGTCGAGACGAGGTCGAGCGTTGTGCCCGGCAAGGAGGAGGACCATATTCTGAGTCATCACCGGTGCGCGGCGAATTTCATCGAAATTGATCTCGATCATTGCGCGTAAGCGATCGATTCCTCGCAACGATTCGGGAATCGTTGCATAACGTTCGTTGAGACCCATCAAATACACACAAAGCGCGATCCCGGGGCGTGATCCGAACATCTGCTGCAATGCGGCCTCTGAGTAACCCGTAACAAGCGAAATCTCGGTGAGCGACAACTCGCTGAATCCAACCCGGGCCAGAAGTCGTCGAATCGAAATTGTTACTTCGCGCATTGACTCACTGGTGGCGCGGGTCGTCGGCGGGGACACCTCAACTGCGGCTTGTTCGTGCAATCTGTAGGCCAGCCCCATAGCGGGCCAACTATTGAGTGAATCGACGATCTGCTCCAGTGATCGGTCGTCGTCAGGTCTCCTTGTGGCGACGAGGAGTAGCGGAAGTAGCGCTTGTCCGTAGAGTTCGACAGGTACCGAATCCGGGTCGATGCGATGGCGTGCCGCGAGGCCTTCGAGGAGTGCACTGAACACCACTTGGAGTCGGGATTCGGTAAACGGTGGTCGAAGTACCCGGCCCCATGACTCCATCGAAACGGCAAACGGCGCGTACTGCGAGATTTCGCCGGTTCGATAAAGCACATTTAAGAGTGACGTGAGATCAGGGTCATCGGCTTTGGCAAGGAAACCAAGACGCAAACCAAGCGTTGGGTCGTCGATTGCCGCCCGGAGATGAAGTGCACAGCCTTGGATGATTTGGGAAACGAGATCCGTCGATGCGGTGTTGTTAACGATCGTGTCCTGAAGCTTCGCGACAGCTGCGGGATAGTTGTTGGCATCGGTTGATGCGAGGTGGGCGACGAGGTCGACTAAATAGTGCTCAGTGGAGGGCCAGTAGGAATAGAAAGTGGACCGGGTGACCGAAGCCGCCTCGGAAACCTTCGCTACGCTGAATCCGGCGAAAAGCGTTGCCGCGTTTTGTGTGGCCCAGATCTCTTGCCCTGCATCAAGAATTCGGTTGCGGGTCGTTCCCGGCATAGGCGTTGTAGTCATTGATGAGTTCTCGCTTTCGCCCAAGTCCCAGACACTTGTGTTGGGTCGAACATACATGACTGATCATTGACGCATAGCGCCGATTTCGCGAGCCTCAGAAAGGATTTTCGGCTCATCTCGGCTCATCTCGGCTGTGAGCCGGTGTCGTCCGGAACGAATGGAACGGATGGCGGCGTCAGATGGCCAAGTTGGAATCCAGAAGCGAAGAGAAATCAGACGGCTTACAGGCCCTTTCCGTGGGTGATCCGTACTCGACGAGGGCATGGGCCGAGGGTCAACTCCTCAAACTCGGCGCTGCGGGTCGGATCGCTGCAGAGGCTTCAGGTTTTTATGCGCTGCTTGGATTATGTGCGTTCTGGGTAGGCAATTTCGTTGCTGTTGATGAGTACTTCGACCTGACGGTAAAACTCGTTGGTCGAGGGCCTTGGTCCGATGACGTCGCCAGTCGGTTGAGTCTGCAGAGTTCACTCTCTGGGGCTGTTGCTTCTTTACGTGGCGAGAGTGAACACGCTGAGACTCTCTTTGCCAGCGCGCTTGACGTCGCTGGGGGTCGTGTCGTGGACCAGTCGCGTGCAATTGCGTTTGCAATGCGTGCAGCGTTCGCTGGAGAAGGACGTCCCGATCGAGCGCTCGCAGATGTCAGTCAAGCTCGAACAATCGCTGGCGACCTCGGTCAACCGGAGTTAGCAACAGTCGCGTCGATCGGGGAGGGCTGGGCCCGCAGCGAAATTGGTCAGTATGACGAGGCCATCAAGGTGCTTCGCCAGGTCTCTGATGCTCGGCCTGACACGTTGGAGGGGACTGTCGCTCGATTGCGGCTTTCCGAAGTTCTCCTCCGAACGGGGAATCGAAAAGATGCTCGAAAAGAAGTAGATCTCGCTCGCGAGATCTTTCTTGCATTGAATGCTCGCTATTGGGCGGCCCGAGCAGTTCTGCTTACCGGCGCCATCGATCGAGATCGCGGCGGACGCTGGTTGAAGCATGCCCGCGAACTCGCGTTGCCCGATCGGGCGTATCAGCGGCTCTTCCTGCCGGAAGGGGTATTGCGTATCGAGCTCTCGGCAAGCCCAGCGGTGAGGCGTGACGGCGAGCGAATCGATTTCCTGACTCGGCATGCCGAAGCGACGCTGCGTCTCCTTGCGGCCGCCGGTGACGATGGCGTGTCGTCAGAAGATCTCGTCGGAATGTTCTGGCCAACGATGTCGAAGGTGCGGCAGCAGGCAAGTCTTCGGACAGTGCTTTGGCAGGCACGAAACTCCTTAGGCGCAGACGCGTGGCGCCTGCAGCGTCGCGGAGATGTCGTGGTATTCGATGTGTCGGGGGTCGAACTGGTCGGAACGATCAAGCAATCGACAATTGCGGAAGAGTTTTCTCCGCGTCGTAGGTCATAAACCGGAAGACGGCGAAGAATCTCAGACGTCGTCGGGGTCGTACTCGCCACGTTCATAACGACGACGCCGACTGATCTGGGTGCCGAAGGCAACGATGCAGATGACAGCGAGGACGGCGAAGATCGCGACAAGAACCATAGGGTCAGCCTAGGCGGTGTCGGGGTTCCGTGATGATCATGGGCGCAGTGATCGCCCGATGATTTCTTTCATTATTTCTGTGGTGCCGCCATAAATGGTTTGTATGCGGGCGTCGATGTACGCCCGAGCAATTGGGTACTCAAGCATGTAGCCATAGCCCCCGTGGAGTTGGACGCATGAGTCAACGACCCGTTTTTGCAGTTCCGTCGTCCACCACTTCGCCATCGCTGCCTCTTCAACGGTGAGCTCGTTGGCATTGAGTGCGTCGATGCATCGGTCGAGAAACACTTCGGCGATTTCGACCTCGGTGGCGATTTCGGCGAGCACGAACCGTGAATTTTGGAAGGTGGCGATCGGTTGCCCGAAAGCCGTGCGGTCGTGTGTGTACTCGAGCGTCCAGCGCAGGGCCTGACGCGCCGCCGCTACAGCACTGACGCCAATAGAAAGTCGCTCTTGTGGAAGGTTGTCGACGAGGTGGGCAAAGCCCGTTCCCTCGCTACCGAGGAGATTGGCGGCAGGCACTCGAGCGTCAGTGAAGAACAGTTCGGCGGTGTCTTGTGCATGGAGTCCGACTTTTTCCAAATTACGACCGCGTTCGAATCCTGGAGTGCCGCGCTCGATGACGATCAAGCTCATTCCCTTGTGTCGTTCTTTGGGGTCTGTCTTGACTGCGACGATCACGAGATCGGCGTTGATGCCGTTCGTGATGAACGTCTTTGCTCCATTCACGACATAGTCATCACCATCCCGGATGGCCGAGGTCGACATCGATGCAAGGTCCGAGCCAATTCCTGGCTCGGACATTGCGATCGCCGTGATGAGTTCGCCTGAACAGATTCCGGGGAGCCAGCGTTGTTTCTGATCCTCTGTTGTCAGCGAAAGAAAATAGGGGAGACAAACATCGTTATGAAGAGTGATGCCGAGACCAGATGGAGCAAAACCTGAATATGCGAATTCTTCATTGATGATGGTGTTGTAGCGGAAGTCTTTGACGCCTCCTCCACCAAATTGTTCTGGCGCTTCGATACCGAGAAAACCGGCGCTGCCGGCAGCGGTAAACAGCGTCCGGTCGACAATGCCATCGCTGTCCCAACGTTCAAAATTGGGGGCGACTTCTCGTTCGATGAAGGTACGAACCGATTGGCGAAACAGATCGTGTTCTTCGGCGAAAATGGTTCTACGCATACACCGATCGTAGGGGACCGGTGCCACTTCGTAAGACCTGGATCCAACGGCTGAACAGCGGCGCGGGTATGGTTAAAAGCGAACACGGGAGTCCGGGAGGCCGGGCTGAGAGGGAAGAGCCGATCTCTTCCGACCGTTGCACCTGATCCGGGTCATGCCGGCGAAGGAAGTTTTCGGTTCACACTGGTTTGTGCTCGTTCGTGTCGTCCTGCCGCAGGTGTTCGACATGTCGAAACAAAATGAAGGGTCGTCACGTACAGCGATCATCGTGATGGGCGGAGTGGCGCCTGATGCGGGTTTGACCGCTGCGCTCGACAGGAACGATGTGATCGTTATTACCGCAGACTCGGGCGCGGTTTACGCCCGAGCCGCTGGTCTTTCTATCGATATTGCTGTTGGTGATTTTGATTCGATCCCACCATTGCTCCTTGAGGAACTTGAGAGCGCAGGAGTGAGGGTTGAACGTCACCCCGTGGCGAAGGATGCGACTGATCTTGAACTGGCAATAGAGGTTGCGATCCGGGAAGGGGCCGATGTCGTCACGGTCGTGGGTGGTCATGGCGGTCGAGTCGATCAGTCTTTTGCGAATGCGTTCGTCATCGCCTCGCCGGCGTACAAGCACATTTCGATGCACGCCATTCTCGACTCTGCTCTGGTTTCGGTCGTGCACGGTGGGGGAGGCGTGACGTTCTTGGGGGCACCTGGCGACGTCGTCACGCTCCTCCCGCTTCATGGCGATGCAATTGGTGTGCGCACCGAAGGGCTTGAGTATCCGCTTCGCGGTGAAACGTTGACGGCGGGCACGACACGCGGGGTCAGCAACATTCTGCTGGACCGCGAAGCAACTGTTTCTCTCGAGTCGGGCACTGTGCTTGTGGTGCGCCCTGGGCCTGAGGTAGTTGTCAATGGAAATGGAGAGTTCGAATGAAGCGGTCGTTTGCTTTCGCTGTGGCTGGTCTTGTGCTCGCTGTACTCGCTGGGGCGTGCGGATCCTCGGGTTCGTCAGTGAAAACAACCGCGGCGATTGCGCCCGTTCTCGTGAACGGCGCGCTCCCTCATTTCGATACTCCAGTGACGTTGCGAGTGCTGACCCACGATTCGTTCGCGGTCACCCAATTAGTGCTTGACGAGTTCGAAACTGTCACGAATGTGAAAGTCGAGTTGATCCCATCAGGCGACGCTGTAGCGATGACGAACGCAGCGATCCTTACGGCCGGCAACCCCGTGGCCGATGTGATTTTTGGTTTCGACGAGAACCTTTTGGGGTCGGTTCTCGAGCAGGAGTTGCTTCAGGGGTACACCCCAGAGCGTTTGAGCGGAGTTAATCAGTCCTATGTGCTCGATGCTTCGGGTATGGCAACGCCCATTGACCACGGAGACGTCTGCGTCAACTTTGATCGCGCTGCTCTCACGAAATCTGGGGTCAAGATCCCGGCCACCTTTGATGGGCTCACGCAATCTTCCGTGAGGAGCAAGTTTGTTGTCGAAGACCCTTCGACATCAACACCAGGTCTTTCCTTCCTGCTCGCAACTATCGCCAAATTTGGGGGCGGCGAGGACACGTCACCGAATGCCAAGTGGCTTTCGTACTGGAAGCAACTGAAAGCTAACGGTGTAAGCGTCGTCGACAGTTGGGAAACTGCCTACTACGGAAGTTTCTCTGGAGGCAGTGGTAAGGGCGATCATCCACTTGTGGTGAGCTATGCCTCAAGTCCTCCTGCGGAGGTACAAGACATATCGCTAGCAGTGGAGAGTTCTCCGACAGGGGTAATCACTGACACTTGCTATCGACAAACCGAGTTCGCAGGAATACTTCGAGGAGCAGCTCACCCTCGAGCAGCTGCTGCCTTTCTTGAGTTCATGCTTGGTAGCTCGTTTCAGTCAGATGTCCCTGGACAGATGTACGTGTATCCCGTTGTCACGGGCACGCCGCTACCTGACACATTCGCCAAGTACACCGCTCCGGTTCCGAATCCCCTGACTCTTCCCTACGCGGACGTTGCCGCCAATCGTGATCGATGGATCGCACAATGGTCGGCGCTCTTCCGCTGATGGTTTCTGCCCCCGAGTTGCGAGGCGGTCAACGCCGAAAAGCGTGTTCGCGGCTTCTTGCTGCGGCTCCGCCTCTTGTGTTCTTAGGTGTGTTCTTTGCGTGGCCGGTTTTCGCAATCCTGCTTCGCGGACTTCGTCCGAATGGAGTTTGGAACTTCGCCGTCTTTGGAGAGGTCTTCTCTAACGCGTCATTGCGGCGGGTGCTGTGGTTCACGCTGTGGGAGTCGATTGCTTCGACAGTCCTCTGTGTCATCGTCGCCCTTCCTGCGGCAGCGATGTTCGCTCGCTATCGGTTTAGGGGGAAACGAGTACTTTGGTCTGCACTTCTGGTGCCCTTTGTTCTTCCGACTGTCGTCGTTGCTGTGTCAATGCTTGGCGTTATCGGGGGAGGGGGATTCACGGGAGTCAATCTCAATGGAACTGTGTGGGCGGTTCTGATCGCACATGTTTTTTTTAACTACGCCGTAGTGGTGCGCACGGTCGGCGCGTCGTGGTCGACGATTGATCCACGGATCGAAGAATCGGCCCGCACCTTGGGGGCAAACCCGTGGCGAGTCTTCGCTGACGTCACGTGGCCACTGATCCGATCGTCGGTCGCTGCCGCGGCGTCAATCGTTTTCCTCTTTAGTTTCACCTCGTTCGGGATTGTTCTCATCCTCGGGGGAATACGCCATCGAACTCTGGAGGTCGAGATTTACGACCAAACCGCAAAGTTTCTGCATCTCGACATTGCAGCAGTTCTTGCCATCGTTCAGCTTGTTGTCGTGGTAGCGATTTTGATGTGGTTCGGACGCTCCCAGCGGCGAAGGTCTGTGCTCCTGAATCAACGATCTGTTTCTGAAACAGAGCGATCTGCGGACACCTCTTCACAGCGTTGGCTGATTCGTTCAAACCTTTTGTTTATGGCGGTGCTCTTCGGTGTTCCGCTCGGTCTCCTCGTTGTCCGTTCCTTTTCGACCCCAAGCGGTTGGGGGTTCGGCTTCTATCAAGCCCTCACTGACAGCCGAGGAGGGTCAACGTCGTTTGTTCCCCCAATCGACGCCGTAGGAAATTC
>WLMU01000064.1 GCA_009700115.1 Actinomycetota bacterium
ACGTTCTCGGCCTAGGATCCCCACATGCGTGAAGTCGTGATTGTCGATGCCGTCCGTACTCCTGTTGGTCGCCGCAACGGGGCCCTGTCCTCGATGCATTCGGCCGATCTCCTTGCCGTGCCGTTGAAGGCATTGTTCGATCGAACCGGTATGGATCCGGCCGAGGTCGGACAGGTCATCGGCGGTTGCGTGAGCCAGATCGGTCAGCAAGCGTTCAACATCACCCGCACCGCTTGGCTCACTGCGGGTCTGCCACTCGAGGTCGCTGCCACCACGGTCGACACGCAGTGTGGCTCCAGCCAACAAGCTGTTGACATCGCCTACGCACTCATCGCGGCTGGCGTCATCGATAGCGCTGTTGCTGGTGGCGTCGAAGTCATGAGCAAGGTCCCGATCGGCTCCAACGTGGCCAAGGGAATGAACATGGGATCACCCATCCCGAAGTCGTACTTCCCGCAGTACGAATACACCTCTCAGTTCGATGGTGCCGAACGCATCGCGAAGAAGTGGAACATCACTCGCGAAGACACCGACGCACTTGGTCTCTCCTCACAAGAACGCGGTGCAACGGCGTGGGCCGAAGATCGTTTCGCAACACAGATCATCCCCGTCGACGCCCCCGACCTCGGTGAAGACGGCAAGCCCACCGGCACGACTCACCACGTTGCTCGTGACGAAGGCCTGCGCGAGACCACCGCTGAAAGCCTCGCCGGCCTCAAGCCAGTGTTCGGCGATGACGGCGTTCATACAGCAGGCAATGCTTCGCAGATTTCCGATGGTGCTGGTGCAGTCCTCCTCATGACACCAGAGAAGGCCAAGGAACTTGGCCTCACCCCTATCGCTCGCATCGTCGACACCTGCCTTGTTGGTGTCGATCCGATCTTGATGCTTACCGGCCCCATCGATGCCACCCAGCATCTGCTCAAGCGCAACAACCTTTCGGTTGACGACATCGATCTGTTTGAGATCAATGAAGCATTCGCTTCGGTCGTACTTGCCTGGGCTCGTGAACTCGACGGCGATCTTGAGCGGGTCAATCCCAACGGCGGCGCCATCGCCCTCGGCCATCCACTCGGTGGCACCGGCTCCATCCTCATCACCAAAGCGGTGCACGAGTTGCAGCGAACCGGCGGCAAGCGTGCGATCGTCACGATGTGCTGCGGTGGCGGTCTCGGCACCGGCACCCTCATCGAACGACTCTGACGAATCGGCCGAGTTTTGGCCCGACAGTCAAACGAATCAAATTCTTGCGAAAGAGCCTCGACCAAGCGTCGGGGCTCTTTCGCGTGACACACCTAACTCGTACTGTCTCGAGATCGCCGCGAGTGCTGCCAGACAACTTTCTCTCCCGAGGCGACAATGGCGACACCCACACACCGCGACCACCGTTCAAAACGAATGCCGTCCAAACTCGAACGAAGCAACTCCCGAAGGCGCCGATCAGCGTGGGTAATCGCATGCATAGGACTCATGGGCGCCATGTTGTTTTTTGGATCAATGATCCTGTTCGTGGTCGTGCTCAGCGCCGTTGCTAGGCATGGCTCAACGCCCTACGCCGCTGAGCCCACGATCATCAATGTCATCGACGGCGACACCATCGACGTGCGTATTGGCTACAAGCGCCAACGAGTTCGGTTACTCGGAATCGATACACCCGAGACCAAAGATCCTCGAAAGCCTGTGCAGTGTTTCGGCCATGAAGCAAGCAACCACACCGCGCAACTTCTTCCGCGGGGAACCATTGTCCGCCTCGAACACGACATCGAAGAGCACGACATCTACAACCGACTTCTTGCCTACGTCTGGCGTGCCTCTGATGGACTCTTCATCAACCTCGATCTCGTCACACAGGGTTACGCCGACATCCTCTCAATCGCCCCCAACACCGCCCACGCCGACGAGTTTCGAACGGCAATGACCGCTGCGAGAACTGCTCCGAAGGGCCTTTGGGCGACATGCGGCGGACCGGGGAAACCCGCCTCATGAGGAGTTGAGCCTCGGCGGGCGATACCGTGACACCCGTGACAACACTCGCCGAACGCTTGGGTTATGCCGCCGATGCCCGATTGGTCATCATCAACAGCGACGACCTCGGCCTGTGTCACGCCGCCAACACGGGCACCTACCAATCGTTACGTCAGGGGTTGTGCACGAGCGCGACACTCATGGTGCCGTGCGCATGGGCCCGCGAAGCGGCATCAGATTTCCGCGGCGAGGACATCGGCGTTCATCTCACTCTCAATGCCGAGTTGGAGCGCTACCGATGGGGACCAATCACCCATGCTCCCTCGCTGCTCGATGGTGATGGTGGTTTTCCACGCACCGTTGCCGACCTTTGGGATCATGCCGACCTCGACGAAGTGCGTCGCGAATGTCGAGCCCAAATCGAGCGAGCCATCCTGTGGGGCTTCGATGTAAGTCATCTCGATTCGCATATGGGTGCGCTTCAACTTCGCCCCGAGTTCTTCGACGTCTATCTCGACCTCGCCGTTGAGTTCGCGTTGCCGCTTCGGCTTTCGGGTGCATCAACGGAGCGGGCGATTGGTTTTCCTTTCCGCCGCCTTGCTGCCGAGGAAGGAATCATCTCTCCAGATCACTTCTTGTACGTCAATGGAGTCGGAAGTCGCCGAGCAATCGAAAAGGCAGTGTTCGAACTTCGTCCTGGCGTCACTGAGATGTATGTCCACCCGGCGACCGACACTCCCGAACTTCGGGCAATCGGCACCGATTGGTCTGCTCGGGTCGACGACCTTCACTTGGTCTGCCACGACACCCGGTTGCAGACAATGCTCGAACGATCTGGCGCGGTACTCATCGGCTACCGCGAACTTCGAGAACTTCAGCGAGCTGGTTAAACGGCTTTCAGGAAAGTCGCTTCGACATCCGTTGATAACGGGTCGAAGGCACGGCTCCAACTGATTCAATAAACAAGCGGGCTCCATCGTCAGGAATTTCCGCGGCAACGACAGAATCGAACTCGGCGATCATCAAGTCCCGACAGATCTGGCCAAGCAACGCATTGCCAATCCCCCGGCGTCGATATGACTCGTCAACGACGAGCGGACCGGTCCACCCCGCACGCGTAATCGAATGACACCCGATTCCGACAACAACGGGATCGCTCTCGCCACGAAGAGCAACATGGCAGGTTCCGTGTTCAAGTGCTCGTGAGATCTCATCAGCGCTGCGCGGCCAACCGGACGTTGCCGCAAGAAGTACACGAGTCACGTCGTCGTCATGGATGGCCCGACGAATCGTGATGCCGTCGGGAA
The DNA here is from genome assembly GCA_009700115.1 of Actinomycetota bacterium. Lineage (GTDB taxonomy): Bacteria > Actinomycetota > Acidimicrobiia > Acidimicrobiales > Acidimicrobilacustridaceae > Acidimicrobilacustris. The sequence goes on from WLMU01000064.1 coordinate 3,273, forward strand.
CATCTGCTCGGTAGGTGGTTGGCACCAAGTAGGACTGCCAAGACTCGTGGGTTTCGAATCCGCGTGTTGCGCAAAGCGCGGCGATTGGTGATTCAACCGGGGCACCGGGCCACAACGAGAACGGAACTTCGCCCCCGACAAGCAGTTCCTGTGCGCCGCGTTCAGTGGCCCATTGCTCTGCGTGCTCAAGCAATAACCCGCCTCGCCCTGCTCGCTGGACTTTGGGACCAACCGCAATCAGTCGAATCGACGCTACAAGTTGTCCATTCAGATCTCGGTCGATGCCTACGGCGACCACTGATTCGCCATCTTCTGTTGCCATCACGATCCCTGATCGCTCGTGACAAGCCGTCAGCAATTCATCGGGAGTGAGATCTTCATTGGCAGCGACACGAAGCATGAGATCGACAATGTCGTCGACTCGGTCGGCTCCCCATGGGACGAGGTCAATCATGCGGAAGGTGACGAAACATCGGAGCGGTTTGCTCGGTTGTCACGCGAGGTGAGGATCGCGGCCATCAGACCCACGACGAGAACTACAACAGCGACAGTGCACGTGATGAGAAGCGCTTCATCAAGACCAGAGAGAACCTGGTCAACAATCACTCTGGCCGATGCCACTCCGAGTACCCCACCAGCAATTTGATCAATAGCTTGATCGCGTCCACTTGAGGCAATGAGCGCGACGATGCCCGCTCCGAGTAACGCTCCAACTGCGCACGCAATAACTGCGAAGACACGTCGACGCGCAATTAGTAATCCGGCGATCGCAGCGATCACCGCGAATGCCGGAAAGGCAATTGCCCCAATCCGTAACGCATGCACCCACGTTTGCAATCGCTCAAGCCCTGGAGCGTCGACCAATGGGAACTGCAAAGAAATCCCCTGAAAATTGACCTTGTCGAGAACATGGATACCGTTCGAATCCAGTTGCTTCCTGATTTCGGCGAGAGATGCTCCTAGGTCCAACGACAAGCCCTGTGAATTGATGCTGACGAAACGGTCATTTCCATTAACCGCATGCACAAACTCATCGTGGGTGGCGCGAACTGCCGATTCCCAAACCGAAATGAATGCATCAGTCTTTACGACCTGAACTGCTGCCGATGCAACAAGTCCAGTCACTTTGTCTGTAACAGTTCCCGAGAAGCCACTCAATGGCCCGGGCAGCACACCAGCCACCAAATCGTCGACACCCACTAAATCGACGATCTGAGTTGCGAGAGCTGTCGCAACATCTTGCTGGACCGCCGGATTGTTGACGATCGCTTTACTCGTGGCAACCCATGTGTCTTGATCGAGGATCGCGTGTTCCGTCCAGAACGATGCAACACCGAATGTCGCGGAAAGCCCAGCGAGAAACAAGAAGACAGTGCCGATCACCGTCCTCTTGCGATTCGAACGAGATACGGGTGACGCCCCACCAGAGACAGTTGTCCGCGAGGTCGGTTGTGGAGTTGAGGTCGGAGCGGCGTTCGGCGCTGTCGGAGGCCGCGCCGGCGGTTCCGTCGGCGGTGAATCGGGCCACGTCATTTCAGGCGATTCCGGCAAAGAGGTCGGTTTCAGGCACGCTTGTCTCGACTCGCGAATGAGCGAGGATGTAGTCCTCAAACGGGTGGACCGTTCGCGCGATTTCACGAGGAAGTCCAAACCAAAACGCTGACTCAGGATCGACCTGCGTGGCATGCGCAAGAAGCGCCTCGAGTCGAACATCGAACCACGGCTCAATGTCGATCGACGTCGTAACGCGATCGTCCTGACTTGGTCGGGTGAACCAGTCGTCAGAGAATGGCGATTCGAGGCCAAGTTCAACAAACTTTTTGTGGGTCGCTTCAACGCGTGCTCGTGACCACACCGAGTAGTACATCTTGAGCGGCGTGAACGGATCGCCGAGGTCCGGCCGATAGGTGTGATCGCCAGCGAGATCAAATGCAGGAAGCGAAATATCGTGCACCCGCAAATGATCGGGATGCGGATAACCCTGCTGATCATCTCCATACGTGAGAATCACCTGAGGCTGTTCACGCCGAATAATTTGCACCAAACGACCCACTGCCTCATCGAGATCGGCATTCGCGAAAGCGTCGGGCCGGGCATTGGCTTCTGAGTCGGGCATGCCTGAATCGCGGTAACCCAGGAGAACCAGTTCGTCATAGCCAATGAGTGCCGAGGCTGCTTCGAGTTCACGCTTTCGAACAGCAGCAAGATCGGCTCTGATCTCGGGACGATCCATCACAGGATTAAGGATGTCTCCCTCTTCACCGCCAGTGCAGGTCACAAGCACCGCGCGAACGCCTTCGGTCTTGTATTTCGCGACAGTCGGCGCACCTTTCGATGCCTCGTCGTCGGGATGAGCATGAATTGAGAGCAGGCAGCGGTCAGCCATCGCCGCACGCTACCGGTCGTGGGCCGGGCCGACACCTCACATGTACCTGACACGCGTAGTCTCACTCCGATGACTGGCACCTCTCAGACCCGATTTCTTGAACGTCAACGCCGGCGATCCCTTGTGCTCTTCGTCGTTACTGCGCTCATGATCACCGTGTCGGCCTGCGGATCGAGCGGACGGACGCTTCAGGAACCAAAGTCCGGGGCAAGTGCACCCACGCGCAAAAACACTGGATCAACCACCCCGGCATCCAGCGGTTCGACCGCTACCACCGCTGGAGCAGCCATCCGTTCCACCGCACTCACACTCACAAGCGCCTCTTTTGGACCAAACACACCCATACCAAAGCAGTTCACGTGCGATGGAGTGAACACGTCGCCACCGCTCACAATCAGTGGAGTGCCAACAGGAACGACCGAACTCGTTCTCGTGGTCACCAATCGGGATGTGGCAAATCAAACGCTGTGGCTACTGGCAGGTCTTGCTCCGGCCACTACCTCCATCCCCCAGGGTGGCGTTCCTTCCGGCGCGATTCAGATCGTAAATAGTTCAGGAACTGCGCGTTGGACTGGACCGTGCCCAACCTCGGGAACCTCCACGTACGAATTCGCGCTCTACGCGCTTACTTCGCCTTCGGGCCTCACAACCAACGCAAGTTTTGCCGATGTGAACATGGCTGTCGCCAAATCTTCAAGTGCGTCGGTCATCAGCGGTTCCTACAAGCGCTGAGGGTCACCCCATCGGAAGTAGTGCCATGAGTTGGCGAGAATGAGCCAACAACGTTCCATCGCTGGCCCAAATTATGCCGTCCTCTTCACAAAACCCGTCGAGGCTCGCCGTTGAGTGAAACTCAACGAAACACCAACCGTCATGATCAAGCGGTGGAAGCGACCGCACGTGCACGGTGAGATCCACGGTCGTGATTCCCCATGGACCTCCGACACGGCTGAACATCGCTGGCATCCATGCATCGACAAACGCGGCGAGCACTGCGGCATCAACCGGTTGCGTTTCAGGGAGTCGAATCCATCCGCCGATGCGCGCTTCATCGCCACCGGTAAATGCGCGTGAACCAAACGCCCACTTCTGTTCGTAGCGCTTCGCCATTGCCGGAATTGCTGCATCAGGAATCCCCGGATCGAATCCGGGAGCGGAAATTTCGCTCGGCCCGGGAACCTCCGGCATCGTCACGTCAGAAAATGATGGGCCTTCTCTGCCCGCAGAAAACGCACCAATCGAAACTGCGATTGTTCGGTCGTTTTGTTTCATCGTCACTCGGACCGAGCTCATTGAACGGCCCGAACGTTCGACCACGACCTCAAGTTCGACGGGGCCCTCAGAGGCTTTCGACAAAAAATGTGTCGTGAAAGAGCGGCACAATCGCGCGGAGTCGTCGATTTCCGCCTCACACGCGCGCACCAAAATCGCGTTGAGGTAACCGCCGTTGGGCCCGACTCCGGCCCACCACCCCGAATCGAGCTGAGCGCGGTAACGGCCGTTTCCAATGGAATGCACTGAGGTATCGGTGTCGAAGCGTGTTGGCACCGCCCGAGACTAGGCATGCCCAGCCCGACGCGATGAACCCGACCCTGCGCTAGAACCTAGAGACACATTGCTCGGCACCAAGGGGACCCCATGAAGGCATTCCAGTTGATCGGCGGATCATCCGAAGTTGACGCCACAACCGCGCTCAACGAGGTCGCACAGCCCGATCCTGGCCCTGGTCAGGTGCTTATTCGCATCGGTGGCGCCGGGGCCTGCCATAGCGATATCAGTCTCATGGAATTCTCTGCTGGCGGGCCGCGCGAAATTCCCATGACGCTTGGCCACGAGAACGCTGGCTGGATCGAAGCATTCGGACCCGGATCGATTCCAACGCCGGGACTCGAGATCGGTGCGCCGGTCGCGGTCTATGGCGCGTGGGGATGCGGTCAGTGTTCCAACTGTCGCAAAGGCATGGAGAACTACTGCCTCAACATTTCCGCCAGCGGTCCGGGCCTCAGCGTCGATGGCGGAATGGCCGAGTACCTGCTTGTTCCTGCCGCGCGCTACCTCGTGCCACTTGGCGATATGACGCCTGCCGAAGCCGCGCCACTTACGGACGCTGGTCTCACGCCGTACCACGCCATCAAGCAGGCGCTGCCGCTACTTGTTCCCGGCTCATTCGTTGTTGTCATCGGTGCTGGCGGCCTTGGCCACCTTGCGGTGCAGTTCCTTAAGGCACTGTCGCCCGCAACCGTGATTTCGGTCGATCAGCGCGAGTCAGCCCTCAAGGTTGTTGCTGGTCTTGGCGCCGACCACACCGTTGTGATGGGTCCCGATGCTGCGGCCGAAATTCGTGGCATCACTGGCGGTCGTGGTGCTGAAGTCATTCTCGATATTTGTGGCTACGACGACACACTCGCTCTTGCCGCAGCGGTTGCCGCACCTCTGGGCCGACTCACCGTGGTTGGTGTCGGCGGCGGAACCCTGCCATTTAGCTTCTTCACCTTCCCCTACGAATGCAGTGTCCAGAGCACCTACTGGGGAAGCATCACCGAACTGAGCGAGTTGCTCGATCTCTCACGCAGCGGCGACTTCCGCGTTCACGCTGAGACTTATTCGCTTGATCGTGCCGGCGAGGTCTACAACAAGATGGTCGACGGAACGCTCCAAGGCCGTGCCGTCATCGTTCCCTAATCCGGGCCGAAAGCACGAACGAACTCAGAAAAACACAATGGCCCGCAGCGCAAGCTGCGGGCCATCTGCGTTCTCGGTTGGAGAAAAATCAGTTTGAAGCGACGGACTTCGGTCGCCAGAACGCTGCGAGCTGCAACAACGCTCCGCCAACACCAGCGGCGAGCACGATGATCAGACCCTTGGGAACACCACACCATTGGATCTCTGCCGCGTGATCAATAGACCATTCACCAGGACCAGCACAGGCAAGACCAATGCCGACAGCGGCGAGCACGACGACGTATTCGATGCCGCCACCCGGGTTAAAGATGAACCATCCGTTTTTGCGGTGAGTCGTGATCAGTGCCACGACCATGATGGCTACCAGGCCCGCAGCCGCAAGCGGCGTGAGGAATCCAAGAGCAAGAAAGACACCCGATCCGATTTCGGTCAGCGCTGCGAGCCACGCATTGGCCTTTGGCATCTTCATGCCCATCGACGCGAACCAACCAGTGGTGCCAGCGATCTTGCCGCCACCGAAGATTTTGTTCAATCCATGTGTTGCCAGCGTAAGACCGACTACAACGCGGATAATGAGCAGACCGAGATTGAGTCCATTGATCATCTCGTCGCTCATGATGTGACTATTAGCCATCGTACTTATTGTCATCATTGCTTCAGCTCCAAACACGAGTTCTCTCGAGAGGGTTGTTGACTCGCAAAGAGTACGGCCGGCACCCGCGTGTTAGGTGGACGGTCACGAGTTACCGGAAATCGCGCGACCGATGCCCGCCAACTACTGGAAGAACTTGGAGTTTGTCGGCCACAACGTTGATCACCCCGTCGACCCGTTCAAGACGACCGCGCACCAATAAGGCGGGAGCGCCGCGAGCGACACGCCGATAGCGCTTCCATAAACCAGGCGAACACACCACATTGATAAGACCGGTTTCATCTTCGAGATTCACGAACGTGATGCCATGTGCGGTCGAGGGACGCTGCCTGTGCGTCACGACTCCCCCAACAAGTACGCGTGTGTCAGTTGGTGCAGTTCGCAATTCGATTGCAGTAAGTACACCGAGCGACGTGAGGTGTTCGCGTTCGAACAGGGTTGGATGACCATCAGGAGCAACGCCGGTTGCCCACAGGTCGGCACCAGCGAGTTCGCGAGATGACAAGCCAGGAAGCGTTGGCGCGTCGACCCCCGTGACGATGCCAGGCAAGCGATCAGTTCCTGTTTCGGCCACTGCACCAGCAGCCCATAAGGCTCGACGACGATCGAGAACCGTGCCGCTGCGATCGGTACACGTTGAGAACACCCCTGCGGTCGCCATTGCTTCAAGGGCGGTGCGATCGATATCGACGCGTTGGGCGAGATCGGTCATCGATGCATACGGACCATTCGTTTCTCGTTCAGTGACGATCGTTTCGGCAAGGTCTTCACTCACTGAACGCACCGAGGACAACCCCAGCCGAACAGCAGGCTGGGGAACCTCGACACCGTCTACGGGAAACGCATCGAACGGAAAAGGAACGTTGGCGGTTGTGGCTACCTCTCCTTCGACCCATTCAAGCGTTGCCCCCACGCCTGAAGCCGCAAGATCGGGAGTGCGTACCACCACCCCATGGCGACGGGCGTCGGCCACCAAGGTGTGTGGTGAATAGAAGCCCATGGGCTGTGCGTTGAGGAGACCAGCGCAAAACGCCGCCGGGAAGTAACGCTTGAGATAGGAGCTCGAATAGACGAGATAGGCAAACGACACCGAGTGGCTTTCGGGAAAACCAAAGTTCGCGAACGCCGCGAGCTTGTCGAAGATCTGATCTGCGATATCGCCGGTGATGCCACGTTCGGCCATGCCTTCAAAAAATCGACCACGTAAACGTTCCATTCGTTCCGTGCTCCGTTTCGACCCCATCGCTTGTCGCAACTGATCGGCCTCACCGGGGCTGAAACCGGCAACGTCGATCGCCATCTGCATCAGTTGTTCTTGAAATAACGGGATACCCAAGGTCTTCGCCAGCGAATGCTCAAGCAACGGATGCAGATAGGTGACCTTCTCGAGACCATTGCGACGACGGATATATGGATGCACCGAGTTGCCTTGAATGGGCCCAGGGCGAATGAGTGCAACCTCGACCACTAG
>WLMU01000065.1 GCA_009700115.1 Actinomycetota bacterium
ACCATCGCTGCTGATGCGTAGTCAAGGTTGGCGAGTTCGGCTGCCTGTTCGGGTGCGAGCGATTCGAGAAGTCGAGCGGTTGGTCGTGCGGGTGTCGCAAGAACGATCTCGTCGGCCGCAATCGCGCCAAGTGACGTTGCGAGCGACCAAGTGCTTCCGTCGCGTGTGATTGCTGAAACAGGACACGAAAGATGAACGGAAACATCGAATTTTGTGAGACGAGCGAGGAGTAAGTCGGTGAGTGTTTGTGTCCCCACCGGAATACCGCGGAACACTGGGAGTTCCGGATCGGTTTTCGCAGAAGCGAGTTGGTCTCGCAATGCAGTGATGAGACTTGGCGAACGGCGGGCGGCGACAGCAATCTGTGCGGCCCCAGCAGCGAGGCTGAGGTGGTCGGCGTCGCCAGCATTCACACCAGAGAGAAGAGGCGATACCAACTTTTCGTGCACTTCATCGCCGAGACGAGCGCGAATGAGCTGACCAACCGATTGATCGTCGACGCCGTTTGGATCTGCACCATTCGCGCTATCGATCCATTCTGTTCGAGTGAGATCCTGCGCGGCGCGCGCAATGCCGTCGGCACTCACAATTCCTGACGCGACGAGTGCATCAAGATCGGTCGGTACTCCGAGCACCAGTCCGGCCGGCAGACGATGAAGTCCGCCATTCACCCAGACGAACGCGGACTTCTGGGAGGGCGAGGTCAAGATCGTTTCAAGACCAAGTTCTCGGCAGAGTTCAATTGCTTCGGGAACGCGAGCGAGGAACGCGTCAGGTCCACAATCGACAGGACGACCGGCAAACGGAGTAGTGAGAATTTTCCCGCCGACTCGTTCGCTGGCTTCAAGGAGAACGATGTCGAGATCGGGTCGTTGTGTCGCAAGCGTGAATGCCGCGGTGAGGCCTGTAATGCCTGCCCCAACTACAACGACACGCCGACGATCACTCATTGAATCTGTGCGACAACCAGATCAGCGAGCGCGTTCATGACGACCTCGTCGGCATTAAGCGAGCGAGTGCGACCAAAGGCAAGACCGAGTTCTTCAGCGACCTTCGCTGCTTCGATATCGAGGTCGTAGAGAACTTCGAGATGATCGGCCGTGAAACCTTGTGCACACACCAATACGCCATCGGCAGAACCTTCGGCGGCGATGCGACGGAGCTCGTCGAGGATGTCCGGACCGCGCCAGGGCTCAGGTGTGCGGCCGGCACTTTGCCAACCGAGCGACCAACTCTTGAGTCCGAGGTGCTCGGCAACGTGGGTTGCGCTTGCTGCGAGTTCGTCGGGGTACGGATCGTTTTCCAGAACTCGTTCGGGAAGCGAATGAGCAGTGAAAAGGACCGTTGTGCGTTCTGGGAGTTGTGTGAGTGCATCGCGAACTGCCGCAGTGAGGAAATCGAGATAAGCCGATTCGAGATGCCAGTGGTCGATGCCGTGCATGGTGAGGCCGCGCTCGGTGCCGGCTTCGGCGGCGCGGCGTTGATATTCGCCAACGCTGAAGCCGGAAAAGTGGGGGGCAAGCACGATGCCAACGGCGTCGGTGATTCCCGCATCGGCCAGCGTTGCGACACCATCTTCGATAAAGGGATAGGCATGTTTTTGTCCAAGGACAACAGTCCATGCATCCGGCATACGTGCTTCGAGTGCTGATTCAAGAGCAGCACGTTGTGCCTCAGTGAGGCTGGCGAGAGGCGAGATTCCGCCGATGGCGTCGTAACGAGAAATGAGATCAGCGAGTTGTTGCGGCTCTGGAGCACGACCGCGACGGATGTGTGTGTAGTACGGCTCAATATCTTCAGTCGTGCGTGGCGTTCCGTACGCCATTACGACGAGACCAATTTTGGATTCAGTACTCATGATACGACTCCATCGCAGCGTCCTTCGTTGTGAACGAGTTCAACAACACGTTCAAGAATGGTTGGGTCGGTTTCGGGCATGACGCCGTGACCGAGATTGAAAATGTGTCCAGGTTTGCCGGCGTTGCGACGCAGCACGTCGCGCGTTGCTTCGGCCACGACATCCCACGGAGCAAAAGCAAGAGCGGGATCGAGATTTCCTTGCAACGCGATGTTTGCAGGCACTCGTGTTCGGGCAACGTCGATCGGCACACGCCAATCGACACCAACCACGTCGGCGCCGGCACTGGCCATGAGGCCAAGAAGTTCTCCGGTCCCAACACCGAAATGAATGCGGGGAACATTGAGGTCCGCCACTTCAGCAAACACGCGCTGACTGTGGGGAAGCACGAACTTCTCGTAATCGGGAGGACTAAGCGCGCCGGCCCATGAGTCGAAGATCTGAAGCGCAACCGCACCATTTTCAATCTGCGAACGCAGCGAGACGATGGCGAGATCGGCAAGTCGTTCCATCAGTTTGTGCCACAGGCCAGTGTCGCCATGCATGAGAGCTTTGGTGCGCGTGTAGGTGCGCGACGGCTGCCCTTCAATGAGGTAGCTCGCGACGGTGAAGGGCGCGCCGGCGAATCCGATCAGCGGCACGGGAAGTTCACGAGCAAGGATGCGCACGGTTTCGAGTACGTACGGTGTGTCGGCCTCGGGGTCGAGAGGACGCAGTCGTTCAAGATCGGCAGCACGCGAGAAGGGCTGTTCGACGACGGGCCCAATGCCCGGGGCAACATCGACGCCGAAACCAATTGCGGCGACTGGTACGACGATGTCGGAGTAGAGGATTGCCGCGTCGACGCCATAGCGACGAACTGGCTGCATCGTGATTTCGGCCGAGAGCTCGGGATCGGCAATGGCATCGAGGATGGAACCCGATCCGCGGATCGAGCGATATTCCGGCAGAGAGCGGCCGGCCTGGCGCATGAACCAAACGGGGACACGATCGCCGGGTCCGCCGGGGATGCCGCGGCAGGCTCGGAGAAAAGGGGGGAGGGCGGCAGCGGCAGTGTCGGTCACGGGGCCACGCTACCGACAAGGTCTTGTTGGAGAGAATCCGGCGAGGTGCTTTGCGGCTCGGGCACTCGCCTGAGACCGTTCAATGGCGGCCCGCTAGAGTGGATCACCCCCTTCTGAGCCCCGCTGGCCCCGGCCGGCGAAGCGAGGAAGGCAACCAGTCCTACTGAGAGAGCCCGTGGCCCCACATCCCGATCTCGATGCCGAACAGGCCTATATCGATCACGCCTATGCGTGTCTTGAGGAGTCGCGGAAAGCCGCGTCACGACTCACATCGATGGTCGAGGTCGGTCGCGGCGGGACCGAACAGGCGCGGTTTGAACGGGAAGTCATCCACGAAACGGTCTTTCAACGTCTGACGCAACTCCAGCTCGGCGATGCGGCGCTTTGCTTTGGGCGCATCGATCGTGAACCTGAATCACCCGAAGAGTCGATGGAAAGCTTCTATATCGGCCGGATCGCAGTGAGTGATTCAGAACAAGAACCGATCATCGTCGATTGGCGTGCGCCGGTGGCTGAACCGTTCTACCGAGCGACCGGGCGACAGCCGATGGGGCTGGCCCGTCGCCGTCATTTCGCTACTCGAGGCCGTCGTTTGTTGGGTGTTGAAGATGAACTGTTCGGCGCAACATTGGCGAGCCTCGGGATGCCAGTTGGCGAAGGCACAGGTCACACAGACAACGTTGTGCGCGGTCAAGGAGCGCTGTTCACGGCGTTAGAAACGGCACGCACCGGACGACTCGGTGACATCGTCGCCACAATTCAGGGTGAGCAGGACGAAATTATTCGTGCGCCGCTTCCCGGCGTGCTTGTTGTCCAAGGCGGACCAGGAACGGGCAAGACAGTTGTCGCGTTGCATCGCGCTGCGTATCTGCTTTACACGCATCGCTTTCCGCTTGAAGGTCAGGGCGTTCTTGTCATCGGCCCAAATCGACTTTTCCTCGGCTACATCGAACAGGTGCTGCCATCGCTTGGTGAAGCAGGGGTCGAACTCGCTGTTCTCGCTGACTTGGTCCATGGCGTCAGCATCCGTACTTACGACCTTGGCCTCACATCCCGAGTGAAGGGCGACCCACGCATGGTGTCGTTCTTGTCGAAAGCGATTCGAGACCGCGAGCGTCAACTTCGATCCGATCTCGTCGTTGGCTACGGCTTGCAACGGTTGACCGTTTCCCGTTCTCGTAGCGCGCAAATCATTGCCGATGCTCGGCGCCGCTATCGACGTCATAACTCCGCTCGGAAATACATTGAAAACGAGCTTTTCGCTGAACTCGCTTTTTCGGGGCGTGGGGACCTTGCTCCGTCAGAAGTAAAAGAACGTCTTCGTCGCGACCCAGTTATCCGTGAAGCGCTCGAGTGGATGTGGCCGTTGCTCTCTCCGGCCCAGTTCCTTCATGACCTCTATGGAGCGCGAGGACTTCTGCGAAATGCTGCAGGATCTTTGCTCCGTGATGACGAGTGGGAATCGCTCTACCGCGAGCGCTCGGAAACCATCGAAGAAGTTGAATGGACCCACGACGACGCGCCATTGCTTGACGAAGCACGGTCATTACTTGGTCCGAAACCGAGTCGGCGTCGTCAAGGCGAACCTAATGACGATGATGAAATCCGTACCTATGGCCACATCGTGGTTGACGAGGCACAGGATTTGTCGCCGATGCAATTGCGCATGTTGGAACGACGTTCGCTCAACGGTTCAATGACCGTTGTTGGTGACATTGCGCAGGCAACAGGTCAGTGGGCCCATGGTTCGTGGGACGAAATCCTCTCGTTGCTTCCGGCAAAGCGCGAGCCGCGCCGTAATGAACTCACGCTTGGCTATCGCCTTCCTGCTCCGATCATGGCCCTGGCAGCTCGCGTGCTTCGGCGTGCCGCTCCCGAACTTCGTCCACCGCGATCGGTGCGCGAGGACGGTGCCGAACCGTCGATTCGTCGAGCTGAACCAGGGCGACTTGCCGAAACAGTTGCCGCGGTCGCTCGCGTAGAACGAGCAGCGGTTGATCCCGGTCAAGTCGCTGTTGTGTGTACCTCGTCAATTATTGACGAGGTATGTGAAGCGCTGGAAGAAGCCGACATTGCCTACGGACGCGCCACTCGTCACGGTCTTGAACATCGGGTCACGGTTGTTGAAGTGAGTCTGGTCAAGGGTCTTGAAGTCGACGCCGTGATTGTTGTGGAGCCGTCACTAATTGTTGCCGAGCAGGCACAGGGCAATCGTGCGTTGTATGTGGCTCTTACCCGCGCCACGAAGCGCCTGGCCATTGTGCACGAAGACGATCTCCCAGAGTCACTGCTCGACTGAGCAATGCTTACGCAGCTGTCACCAAGATCCGCTGCGTGGCGAATTGAGTGATTTCGACGGTCTGTCCATCGATCTCGACAATTGTGATTCCGTCAGCGACGAGTTCGGTGATGACGCCGGAGTGTCCCGGGAGAAGCGATGACGTCTCGAGGAATTCCAGCAAACCTGGAGTGAACTCGAGTTCCTCGGGAATTCGCGAGACCGTGAATGACTGACCAACCAAAAGTGTGTCAAGCGTGACCGATGACGGGGGCTGGTAGTTGGTGCCGGGGATTGGGTTTCCGTGCGGACAGGTTGTGGGGTCACCGAGGGCGCGCATCATTGCCACTTCGACAGTTGGCGAAATGACGTGTTCCCAGCGGCCGGCTTCATCATGTGCTTCGGCCCACGAAAGGCCGAGCATGTCAGTGAGAAAGCGTTCGGCTAAGCGATGGCGACGGACGACGGTTTCGGCGAGCGCTAGTCCGTCGGGCCGCAATCGAATCGCGCCGCCGTCGATTTCGACAAGATCGGCACCTTCCATGCGACGGATCATTTCTGAAACCGCTGGACGCGAAACCTCGAGGCGATCAGCGATGCGCGCTTGAATCACTTCGACGTCGTCTTCACGAAGTTCGAAGATCGTTTCGCAATATTCCTCGAAGGCCGGATGCCATTCGCGTTGCTTATTCGGCGCCATGCGGAGAGTCTACGGGCGAGACTGCATTGGCGTCACGAACAAGTTGGTGGATTCAGCCTCGGCCCATGACGCGGGTAATGGCGATTTCGATGACGACGCGATCGTCACGCTGCTTCGGTTCCCGATAGCGCTCGCCATAACGCTTGACCGCCATAGCGACACGTTCGGGGTCGCTGGTCACCGTCGCGGTTCCTTCAAGCGAAAGCCAGCGTCCGCCATCGACCTGACAAACGGCGGCGGGGGAACCGGGACGCTCTGCCACATTGCGCGCTTTGCGACTGCCGGCCCATGTGATTACGCGGACGAGTGATTCTTCGGAATCCCAGGTGAATCCAACGGCAACTACGTGTGGAGTGTTGTCGGCGCGCATCGTGGTGAGCGATGCCAAGTGACGCTCGATGAGGAACGTTGTGATCTCGGTGTCGAGTGCAGCGGGGTTGTGTGCCATCAGTCGCTCGATATCGCTCGGAGAACATCAAGGCGGGCGGCACGACGGGCGGGGTAGAGGGCAGCTCCAACACCGGCGAGGATGGCGATGATGACGATGATCACCAGTTGCGTCCACGGGATTGCGAACGAAGTGATTCCTTGGTCAGCGAGGGCGGTTACGAGTGCCCACCCGAACACGATGCCAATGACGAGACCGATGAGGGTTCCCATCAGGCTGATGATGACAGATTCAAGACGGATCGTTGAACGAACCTGTCGGCGACTCATACCAACTGCTCGAAGCAAACCGAGTTCACGGGTTCGTTCATACACCGACAGCAACAGGGTGTTAACAACGCCGACGATCGCAATGATGAGAGCGAGTGCGAGCAGAACGTAAACGATCTTAAGGAACTGATTGACCTGATCGGTTTGCGCCTTCTTGTATTCGGTGAGGTTCTGTAACTTTGCGCCGGGAACGGTGTCAGTGACGGCCTTGAGTCCGGGTAGCGCTGCATTCACGCCCGTCGTCGACGTGTCCTTGAGTTTCACGTAGATCGCCGAGTAGGTCTGCTGCGCGGGCGGCACAACTGTGTTGAATTGATCTGTGGAAATAATCCAACCTGATCCCTGAGTCGGGAACTCGGTCTTATAGATCGACGAAAGCACGAGGGTGGTGGGGCCGCCTTTGAGGAACGTCGCGTCGATTATTTGACCTAGTGAGAGGTGTTTGTCTTTTGCTAACTGCTCGGATGCAGCGATCTGGCCGATTCCAAGTGACGAGAACGAACCCTGTACATCGGTGAACTTGATCACCTGCGTAATCGAGGCTGGGTCGACGGCGAGAAGCACTTTGCTTCTACCCATGACATCGCCGAAGGTCCCGCTAATACCCGAAGCAACTTGAACGCCAGGAACTGCGGTGAGTTCATCAGCAAGTGATTGTGGGAGAGCGGTGGATCCGAAGCCTTCGGTCGTCACGACGTACTGACCAGTGACTGATTGATTGATGGCATCGACGGTTGACGCTTTGATTGATTGAGCGGTAACGGCGATGAAGCCCACGAGGCCGATGCCGATCATGAGTGCCGAAGCCGTGGTCGAGGTGCGGCGTGGATTGCGCATTGCGTTTTCGCGAGCAAGGCGCCCTGTGATTCGGCTCGCCTTCTGCAACGGCCAACCAAGAACACTTGCGAACGGCGTGGCGATGACTGGTCCAATGACAGTGAGCGAAATAAATACGAAGAACGCGCCACCGCCGATGATCTGCAGTCCTGAATCAGAATTTCCATTGAGTCCGTACCAAAGCATGAACGCGCCAACCGCTAGAAGAACGAGTCCCGTTACGACTCGGCGTTTTGATGTCCCAGTTCTGTCGACGGCAACATCACGCATTGCCGCTATTGGCGGAACCGTTGCGGCCCGTCGGGCTGGGAACACTGCCGACACAAGCGTGATCAGCGTGCCAACGAGAAGCGAAACGACGACTGCTACAGGTGGGATGACGATCGGAGTGTCGGGACCGGAGAATCCGATCGTCTGCATCAACTTATTGAGACCGATGGCGAGAAGAACGCCGCAACCAACGCCGATAATGGACGCAGTCAGGCCAACGAAGAATGCCTCGAGGATGATCGAACGCAAGATCTGACCGCGACTTGCTCCAAGTGCTCGAAGGAGTGCGAGTTCCTTTGTGCGTTGAGCAACGATGATCGAAAACGTGTTGTAGATGATGAAAGATCCGACAAACAACGCGATGAGAGCGAACACCAGGAGGAAGGTGCTGAAAATGCCAATGATTTTCTGGAACGCGTCCTGACTTTCAGCAGTGAATTCTTTTCCAGTGATCGCTTCCGTTCCTGGCGGGATCGCCTTTGAAACGGTGTTGGCGAGTTGCTGCTGCGATTCGCCGTCTTTGCCGGCGATCGAAATCCAGTCGTACATCCCCGGTTCACCGACAAGGGCCTGAATGGTGGATGTGGTGAACAACGCGGCTTGAGCGCCACCCCAAGTGTCGAGTTTGCCGAACTTCGCTATTCCCACCAGCGTGAACGACTGCACGCCTTTGGTGACTGACACATTGACGGTGTCGCCTACGGCGTAGTGGCCATCTTTCGCAGTCTTGGCATCGAGCAGGATGTCTGATGATTGGGTTGGGGCAACGCCGTCGACAACTTTCCAGCCATTGAGCGATGAAGAGGTCAACCAATTCAATCCGAAGTTCGGCGGACCCTGCGCGGCAACGAGCGGCTTGTTGTCTTTGTCGAGAACCTTGATCTGTCCGACGACCTGACCTTCGGCGGCTTCAACCCCGGGGACACCCGTGACGGTGGGCAGAACTGATTCTGAAATCCGTGTGCGTTGTGATCCAAATGGAGTTTCGACTTTGTTGCTTGAACGGACAACAACGTCGATTGACGCGTAGACATCGGAGAACACCTTGTCGAAGCTCGCGCTGATGCTTGAAGTAAGCACCTGTGTCCCTGACATGAACGCCACGCCGAGCAGCACGGAAAGTGCAGTCGCGATGAGGCGAACCTTGTGGGCCATAAGCCCACGCAGCGTGACTTTCAGCACGTCAGGCTCCGAAGCGCTTCATGCGATCGATCACCGAATCTGCGGTGGGCGATTGCAGTTCGTCGACGAGTGCGCCGTCGACGAGGAACACGACGCGATCGGCGTAACTCGCAGCGAGGGGATCGTGGGTAACCATGACAATTGTTTGGGCGAACTTGTCAACGGCTGTGCGCATGAATTGCAGAATTTCTGAACCACTGCGCGAATCAAGATTCCCCGTTGGTTCGTCGGCAAAAATAATTGCGGGCTGACTGGCAAGTGCGCGAGCTACAGCGACGCGCTGTTGCTGACCGCCGGATAGTTCGCTTGGTCGGTGTGAGAGGCGGTCGCCGAGACTGACTGTAGAAATAATGGTGTCGAGCCATTCCTGGTCAGGAGCACGACCAGCGAGATCCATCGGAAGCGTGATGTTTTCGAGCGCAGTCAGAGTCGGCACAAGATTGAATGACTGGAAGACAAAGCCGATGGTGTCGCGACGCAAGCGAGTGAGTTGCTTGTCGTTCAGCCCGCTCAGATCGACATCGCCGATAAAAATTTGACCGGAGTTGATGGTGTCAAGCCCCGCGACGCAGTGCATAAGCGTTGACTTGCCGCTTCCCGAAGGGCCCATGATGGCGGTGAACTTGCTGCGTTCAAAAGAAACGCTCACGTTGTCGAGAGCGGTCACCAGGGTGTCGCCAGCTCCGTACACCTTGGTCACGTTCTCGGTGTGAGCGGCGGTGGCGGTATCGGCGGGGGAGGGATTCGTCATCATTGTCACGGCTAAAAGGCTAGGCCCTAGACGAGCAAAGGGGACAGGCGGTGGCCTGTCCCCTTTGACGAATCGAACTGCAGGTTGTTCAGCGGTTGGGCTGAGGTGTGATGCGAAGGTACGGCTTGAGCTTCTTGAATCCCTTGGGGAAACGCTCGGTTGCCTCTTCATCGGAAAGGGCTGGGGAAACAATGACGTCGTCGCCGTCATTCCAGTTGGCAGGCGTTGCGACCTTGTAGCCATCGGTGAGTTGCAGCGAGTCGATGACACGGAGAAGTTCATCGAAGTTAC
This sequence comes from Actinomycetota bacterium, assembly GCA_009700115.1. Classification (GTDB taxonomy): domain Bacteria; phylum Actinomycetota; class Acidimicrobiia; order Acidimicrobiales; family Acidimicrobilacustridaceae; genus Acidimicrobilacustris. Next base: position 9,949 of record WLMU01000065.1, read on the forward strand.
GACCGGTGCTGGCCGGGTAGGTGAGGATCAGGCGAACCTTGTTGGCTGGATCAATCACGAACACGGAGCGAACAGTCATCGTGTCGTTGGCGTTTGGGTGGATCATGTCGTAGAGGTCAGCCACGGTGCGGTCTGGGTCGGCAATGACCGGGAAGTTCACGGCCTGGCCTTGTGTTTCCTCAATGTCGCCTTCCCACGAAAGGTGGGAGTCAACGGGGTCGACCGAGAGGCCGATGGGCTTCACGTTGCGCTTGTCCCATTCAGGCTTGAGCTTGGCCACGGTGCCCAGTTCGGTTGTGCACACCGGGGTGAAGTCCTTGGGGTGCGAAAAGAGGATCGACCATGAGTCGCCCTTCCAGTCGTGGAAGGACACGCTGCCCTGTGTGGTGTCAGCGGTGAAGTCGGGGGCGATGTCGCCGAGGCGTAGTGCCATGTTTCTGAAGCCTCCATGGCTCGAGA
>WLMU01000066.1 GCA_009700115.1 Actinomycetota bacterium
GAAGCGCGTAGCAAAGAAGGCTCCGGCCAAGAAGCGTGCAACCAAGAAGCGCGTAGCAAAGAAGGCTCCGGCCAAGAAGCGTGCAACCAAGAAGCGCGTAGCAAAGAAGGCTCCGGCCAAGAAGCGTGCCGCGAAGAAGGCACCAGCGAAGCGTCGTGCGACCAAGCGTCGTGCAACCCGCCGCTGATCTTCAGCCGCATAAGTAGTCCCTCAGTGCCCCGCTTCGGCGGGGCACTGTCGCGTCCAGTTCACACTTGAGGCGGCCTGATCACTACCCTTGCCCGCCATGAGTGCACAGTTCATTTTCACCATGCACAAGGTGAGCCGGTTCTATCCGCCCGACCGAGAGGTCCTGAAAGACATCAGCCTCTCGTTCTACCCAGGGGCCAAGATCGGTGTCATCGGTTCGAACGGCTCTGGTAAGTCCTCGCTGCTCAAGGTCATGGCTGGCCTTGACGATGGCTTTACCGGTGAAGCTCGGCTCTCGCCCGGATTCACTGTTGGCCTGCTTGAGCAGGAGCCACATCTCGACGAGACCAAAGACGTCATGGGCAACGTGATGGATGGGCTCGGCGAAACGGCGACCCTTCTCGAGCGCTACGACGCAGTACTGGCGAAGTGGGGCGACCCTGATGCCGACTTCGAGAAGGTGGGCGAGGAACAAGCCGACCTCGAAGCAAAGATCGAAGCATCAGGCGCATGGGACCTCAAGCGCACGATCGAGATCGCGATGGACGCTCTGCGCCTTCCGCCATCGGATGCGGGCGTCTCGACGCTCTCAGGCGGCGAACGTCGCCGAGTCGCACTCTGTCGCCTTCTCCTCAACAAACCCGACCTACTGCTTCTCGACGAACCCACCAACCATCTCGATGCCGAGTCGGTTGCCTGGCTTGAACGGTTCCTTCGCGACTATCCGGGCACCGTCGTAGCGATCACCCATGATCGCTACTTCCTCGACAATGTCGCTCAATGGATCCTTGAACTCGACCACGGCCGTGGAATTCCCTTTGAAGGCAACTACTCAAGTTGGCTCGACCAGAAACAAGATCGGCTCCGCCAGGAAGAGAAGCAGGAATCGTCTCGTGCTCGCACCCTTGCCCGAGAACTCGAGTGGGTCCGCATGGCTCCCAAAGCCCGCCAAGCAAAAGGCAAGGCGCGTCTTTCCGCTTATGAACAATTGCTGGCTGAATCGCAGGAAGCCCAAGGACGCGGCGACGGTCTCGAGATCTTCATTCCTTCAGGAGAGCGACTTGGCGATGTCGTCATCGAAGCTGAAGGTGTCACCAAGGGTTTCGGCGATCGGCTTCTGGTGGAAGACCTTTCCTTCTCGCTCCCGCGCGCCGGAATCGTGGGCGTCATCGGACCAAACGGTGCGGGAAAGACAACGCTGTTTCGTATGTTCACCGGTGACGAGACGCCTGACAGCGGTTCACTCACTGTTGGGCCAACCGTAAACCTCGCGTATGTCGATCAGAGTCGCGACATCCTCGACTCCGAGAAAACCGTCTACGAAGAAATCACCGACGGCAACGAGATCATCAAACTCGGCAATCGAGAGATGAACGGACGGGCTTATGTTGCCTCGTTCAACTTCAAGGGATCTGACCAGCAGAAAAAGGTCGGCATCCTTTCCGGTGGCGAACGAAACCGCGTTCACCTCGCCAAGGTGTTGGCTCGCGGCGGCAACGTACTGCTCCTCGACGAACCCACCAATGACCTCGACGTCGACACATTGCGAGCGCTCGAAGATGGCCTCGAAGCCTTCGCCGGTTGCGCCGTCGTCATTAGCCATGATCGTTGGTTCCTCGATCGTGTCGCTACCCATGTGCTTGCGTTCGAAGGCGACTCACAGGTGCGCTGGTTCGAAGGAAACTTCACCGAATACGAAGCCTTCCGGAAGAAAGAACTCGGCGCCGATGCCGACCAACCACATCGCATCAAATACAAGCCGTTGGTGCGATGAGCATGGAACTCGTCACTTCCGACTCCACGAATTCCGCTTCACCAATCGGGCCGCGAGCGATCCGGCGCATCGTGATCCTGGTTTTCGTGCTTGGAATCGGCGGAATGATCGCTGGATCAATTCTCGACAGCAACGGTTTCGCCATCACCTTTGGGCTCATCACAGCAGTCGCAGCCCTCGCGCTGGTGCTCGTCACTCAGGTCTCGCCTCCCGGAGCGTTAGCCAAACCCGGCGAGTCGGCTCCTCTGGTGGTCGATGAACGACTTGCTGCCGATCTTGAATCCCGCATTGATGCGCTCGTCGCTGAAGGCGCCGATGAAACTCAAGTTCGAAAACTTGTCGGTCGCGCCATTGAACTCGGCCGCCAGCAATAATCGGTAACGCACCTTCACTATCCACCTCGAATCGGAGCACGACGATGACCGCACTTGATGACCACGCGGTCGCCGAACAACTTGCTGTCGACGCAGGAAAACTGTTGGTCTCGCTGCGGGCCGACCTCACCCTGAAAGGCGCCGATCAGAGGACCATCAAGAACGCCGGCGATCGTGAGTCTCACGTGTGGCTCATGGAGCAACTCGCCGAGTTGCGACCCGAAGACCCGGTGTTGTCGGAAGAAGGCCGCGATAACAGCCATCGACTTTCATCGTCGCGAGCCTGGATCATTGACCCACTTGACGGCACCCGCGAGTACGGCGAAGGCCGCGAAGACTGGGCCGTGCACATTGCGCTCGCCATCGACGGCGAACCCACAATCGGAGCGGTGTCACTTCCCTCCCTTGATCGCGTTCTTTCAACAGCGAATCCGCCGATTGTTCCTGATCGTCCCGCCGATCGCCCGCCCCGGCTTGTCGTCAGCCGATCACGCGCCCCCTACGTTGCCCACGCTGTCGCTGAAGAGCTCAATGCCGAATTTCTGCAGATGGGTTCGGCCGGCGCAAAGGCAATGGCCATCGTGCTCGGAATTGCTGACATCTACGTTCACGCCGGCGGTCAATACGAATGGGACAACTGCGCTCCGGCCGCAGTCGCTCTTGCCGCAGGCCTCCATGCATCACGTATCGACGGATCGCCTATGCGTTACAACAACGCCGATCCGTATCTTCCCGACCTCTTGATCTGTCGGAAAGAATTCGCCGAACCGGTGCTTGAAATCATTTCCGGTTTGTTCTAAGCCGCGACCGGGGATTCAGCGACACCCAGCCGTACACTCGCTGGCGATGTCGACTCCCCCCGTCGCCCCCGATTCCTCATCGACCGATGCTGCGGTTGGTCCCGCCGATCTCGCACTCGGTTCGTTCTCGAACGAACCGCCATGGATCGTCGATCCAGTAGCGATGCCTTGGCGCGAAGTCGTCGATGCCATCCGCTGGAAGACCCAACATGACCTTCCCGAACTGACATCGGCGCGCCGGTTGCCCGATGTGAAACGCGCCGTCACGGTTGTCGCCGATTTCGGCACCGCAATCGGCCTGTGGTGGGTCACAGGACGACGCAAAGGCAAGGCCGGCGATCACGTAGCGAGCCGTTCCGACCTCTCCCGTCGCCTTCGACTCTCCATCGAACGTCTCGGACCGACCTACATCAAACTCGCTCAGATCATTTCTTCTGGCGAAGGCCTCTTCCCCGAGGAACTCGTTTCCGAATTCAAAAAGTGTCGTGACCAAGTACCTGCTCAATCGTTTGAAGTAGTTCGCGCCACCGTTGAAGAAGATTTCGGCGCACCGCTTGAAGAGATTTTCGAGTCGTTCGATGAAACGCCACTCGCTGCCGCATCGATCGCACAAGTACACGGCGCTGTCCTTCGCAGTGGCGAATCTGTTGTCGTCAAAGTGCAACGCACCACAGTCGCAACGTTGGTCAACAAAGACATTCGTGTCATGGCGTGGCTCGCTCCATTCCTTGTCGGCCGACTTCCATTTGCGTCACTCGCTAACCCACCGGCACTTGTCGAACTCTTCGCCGAGACAATCAGCGAGGAACTCGATTTCCGCCTCGAAGCGCAGAACATGCTCGACGTTGCCGCCTCGTTTGTTGCCCTCAAACAGAACGGCTACATCGTTCCTCGCCCGCACCCAACGCTCGTGACCCGACGAGTGCTTGTTATGGAACGGCTCTCTGGTTTCAATTTCGACGACGTCGAAGCAATGCGGGCTGCCGGCGTTGACACCCACGAAGTCGTCCGTACCGGAATGATCGGCTTCATGGAAGGCGCAATCATCGAGGGAATCTTCCATGGCGATCTTCATGGTGGAAACCTCTTTGTTCTTCCTGATGGAAAGGTCGCCCTCCTCGACTTCGGTATTACGGGACGCATGGATGAGCGTCAAAGGCGCGCCTTCTTGCGATTGATGCTCGGCGCCACCGTGAACGACGTCCACATGCAGATCTCGGCGCTCTGCGATCTCGGAGCTCTTCCATCTGACACCGACATTGACGCGGTGATCAAAGACCTCGGACTTGACGCTCCCGGCATCGACCCCACCACTGCTGATCCAGACGAAATGATCAAAGAAGTGCAGAAGATCGTGAAGATGCTCCTGGGTTACGGCGCACGTATGCCAAAAGAACTCATGCTCTATGTGAAAAATCTCATGTTCCTCGACGGCGCCATTTCGCGGCTTGCACCCGATCTCGATATTTTCGCCGAGATCACCCAAATCTCGATGTACTTCGTGCAAACCCACGGCGAAAAACTGTTTGCCGAAGTTGGCTTCGATCCTTCCGCCTTCGAAATCGATCTCACCGGCGTGAAAGACAGCATCGGACTCGATCGATCAGTTGATCGCTTCACCTACCGCGATCTTCAAGAACGGCGAGAACTCATCAAGTCGCGATTCGAAAAGCGCGGAGTCAACTAGCTCGGTGCGCCTACGATGACGCTCTCATGCGTCTCGTCATCGCCACCTGTTCTGTCGACTACGCCGGTCGATTGTCGGCCCATCTGCCGCTGGCGACTCGTCTCATCATGGTGAAGGCCGATGGTTGCGTGGCCATTCACTCCGATGGCGGCGCGTACAAACCGCTCAACTGGATGAACGCACCCAATCGCATTTCCGAAGAAGATGGCCGTTGGCTGATCACAAACCCCAAGGGCGAAGTTCTCACGATCACGCTCGTTGAAGTCCATCACGATTCCGCCCATGAACTCGGCGAGGATCCAGGCCTGCAGAAGGACGGCGTCGAAGCACACCTGCAAGAGCTGCTCGCGGCCAACCCAACGGCCATCGCAGATGACCTTCGCCTCATTAAGCGTGAGTACTTCACTGACATCGGCCCCGTGGATTTGTTATGCCGCGATGCCGAAGGACGCATGGTCGCCATCGAAATCAAACGGCGAGGCGAAATCGATGGCGTCGAACAACTCGCGCGCTATCTCGAACGCATAGACCTCGACGAAGACGTGAAACCCGTGCGAGGAATTTTTGTCGCGCAAAGCATCAAGCCTCAGGCACGAGTCCTTGCTGAATCGCGTGGCATTGAATGCGTGGAAGTCGATTACGACGAACTTCGCGGTATCGAAACCGACGAATTACGCCTGTTCTAAAAAAAGGCCCCTCAGGCGTCGAACGTGTGGCGGCCACCCACCAGCACAACACGACCGTCTTCGCCGCGAGTCTGGAAAATGCATTCGCCGGCGCCTTCGTTCCACATCTCGATGGTGAGTTCTTCGCCCGGAAATACCGGCGACGCGAAGCGACCTTCCATCGAACGGAACTTGGCCGGGTCAGAGCCACACATTGTGTGCAAAAGCGCGCGACCAGTGAAGCCATAGGTGCAGAGACCGTGCAGGATTGGTCGATCGAACCCGGCAAGGGCGGCGAACCACGGGTCGGAATGCAGCGGATTTCGATCGCCCGACAAGCGATAGGTCAACGCTTGGTCGGGACGCACTCGATAGGAAACCGAATGGTCGGGGGTGCGCTCGGGAGCCGCATTGCGATCGCCAGAAGGACCACGGTCGCCGCCCCACCCACCTTCGCCACGAATAAAGATCGCCGAACCAACAGTAAGAAGCAGTTCGCCAGTTGCGTTGTCGACACATTCGCCTTCAACGGCAACGACGGCGCCCGAACCCTTGTCGTAAATGCCCGTGATCTTGCCGGTTGCAGTCAGTGAACCTTCAACAGGAATCTCGCGGTGTTGCAAGAATGACTGCTCGCCGTGCACCAACATCGCAAAGTCGAACGAACCGATTGCACTGATTGCTCCAGCGACGCCAGCGCCAATGACTGCCGCCATTGTGGGCAGCACGCGCTGTGGAACCTCGTGACTGTTCTCGGTCGTGAACGCGAGTTCGTCGATACCTGCACCCACGCCAACGGCATAGAGCAGCGCGTCCTTTGAGGTCCAGGAATGAACAATCGGCGTACCGGTTGCGCCAACGACATCGTGATTGATGGGCATGGAGTGTCCTACTTCCGATCGAGACCGAGCATGTCGGCGTTGGGACGGGCCTTGCCCATGAGTTCTTCGACAAGTGGACCAACGGCAGAAGGATCGAGGACGTTGGTGACCTTTGGTCCTTGGTGCCAGCTTTCGCTGATGGCAAGAAGTTCTCCGCGAACATCGAACACTCGACCAGTGACCTCGGAGGATTCTTCGCTCGCCAACCAGACGGCGATCGGAGCGATCCACTTTGTGGACATTGCTTCCTTGACTTCTTCGGGAGCATCGCCAATACCGAGATCGGCGGTAAGTCGCGTGAACGCAGCAGGAGCGATCGCATTCACCGTGACGCCATAGCGACCAAGTTCGTCGGCCGCAATGATCGTGAACGATGCGATACCGCCCTTTGCCGCGCCGTAGTTGGTCTGACCGATGTTGCCGTAAATGCCAGAAGGCGATGTCGTGTTGATGATGCGGGCGCTGTTTGTTTCGCCTGCCTTTGAACGATCGCGCCAATAGGCCGCAGCGAAGTGAGAAGGACCTGCGGTGCCCTTGAGATGCACCTTGATAACGGCGTCCCATTCGGCTTCGCTCATGTTGGTGAGCATGCGGTCACGAAGGATGCCGGCATTGTTGATGAGAACGTCAAGGCCACCGAACGTGGTGATGGCCTGGTTGATGAGTCGTTCTGCGCCCGCCCATTCGCTGATGTCGTCAGTGTTGGCAACGGCTTGTCCGCCGGCGGCAACGATTTCGTCGACAACTTCCTGTGCGGGACCCTGATCGACACCGGTGCCATCGCGAGAACCGCCAAGATCGTTGACGACGACCTTTGCGCCCTCGGCCGCCAGCATCAACGCGTAATCGCGGCCGATTCCTCGACCAGCACCAGTGATGATGCACACCCGCCCTTCACACAGTCCTGCCACGACAACATCTCCTTCATTCACCAATCGATCTGAATCGCCGATTGTGACACGACCGGTTCAGGGCCGCCGCAGCGATACCGCCGATACGCCGCCTAGAGGGCCCTAGGAGCGCCTCTAGGCCCCCAAAGCGCACTGTCACACCCAATCTGTACGTTGGGCGCTTATGACCGCTCTACTGCCTGTCCTAACCCTCCTCATCGGCCTCGCCATCGGCGCGTTGGTCGGCAACCGCCTCGCGTCGCGTTCATCGGGTGCCGATTCTCTCGATGTCGACCGCACCCGAGACATCGCCAATGCCACATTGGCCACCACCATGCGCGAACTCATCGACGTCAACACGCGCCAACTGGCCGAAGCCACCGCCCGGTCAGCGGCCGAAGCGGCGCAACAGCAGAAGTCTGTGCACGACCTTGTTGCGCCTGTCGGCGAGCAACTCGCCCGACTCGACCAAAAACTCAACGACCTCGAAAACAAACGCGTCGAAGATTCTGGCCGCCTGAACTTCAGCATCGGTTCGTTGGCATCACTTGCAAGCTCTCTACAAAAAGAGACCGCCGAACTCGCGTCAGCCATGAAGAACACCAAAGTGCGCGGCAACTGGGGTGAACTCCAACTCCAACGCGTCATCGAACTCGCGGGCATGACCGAACACGTGATGTACGAACAACAAGAACACATTGCCGGCGAAGGCGATTCAGCCCGACCCGACATGATCGTGCGACTTCCCGATTCCAAGAAGATCGTCATCGATGCAAAAGCACCAATGTCTGCCTACCTAAATTCAATCAACGCCACCTCCGACGTTGAGCGTGAACGACTACTCGCCAAGCATGCTGTCGACGTCATGGCCCATGTCAACGCACTCGCAAAGAAGAACTACGCGTCACGCGTCGATGGCTCACTCGATTTCATCGTGATGTTTGTGCCCGGCGATACCTTCCTCACTGCCGCGTTCGATGCCAATCCCGAGTTCCTCGAACAAGCAATCGCCAAGAACGTGTTCCCCGCGTCGCCCGGAACATTGATCGCTCTTCTCCGTGCAATCGCTTATGGCTGGCGCCAGGAGCAACTGGCCGAGAATGCCGCTCAGGTCGTTGCCCTCGGCAAAGAGCTCTACGAACGCGTCGGAGTGTTCACTGGTCACCTGCAAAAGGTCGGCAACAGCCTCACGAAGGCCACCGAGTCCTACAACTCGGCAGTCGCGTCGCTCGAGACTCGCGTCATGCCCTCGGCCCGCCGGTTCGAAACGCTGGCTGTGGCCGCCGATCAGGCCTTACCTGGTGTCAGCCCGATCGATGTCACCACCCGACAGGTCTCACTTCCCGAGCTCGAAGCGGGCCCGACCGAACAAAATCTGTCCTGAACCACGCTTGCCTACCGACCGGTCGGTAGACTGGCGACATGTCCGCCGGAGAACTTCAAACCGATACCCTCGACATCGAGGCAGAAACCCCTCAAAAAGGGTCTGAGCGCTCAGAAAAGGGCTCGCTTAAGCCCGTTCTTGATGTCATCCCTGCCGAGGCCTATGACAACCCCACCTGGAAGGGTTTGGCCTATTTTGGGCGCGATCTGGTCATGTACGGCCTCATCGTCACTGGCCTCATCCTCGTCAACAATCCTTTCGCCGTGATCGCCCTCTGGGTGCTGTCGGCCATGGTCATCTCCGGATTGTTCATCGTTGCCCACGATGCCGCCCACGGCGCCCTGTTCTCTTCCAAACGCCTCAATCGAGTCATCGGCACGATCGCCATGTTGCCGTCGTGGCATGTCTACGAGGGCTGGACCCTTGGCCACAATCGCATCCACCACGGCTACACCGTGCGCGAAGGATTCGACTTCGTGTGGCACCCCTATACCCCCGAGCAGTTTGCCGCCATGTCACCACTCGGTCGCCTTCGTCATCGCTTCGAATGGTCATGGTTCGGCGCCGGCGCCTATTACTTGCGCGAAGTGTGGTGGCACAAGATGATCGTCGGTGCTCCACCGGCCCGCTGGGCGAAAACTATTCGTCGCGACCGATTCATTGTTTGGTCATTTGTTGCCGTGGCATCGTTGGCACTCGGCGCTCTCGGCTGGGCCAGCTACGGCAGCGTTGTTGGCATCCTTTGGATGATCCTCAAGGTATTGGTCATTCCGTTCCTTGGCTTCAGTTTCGTTATCGCTTCATTTGTGCACGTCCACCACATCCAACCCAACATTCGTTGGTGGAAGCGTCGTGAGTGGACGAAGTGGCACGGGCAGATGGAAGGAACCACCGTTCTCCGAGCTCGTTTCGGACTCAATTTCTTCTTCCACTGGATCATGGTGCATGTCCCCCATCACGTCGACATGCGCATCCCCATGTACAACCTCGAACTTGCGACCGATGCGATGAAAGAAGCATTCCCGGGCACGATCCACGACGAACCCCTTCGTTTCATGGACTTCGTGCGCAATACCCGTGTGTGCCGTCTGTACGACTTCGACGAGGCTCGCTGGTACACCTACCGCCAGGCCGCAAAGCGCCCAGCCGCCGAACAAGTTACCGAACCAGCTGCTGCCTAAGTTCCGTTCCTCGCGACGAGCGAGTAACTCACTCGGATGTGGCTGAATTAGTTCGATAGAGCCGATGCATCAACAGTGACAGTTTCACCCGAAGCGTCAATGACTTGGTATTCGAAACCCTCTTCAACGATCGCGTCATCGGCACCAAAGGCAACGGGAATTTTGTTGCACGCATTGCGCATCAGGTAACTCACGATCTCGACAAGTTCTTCACTGTCATAGGACTGGGTGAGACGACCAAAGAGTTCTTGATCAATTGCTGGCGGACCAACGAACATCGCATCGACCAGGTCGAGAACAGCGAGCGTTCCTGCTGAAAGTTTGCCGATCGACGCGGGATCTTCTGCCCCGAGGAGTTCGACGTCAGCGCCTGCATTCAGTGCGGC
>WLMU01000067.1 GCA_009700115.1 Actinomycetota bacterium
CTTCTTTGCTACGCGCTTCTTGGTTGCACGCTTCTTGGCCGGAGCCTTCTTTGCTACGCGCTTCTTGGTTGCACGCTTCTTGGCCGGAGCCTTCTTTGCTACGCGCTTCTTGGTTGCACGCTTCTTGGCCGGAGCCTTTTTCGCTACGCGCTTAGTTGCACGCTTCTTGGTCGCACGCTTCTTGGCCGGAGCCGCCTTCTTCGCTGTGCGCTTCTTTGCGGGTGCCTTCTTGGCCGCCCGCTTCTTCACTGCTGCCATCTTCGCCTCCTCGGCGTCTTCATGATTTTGTGTAGTGGTACCAACAACAGCTGCATGAATCGCTACTGAAGTGCACGCCGCACGTGGTTCGTGACGACGTTGCAGAAAAAACGGTACTCACATTGCGCATGCAAATGGTGAATCCACGGTTTTTCTCGATGCACGCGCATTTTTTCGCCCGATGAATGTTGACTGGGTTACAGGAGTTGTATTGCAAAGCGTTTTGTTCGTTGGATGTGCGCGCGTTGTTGTTCGCGGGCCTGTTTTCCCGCGCTTCTAAAGTTTTCCACAGGCATTTTCTCCTTCTCTCACTTGGGATTTCTGTGTTTTGCGCAGTTGGTGCGAACTTTTGAGCACCGCATGTAAGGAAGCGTCAATTTCGATGGTTTCGCAGCGTTTGTGAGCGGAAAAACGCAACGTTCAGCATGTTTGAAGCAACGGCGACGTACTGTTCGCGGTATGAGCGGAAAAACGCAAAATGGTGAAGAAGAGTGCACAGAACTTCTGCAGGCGCTGATTCGTAACGCTTGCGTGAACGACGGAACGGTTGAGTCAGGCGGCGAAATTCGAAGCGCGTCGGTGCTCGAAAACTTTCTCGAGGGCCCTGGTCTTGAGCTCGAGAGTTACGACGCGGCACTTGGACGTCGAAGCCTTGTCGCCCGCATTGAGGGTTCTGATCCGACTGCTCCGACGCTCTTACTCATGGGTCACACCGACGTTGTTCCCGCCAATCCTGACCATTGGTCGCGCGATCCATTCGGCGGTGATCTCGTTGACGGTGAAGTGTGGGGACGCGGCGCGATCGACATGCTCAACATCACGTCATCGATGGCAGTTGCATTCAAACGGTTGGCGCGTTCTGGCTTCACTCCGCGCGGAACGCTCGTGTACCTCGCGGTGGCCGATGAGGAATCAAGTGGTGTCTATGGTGCCGAACACCTCATCAATCACGAGCGTGATGCGGTCATGGCGGACTACGTGATTACTGAATCCGGAGGTATCCCGCTACCGAGCCCGAACGGTTTGAAGCTCCCCGTGCTCGTCGGGGAAAAGGGCCTTTTTGGGATCCGGATCCGGGTGGGCGGAACCGCAGGCCATGGCTCTCAGCCCTATAAGACTGACAACGCATTGCTCACCGCGGCCGAGGTCGTGAGGCGTATCGGCGAGTTCCAGCCCGAAACACATATCCATGACACCTGGCGTCGCTTCATCGAATCGATGGGCTACCCCGAAGAAATCACTGGTCCGTTGCTTTCTGTCGATGGTCTCGACGACATCCTTGAACATTTACCGCTCGGTATGGCCCGTCAGTTCCACGCATGTACGCATACGACGTTTGCCCCGACGGTGATTCATGGCGGGTCCAAGATCAACGTCATCCCCGATTCGGTCGATCTCGAAGTAGATATTCGAACGCTCCCTGGCCACGATGCCGACATGGTCTTGGCCGAACTGCGTCTTGCCCTCGGAGACCTCGCCGATGCAGTGACGATCGAGCAGATCAGTTACGACCCGTCGAGTTCGTCGCCCACGGACACTCCGTTGTGGGAGTCGCTGTCGCGAGTTACGCAACAGTGGTACCCGGGATCAGAAACGGTTCCGTTCCTCACCGTCGGCGCCACCGATGCACGATTTTTCCGCCGCGAGGATCGCGTCGCCTACGGCTTTGGGCTTTTCAGCGAGAACCTGACGTTCGAAGACTTCGGGAAGATGTTCCATGGAGACGACGAGCGAATCGATACGCGCTCACTGGGGCTTTCCACCGAACTGTGGGAAGCAGTAGCGCAGGATCTGCTCACGACTCGAGAAAGCTGAAACTGGCGGGCGATGCCCGCTTGTTCAGATCCCGCCGAGTGCTGATTCCATGAGGTCGTGGACCTCGGCATGGTGAATTGCGGAAGAACCAGTGGCTGGGCTGGCTGATTCTTGGCGACTGACACGGCGAATGGTGTGGGTGTCGTCGTGGGCTTCGTACAACCGACCCTTGATGTGGTTCCACGCACCCATGTTCTCGGGCTCTTCTTGAAGCCAAACGATCTCGTCGGCATTCGCATACTTCTCAACGATGCGAGCTACGTCGGCGTAGGGCCACGGGTAGAGCTGTTCCACTCGAGCGATGGCAACAGGTGCGCCCATTTCGTCTCGAGCAGCTTGTGCTTCAACGCCGATTTTGCCGGAAGCGAACACAATCCGACGCACCGATGCAGGATCGGCGACGCCGTTGTCGTCAAGGACCTCTTCAAACGACCCGTGAATGAGTTCGCTCACTGGTGATCGTGTGGTCTTTGCTCGAAGCAGCGACTTCGGGGTGAACACCACAAGCGGCTTACGGAGATCTCGTCGAACCTGACGACGCAAGAGGTGGAAGAACTGCGCTGCAGTCGTTGCGTTGCATACCTGGATGTTGTCGCCGGCGGCAAGGGTGAGGAATCGCTCGATGCGGGCGGAGGAGTGCTCGGGGCCCTGTCCTTCGTAACCGTGGGGCAGGAGCATGACGAGGCCAGAGGTCTGGCGCCATTTGTCTTCTGCGGCAACAAGGAAGTTGTCGATGATGACCTGCGCGCCATTCATGAAGTCGCCGAACTGGGCTTCCCATACGACAAGGGCGTCTTTGTTGACAACGGAGTAGCCGTACTCGAAACCAAGTACAGCGAACTCTGAAAGAAGCGAGTCGTAGATCCAGAACCGAGCATCGTTGCGCACAGCGTCAGCCAGAGGGATGTACACCGAACCATTGTCGTAATCGATGAGCGCGGCGTGGCGATGCGAGAACGTGCCACGTCGAGAGTCTTCGCCGGAGACACGCACCGATGTGCCTTCGTGGAGAAGGGTTCCGTATGCGAATGCTTCTCCGAGGGCCCAATCGACTTCGCCGTCTTCGACGAACATCTTGTGTCGGCCTTCGAACTGCTTGGCCAACTTGGGATGAACCGTGAATCCTTCGGGGACGTGTTCGAGGTCGGCAAAGACGGCCTCGAGTTCTTCTTTGGTCACGCCAGTATCGACGTGAGGAAGAACGCCGCTGAAGACGCGCTCGGGTGCATGTTCGAGCGGAGGCGGGGCGTCGTGCGAACGTGTTTCGTCGAGGGCGACCTGAAGACGAACTTGGAAATCGTTGAGAGCTGCCTCGGCTTCTTCGAGGGAGATATCGCCGCGGCGCATCAGGGCTTCGGTGTAGAGCTTTCGCACGGATCGGGTTTCTTCGATGCGCTTGTACATAAGCGGCTGGGTGTAGCTCGGGTCATCGCCTTCGTTGTGTCCGTGGCGGCGGTAACAAACCATGTCGATGACGACATCACGGTTGAATGTGCGGCGGTAGTCAAACGCAAGGCGAGCGACTCGTACGACCGCTTCTGGGTCATCGCCGTTTACGTGGAAGATCGGGGCCTGGACCATCTTTGCGACGTCGGTCGAGTACACCGATGAACGTGCCTCGGTTGGGGCGGTGGTGAACCCAACCTGGTTGTTGATGATGACGTGGATCGTTCCACCAACTCGGTATCCGGTGATCTCGGAGAGATTGAGGGTTTCGGCGACGATGCCCTGACCAGCAAATGCTGCATCGCCGTGGACGAGGATGGGAAGCACCGGATAATCGCCCGGAGGTTCGATCTGATCCATCTTGGCGCGGGCCATACCCACGACGACCGGATCAACTGCTTCGAGATGCGAAGGATTGGCGGCAAGTTCGACAGCGATGGTGTTGCCGGCAGGGCTGGTGAAGACGCCGGTTTGGCCAAGGTGATATTTCACATCGCCAGAGCCTTGGATCGATTCGGGGTCGGTATTGCCTTCGAACTCCGTAAAGAGCTGCTCGTATTTCTTGCCGACGATGTTGACGAGAACGTTGAGTCGACCGCGGTGAGCCATGCCCAGGACAGACGACTGCATCGACGTGTCTGCCGCCGATGACAACAGTGAGTCGAGAAGTGGGATGGCTGATTCGGCGCCTTCGATGCCGAATCGCTTCTGTCCGAGGTACTTCGTACCGAGGAATCGTTCGAGCGCTTCAGCAGCGTTAAGACGTTCGAGGATGTGTTGCTTTTCTTCGATCGAGAGTTCGAACTTCACGCCTTCGACTTGTTGCTGGATCCAGACTTTCTGCACGGGATCCTGGATGTGCATGTATTCGATGCCGATCGTGCGGCAATAGGCCGAGCGCAGCACATCGAGGATCGACGCAAGGGTCATGCGGTCACGGCCGGCGAGTCCACCGGTGAGGAATTCGCGATCGAAGTCCCAGATCGTCAGTCCGTAGGCAGCAGGATCGAGTTCGGGGTGCAGATGATGTTCGGTGAGATCGAGCGGATCGAGATCGGTATCGAGGTGACCGCGAACGCGGAACATATTGATAAGGGCTCGAACTTGGAGGTTCTTTTCGAGCATCAACTCTTGGTGATCGTTGGGGTTGACGTCGTGAGCCCATTCGACTGGCTCGTAGGGGAGACCGAGAGCTTCGAAGATGTCCTCGTAAAACTTGTGCTCGCCCATGAGGAGTTCTTGGATGCGCTTGAGGAAAAGTCCCGATTCGGCGCCTTGAATGATGCGGTGGTCGTACGTCGAGGTCAGGGTCATGACCTTCGACATGCCTAGCGACGCAATGGTGGCCGGATCGGCGCCGCGGAACGCGATCGGGTAGTCGAGTGAACCGACGCCAACGATGACGCCTTGACCGGGCATGAGGCGCGGCACTGACTGGAGTGTTCCGATGGTGCCGGGGTTGGTGAGGGTGATGGAGACGCCAGCGAAGTCGTCCGGCGACAACTTATTTGAGCGGACCTTTCGCACGAGTTCTTCATAGGAGTCATAGAACTGAGCGAAGTTGAGCGTCTCGGCGTTCTTGATGCAGGGAACGAGTAGTGAACGACTTCCGTCATTCTTTTCAACGTCAACAGCGAGACCGAGCCCGACGCTTTCGTTGCGAACGACATAGGGCTTACCTTCAGCATCGGTCGTGAACGCTGAGTTCATGATTGGCATTCCGTCGACAATCGCGCGGACGATTGCGTAACCGATGATGTGGGTAAATGAAACCTTTCCGCTTCGACTGCGCGAGAGGTAGCCGTTAATTGACTTTCGATTGACCTCAAGAAGTTTCGTGGGAATCTCGCGGAACGATGTTGCGGTTGGAACGTCGAGACTTGCTTCCATGTTGGAAACAATTCGAGCGGCAGCGCCTCGAAGTGGAGTGCCGATCGAAGCGTCGTTCGTTGTTGGCGAAGTTTGAGACGCGGGCGCGGTTGGCGAAGGAGCGGCAGTCGGTGCTGTCGGTGTCGCTGCGGGAGCCGTCGCCGCGGGTGGAGCCGTCGCCGTTGAAGTTGATGCTCCGGGGGAATAACCGCCGAAGAATTCTCGCCAGCTTTCGCTCACTGAAGAAGGGTCGGAGCGGAACTGTTCGAACATTTCGTCGACGAGCCACGCGTTTGGTCCTGCGATGGGGGAAGCAGAGTCATCAGCCACGTCGGTCGACTCTAATGGTGGCGCCGGATGCCCGTGTCAGTCGGCGGGGGTAGCGGCCGATAGATTCGGCAACTGTGCTTCGACTCGTGACGTGGAATGTGAATTCGCTCAAGGCCCGGCTTCCTCGGGTCGAGCAATGGCTGGCCGAAAATGGCCCCGAGATCATCTGTCTCCAAGAGACGAAGATGAAGGATCAGGCCTTTCCGGCTGAGGTCTTCAGCGCGATGGGTTATGAAACCGCCCACCATGGTCAAGGCCAATGGAATGGCGTGGCCATCTTGTCGAAAGTGGGCCTTGAGGACGTCGTGGCCGGTTGGGACGACGACGGCCCAGAAGATGGCGATGCCCGGATCCTGTGGGCGACCTGTGGTGGGGTCAGGGTTGCCAGCGTCTATGTGCCCAATGGGCGAGCGCTCGACGACCCTCACTACACCTACAAACTCGGATGGCTCGAACGCCTTCGGGCCAGGCTCGAGCGGCGGGAGAACTCATCGGCTGAGGTTGCCGTCTGCGGGGACTTCAACATTTGCCCCGACGATCGAGATGTCTGGAGCCCAGAAGCTTGGGTGGGCAATACCCACGTGAGCGAACCCGAGCGTCAGGCGCTGAGGGAGCTCGAAGCCTGGGGCCTGGAAGATGTCTACCGCCGCCATCACGAGGAAGGCGGGCTCTACTCCTTCTGGGATTATCGCGGTGGGGACTTCCATCAAGGCCGGGGACTTCGAATCGATCTCATAATGGCGACGCCATCGCTGGCCGCTCGTTGTACGGACGCTCGAGTCGACCGTGATGCCCGCAAGGGAGAAAAACCCAGCGACCATGCTCCCGTGATCGCGCAGTTCGATTGATGGACGACAAACCGATTGTCGACACTCCGAATGTTTTCGGCGTGGGCGCAATGCAGAAGATGCTCAACCTCGAAGATGCAGTTCTGCTCGAGTCCGATCTGCGGGCCGTGACACCAGCGCAATACGCGGCCCGCGACACGGCAGCTGCGGTTCGGCGGCTGATTCGCGAATTGGAATCAACTCCAGCTTCGATCGATGAATTGTCTGAACTCACGAATGAGATCAATCGACTTGTTGAAGTTCTTGCTCAACGTGGTCAGGACTCGCCGGTATCGAGTGAGAACACAAATGTCGCGTATCAGGCTCATCGTTTGCGAGAGCGAAGCCCATTCATTGGTCGGGCGAATCCCGTTGCGCTGCCGCTCGTGGTTGAGTTTGTAGAAGGTGGCATTGACGCCATCGCAAATTTCAGCACGCTGTATGAAGGTCCGCCTGGGTGTCTCCACGGTGGCTACATCGCCGGCATCTTCGATGAAGTGCTTGGCGCCGCACAGACTTATTCAGGTCATGCCGGAATGACCGGCCGACTCACGGTTCATTATCGGAGCCCAACACCGCTGAATACGGACCTTCACTTGCGAGCCCGCCTTGAATCGGTAAGCGGCCGTAAAATTCTCTGCAAAGGCACTCTGCATGCTGGCGAAGTGCTTTGTGCAGAAGCGGAAGGTCTGTTCATTGCGATTGACCCGAAGAAACTGCTTGGCTTGGGTGAGGGTTGAACGGCTGCTGTCTAGGAGCCGAGCGTGTCGGAAATAATGGCGAGAAGTTCGCCGCCGAACTTTGAGACTTTGATTTCGCCCATGCCATTGACGCGAAGTAGTTCGACTGGAGTCTGTGGTTTCTGTCGAGCAATTTCGGCCAATGTATGGTCGTTGCAAACGACGAACGCGGGAACGTCGGCAGACTTGGCTCGCTCAGAGCGCCAAGCGCGCAATGCATCAAAAAGAATGTGGTCTGTTGCATCAAGCGAATCTGGGTAGGAGCCCGGTCGCTTTCGACCGCCTGAAGATTTCGAGCCTTTTGCCTTTGGTTTCGATGAACGAGTGCCCGGGGTAGGAGCGAGGCGCGGGGCTGTTGTGCCATTGCCGACAGCAATTGGATCGATACCTGCTTCGAGTGCTTCGCACGCTGCGGCATAGGTGTCGAGAAATTCAGAACGTTCTCGCGGGACGGATCGCTCTCCAAAGGTGCGTGATTTCGCCCAGGTGCACAGGAGCTCGCGTTCAGCGCGTGTGGCCGCAACATAGAACAACCGACGTTCTTCGGCCCACGCCCCGGGCGTTTTGGCGTGACCAATGGGGACGTAGCCCTGTTCGAGGCCGGCCAGATGCACGATGGGCCATTCCAGGCCTTTGGCCGCATGAAAGGTAAGGAGTTCGATGGCATCGCCGTTGGGGTCGGGTTGATCAGCTCGCGTTGTTGCGGTGAGCCAGAGAAAGAAACCATTAGCGGTTGGGGGTGTTTCGATGGCGATGTAATCACGCGCCATTTGCACGAGCGCATCGAGGTTGGCACGGCGTTCAGCAGCGCGGTCGCTTTCAGACTCGTCGTCGATATCTACCGAAAGTGCAAGGTCGTGGATTGCGTCGGTAAATGGACGAATCGTGCGCCGGAGTTCGCTAAGTGCGACTTTGATTTCGGGTTGATCAAGAAGCGGAGTGGCACCGCGAACGCGAAAGGGAATGCCCGCGGATTTCATTGCTTCTTCGATAATTGGCAACTGTGCGTTGGTTCGAACCAGTACGGCCTGATTCGACCAGCGTGCACCGGGGCCGTGGTGGTCGCGTGCGGCTCGAGCGATAGCGGCAGCCTCGGAGCGCTCATCGGGCAGTTCGCGAACGCTAGGCACGGCACCGTCGGGACGTGTGGCCGATTGGGTGCCGTCGTGATCGACGCCACGACCACCGACGAGCAGCGCATTCGCGGCGGCAAGGATTTGAGGGCTTGATCGGTAGTTATCGAGAAGCCGGATGGTTTCGCCGTTTGGGAATCGTTCCGGGAAGGTGTGGAGCAATTCGGGATCGGCTCCGTTCCAGGAATAAATCGCCTGGTTTGGGTCGCCAACAATGCAGAGATCGGTGCGATCGCCTCGCCATGCTTCGAGGAGTGCATGTTGTAGCGGGTTGACATCCTGGAATTCGTCGACGAAGAGGTGGGCGAATCGCCACCGTTGAGAGGCAGCGAAACCTTCGTCGGCAATCAGGTCGCGGTGACACACGCGCAACATGTCATCGAAATCAATGAGACGCTTCTGGCGGCGTTGGTCTTCGTAACGGGCGTAGACCGCGGCGGTGGCCTCGTAGGAGATTGGCGGCTTACGGCCGGCAGCTTTTGCTGCCTCGGGATAGTCCTCGGGCTCGACCATGCGAGCCTTGGCCCATTCGATTTCCGAAACGAAGTCGATGCCCGGCGTGGATTTCTCGGCGCCGGTGAGTAGGCCAATGACAAAGCCGGCTTTGCGGGTCATGAGTTGTGGGGGAGTAATGGAACGTTCGGCCCAGCGCGTGCGCAATTGCGCGTAGGCGACCGAGTGGAACGTGCCAGCAGCGACCTGTTCTCGAAGGCCAAGTGAACGGAGTCGAGCGGTGAGTTCGCCGGCAGCCTTGCGGGTGAATGTGAGAGCGAGCACATGACGCGGATCGAGGTCGCCGGTGGCGGCCCGATAGGCAATGCGACGAGTGAGGACGCGAGTCTTTCCTGATCCGGCGCCGGCCAGGATGCAGAGGGGCGAGGTCGTGGACGTGACAGCGAGACGCTGCGCGTTATTCAGGCCGTCGAGAAGGGCGTCGGGTTCCACGACCGAGACCGTACTCACCGCCAGCGACAGTGTCGGCGGGTACGGTTTGGCATGCCCTATCCAGAGGACGAACTCCACGCCACAGAAGACCTCATCCTCGATCTCCACCCACACTGGTGGTTCTTCGCCAAGTCGGCGGCCATGTTGGCGTTGGCCGTGATCTTGGCGATTATCACGTTGAGTCGCAGCTGGCCATCTTTGATCTCGTTTCCGGTCTCCCTCTTCGTCTTCGCCACGCTCGTGTGGTTTACGCAGCGTTACATCCGATGGGTGAGCACCCACTTCGTACTTACGTCAGATCGTGTGATTTTCCGAACGGGCATCATCGCGAAGCACGGAATCGAGATTCCGCTCGAGCGGATCAACACGATTTTCTTCCATCAGCGAATTTTCGAACGCATGCTCGGCCTCGGCGATCTTGATATCGAATCGGCTTCGAAGGATGGAGCGCAACGCTTTAACGACATTCGCAATCCGAGTGGTGTGCAAAACGAGATCTACCAGCAGATGGAAGCCAACCAGATCAAAGCCGCTGATCGGATCTCTGGTGGCATCAATCGTGCGCAGGGTCATAGCGATGCCGACTCAATTCCCGATCAAATCGCGAAACTGAGTTCCTTGCGCGACCAGGGCGTGCTGACCGAAGCCGA
>WLMU01000068.1 GCA_009700115.1 Actinomycetota bacterium
ATCAGCGAGCTTTGAGAGCCTCGATGAGTTGCGGCAGAACCTTGTGAACGTCGCCAACGATTCCGAGATCGCTGACTGCAAAGATCGGCGCTTCGGCATCTTTATTGATTGCGATGATGTTCTTTGAGCCCTTCATGCCGACCATGTGCTGCGTCGCACCGGAAATACCAGCAGCGATGTACACCGTTGGCTTAACGACCTTGCCGGTCTGTCCGACCTGGTAGCTGTAGGGAACCCAACCAGCATCGACAATGGCGCGTGATGCACCAGGGGCGGCATTAAGAAGCTTGGCCAACTCTTCGATGAGAGCGTACTTTTCCTGCTCGCCCAAACCACGTCCGCCAGAAACGACGACGGCGGCTTCGTCGAGCGACGGGCCTTCACGCTCTTCAACGTGACGAGTGATGACCTTTGCCCCGGCGCTCTTGCCACCGTCAGGAACGACGATGGTCTCGACTGCTGCAGCACTGCCACCAGCGGACTCGGCAACAAACGATTTCGGACGCACCAGCACGAGGTGAGGGCCAGCGGCGGTGAAGGTTGTCTTCACGTCGGTGGTTCCACCAAACACAGGCTCAGTCGTGACGAGGCTTGACCCGTCGACCTCGAGGTCGGTGTTGTTCGTGATAACCGTTCGGTCGAGCTTGACCGAAAGTCGACCAGCGACGTCACGTCCGTAGTAGGACGTGGCCGCGATGATCGCGTCGGGGGCGTTGCCGCCGTCGACCAATGCAGCGATTGCACCTGAGACCGGAACACCCGCAAGTGCACCAGCAAGATCGCCAGTTGTGTAGACCTTCGACGCGCCGTACTCACCGAGTTGGCCAGCAACCGCGTCGGCGTCGCTACCGGAGTAAATCGCTTCAACCGTGTCGGCCAGTGAACGAGCCTTGGTGAGTAGTTCAAGTGTGCTGGTGGTGACTTTGCCGTCTGTTGCTTCGGCGAGCACCCAAATCTTCGAAAGAGCCATGATCAATTCCTCCTAGAGAACCTTGAGTTCGTCGAGGAAAGCGACGATCTTCTCAGCGGCGGTGCCGTCGTCTTCGAAGACTTCACCAGCCTCGCGAGCGGGGGCTTCGGCAATGGAAACGATCTGCTGGCCGGCACCGGCCCAACCGACCTGACTTGCGTCAAGACCAAGGTCGGCAACGGTGAGTGTGTCGACCGGCTTTGACTTCGCCGCCATGATGCCCTTGAAGGACGGGTAACGAGGTTCCACAACACCGGCTGTCACCGACACAACGGCGGGAAGCGGGCATTCGACATCGTCATAACCAGCTTCGGTCTGACGCTGGATCTTGATCGTGCTGCCTTCAACACTGATCGACTTGGCAAAGGTGACCGACGGAAGGTCGAGCAGACCAGCGATCTGTTCAGGAACCGTGCCGGTGTAACCGTCACTCGATTCGGTCGCTGTGAGAACAAGGTCTGCACCTTCGACACGCTGAATGGCCTTGGCGAGCACCTTGGCAGTAGCGAGAGCATCGCTACCAGCGAGTGCATCGTCGCTCACGAGAATCGCCTTGGCCGCACCCATAGCAAGTGCGGTGCGAAGACCGGATACTTCACCATTAGGAGCCATGGAGACGAGCGTGACTTCACCACCACCGGCAGTGGTCACAAGCTGCAGCGCCATCTCAACACCGTACGAATCAGATTCGTCGAGGATGAGCTTGCCGTCTCGCTTCAGGGTTTTAGTAGTGGGATCCAACGCACCAGGATCAGCCGGGTCCGGGATCTGCTTGACACAAACGACAACGTTCATAGAGCGAATCCTGCCCGCAGAATGGGGTCGGGGCCAAATCACACGGCAACGTTCTCTAGGGAGATGGGCCACGACGTCACCTTCAGGCCTCCGCTACGGTCCAAGACCTTGTGAAGCTGCTCCTCATTGTCAATCCTTCGGCCTCTTCGGTCACTGCCCGGGGACGGGTAGTTATTGCCAAAGCCCTCGCTGCCGACCACGTCGTTACGGTCGCCGAGACCGCACGGCGCGGCCACGCGACTCGGCTGGCCGCAGCCGCCGCCGCCGATGGAACCGACGTCGTTGTCGTACTCGGCGGAGATGGCACATTGAACGAAGCGGCAAATGGCCTCGCCGGGACTTCCACCGCTCTCGCTGCGGTACCGGGCGGATCGACCAACGTGTTCGCTCGCACACTTGGTCTTCCCGATGATCCAATCGAGGCGACCGGCGCGCTCCTCGATGCCCTTTCCCACGGATCGATCAAGCGCATCGGTCTCGGATCCGTAAACGGCCGCTACTTCCTTTTTCATGTCGGTATTGGTTTCGATGCAGCCGTGGTTGCTGAAGTGGAGCGACGCGGATCACTGAAGCGGTGGGCAAACCACGCTCTGTTTGGCTGGGCAGCACTCGATACTTGGATTCGAAAGTACGACCGGAAGCGATCTCACTTCGCAGTACGAGTCGAAGGTCAGCCCACAGTCGACGACGCGATGTTTACGGTCTGTCTCAATACTGATCCGTACACCTTTATTGGCACTCGGCCCTTTACGGTTGCTCCCGAGGCGACGCTGGATCGACCGCTCAGCATCGTGACACTTCGCACCCTCGACGCGATTCCACTCGCAAGAATTCTTTCTTCAACGCTTGGATCCGGAAAACGTTTGCGAAATGATCGCAACGTCTCGTTTCACTCTGATGTCACTCACGTAGAAGTCGATGGATACGGACCGGTTCCACATCAGGTCGATGGCGACTACCTCGGCGATGTCGAGCACCTCGAACTTCGCTATGAACCTGACACGTTGTCGTTGGTCATTCCTCGGGCTACCCCGCGCTGAGAACTTGGCGGCAAAATCGCGGCACGTTTGTAATGATCGCGTCGACTCCAACTTCGGATACGACACGAATGTCTTGCTCATCGTCGACAGTCCAAACATTCACCGCAACGCCAAGCGCGTGCGCCCGGTCAACAAATTTTTGATCGACCAGGCCATGCCATGGATTAATTGCGGAGTGTCCGTCTCTGGCGGCACGTTCAAGATCGGACTCGAGCGATCCCCCGTCAGCGTTAAGTAGTCCGGTGCGAAGCGTTGGGGCCAACGCTCGCACTTCATCAACGATGTCGTGATCAAACGACGTAACCAGAAATTCGCGTTCTTCACCGAAAGAAACAAGAAGCTCCACAACGCGTTCGATAAGAAGTGACCGAAGTGACGCCAACCCATCAGGTTTGATTTCGACGTTCACACCGAGTGGCGCGCACGAACCGAGCACATCGAGAAGTCTGGGGATGAATTCGGGCAACTCGTCGAATGCCAAGTCACCGATAACGCGTCCATCGGCCAAAACGGGGTCGTGATGCACCACGACCTCCCCATCAGCACTGAGGTGGACATCGAGCTCCACCCAGTCAGCACCCTGTTCAACCGCTTCGACGAACGCTTTGACCGTGTTGCCCGGGGGAACTGCCGCTGAAGCGCCCCGATGGGCCACCACCAATGCCATTTGCCCACCGTAGGCCGATCACGGCCAAGGTTTTGGTCGAACTTCACCGGTGTTCTTTCGGTGTCATTTGTCACAAAATATTCCTAGACATCAGACCCACCGCGGTATCGCGGGCTCTGACCTCAGCATTTGCAAAGAACCCCTTGCGCGTGCATGGGGCCACCGCTACGTTCTCGCCCCTCAGCCACACACGTCCGGGTCCGTTCGAATCACTTCTCGATTCACACGGTGCGGAGAGGTGGCATGAGAACACATCTCACGGATCGGCTGGAAAACCGCTTCGTGTCCCCTGATCCTGGAGGAACCGTGGCCCTGACCGCGCCCTATTCAATGACCCTGAACGCAATCACCGACGACTGGCGAGACGAATCCGCTTGTCGCGACACCGATCCTGACCTCTTCTTCCCGGTCGGTACCACCGGCCCGGCAATCGAACAGATCGAAAACGCCAAGTCGGTGTGCACCGACTGTGAAGTCCGCCAGCCCTGCCTCGACTTCGCTCTTGCCACGAACCAAGACTCTGGCATCTGGGGCGGTACCTCAGAAGAAGAGCGTCGCAAGCTGCGTCGCCAGTGGCTCGCCGCTCGTCGTAAGGCATCCTGAGCATTACACCTTGAGTCCCTGACTCACTCCCACGACCTCCCTGCCGGGAGGTCGTTGTCGTTTTCCGACCAATGCAACGGTTCAGCGACGAACAGGCACCGAGATGCGCACAACAGTGCCTGGACGGCCCGGCGTTCCTTCGCCAGCCGAGAAACCGATGGTTCCCCCCAATTCGGTTGTCACAAGCGTACGGACGATTGAGAGACCCAATCCCGTGCTGTCGTCGATGGTGAAGCCAGGAGACGTCCCAACCCCGTTGTCGGTCACGGTTACTCGCAGCCTTGTTCCGGTGTTCTCGAGTTCAACCAACACGGTCGCATCTTCGGTCGGACCCGATGGAAATGCGTGATCAACGACGTTCTGAAGAAGTTCAGTCAGCACCACGGCGAGTGGAGTTGCGACATCGGCAGGAAGAATGCCCCCATCTCCGACCACCGAGAACTGAATGGGACGCTCTGGGGAGATAAGCCCTTCTTCGACCATCCGCACGAGTGGGCGGACGATCTCGATGAAAGGAACATCGTCGCCGATTGTGAGAGAAAGCGTTTCGTGCACGAGCGCAATCGATCGAATCCGGCGCACCGACTCTTCCACTGCAGCTTTCGCCTCGGGCGAGGACAATCGTCGTCCCTGCAAACGCAGCAGCGCGGAGATCGTCTGCAAATTGTTTTTCACCCGATGATGAATTTCGCGAATGGTTGCGTCCTTGGACAACAACATGAGATCGCGACGGCGGAGTTCTGAGATGTCTCGCATGAGCACCAGCGCACCAGTTACTCGCTCTTCAGATACGAGCGGAGTGATGCGCAACAAGATCGTGACGTTTGGGCCGCGTTCTATTTCTTCCGCCGTCGGACGGGCGAGTGTGAATGCCGCCCGCACGGGCGTGTCCGGCAATCCGAGTTCGCCAAATCGTTCACCTTCTGAGTTCGCGTGGACACCAATGCGATGCAACGCAGAAATCGCATTCGGTGAAGCGAACTGGACTCGTTCGTCAGCATCGAGCACCATGACGCCATCGCCAACTCGCGGCATGACGACGCCACGTTCGTCTTCGCCAGAGAATGGAAATTCCCCCGCTGCAACCATCTCTGCGAATCGATTGAACACATCGAGATAGGTGCGTTCAAGAACTCCGTCTTGACGGGCAACGTACTGGTTCGCGTCTTTCGTCAGCACAGCAATCGTGCGCCCGCCAAACCGAACAGGAATGCAAGTTTCACGAACAGGTCCTTCAATCGGCCCTTGGGGAATCTCGCCTTCAGAAACGTTGCCAGTTTCAAAGGTTTGATCCACGAGAGGACGTTCGACCGACGTGACCACGCGACCGACCCAGTCGTTTGTAAAAAGTGTCTGACTCGTGGTCGGACGAATCTGCCCGAGAACGACCATTGAATGCTCGTCATCGGCGCTCCGATCGCGACCGAACAACATGAGGTCAGAGAAACTCAGGTCAGCGAGTAGGCCCCAGGTTCCTAGCAAACGCTGAAGATGATCTGTTTCTGCCGACGTGAGTCGCGACCGCTGCTGGGCGAGCTCCGCCAAATTTGCCATTGACGTGTGGCGTCGGGATCAGCCCGCGCCGAAACCGATCCGGCGTTCGCCGTCGGAGGATCCCAATTCGACATAGGCGATCTTCGCTGCTGGAACAGCGATGTCACGGCCATGACGATCGGTTAACCAGAGAACGCTTGTGGCATCGGCCAGTGCAGCGTCGATCGATGCACGGACTTCAGCGCGATCAACACTGGACGCCATCTCGATTTCTATTTCTTTAGGTGTCTGTTGCACACCAATGCGGACGTCCACGAAGTTCCTCCTGTACGAAACCGACCTTATGGTCGGCGCCTCATGCTAGGTCGCAAGACCGAGCTGTTATCCCAGCAACTTAAGACCGGCGTTGTAGCGCCGGGTCGGAGCGAGCTCGAGGTCAATAACCTCGGCAAGCGCACGAATGGCAAGAGCGGCCTCGCTCTCGGGATCCACGGCCACAATCGGGTTGCCATCGTCAGATCCCTGACGAAGGGCAGTCACCAACGGAACCTGGCCGACGAAGCGAACGCCAAGGCGCTCGGCCAATTCAGCACCGCCGCCCGAGCCAAATAACTCGTAGCGCTTGCCGTCATCTCCGGTAAACCACGACATGTTCTCGATGACACCCTTGACTTCGATGTTCACCTTTTCAGCCATGAACGCTGCGCGTTGCGCAACCTTCTGCGCTGCTGGCTGTGGCGTGGTGACGACGTAGAGCTCGGCACGTGGAAGGAACTGCGCGATCGACAATGCGATGTCGCCGGTGCCTGGCGGAAGATCAACAAGCAGAAAATCTGGTTCGTCCCAGAACACGTCGGTGAGGAACTGCTCGAGGGCTTTGTGCAGCATCGGTCCACGCCAGATGACGGGCTGATCTTCCTCGACAAAGAAACCCATGGAGATGCAACGAACACCATGTGCTTCTGGCGGAACAATCATTTCGTCAATGATCGTGGGCGTGTGATCGACGCCCAACATGCGCGGAATCGAGAAACCCCAAACATCGGCGTCGACAACCGCGACTTTGTGACCACGTTGGGCAAGCGCAATTGAAAGATTCGTGGTGATCGATGATTTGCCCACACCGCCTTTGCCTGAAGCGATCAGCAACACCCGCGTTGAACTCGACGCGTCAGCGAACGGAATGACACGACCTTCGGCATGACCGTGACTCTGATTCGTTCCAGCAGTCGATGCAGGATCACCGTGAAGGAGTTCGCGAATTCCGGCGCGCTCTTCGTCGGTCATGACGGTGAAATCAAGATCGACGCGATCGATTCCGTCGAGCGCAACGATCGCATTCGTGACTCGATTTTGGATTTCGTTACGCAACGGACAGCCAGCAACCGTGAGCGCAATCTGGATAGCCACGACGGGGCCATCGATCGCAATACCGCGGACCATTCCGAGGTCAACGATGCTTCGGTGCAGTTCGGGGTCTTCAACGGGGCGAAGAACCTCGATGACATCGGCATCTGTGATGGACATTTAGGGGGTCTCGCTTCGGGTCGGGGAATTTCTCCTACGGCAATAGGTAGAATACCGAGGTGGAACAGGCGACCCTCAGTCCGACCGATTTCAGTTCGGTGGTTACGGCAATCACATCGGCCTTCGGCGACCCCACTCGCCGCGAGATCTACCTGTTCGCCCGAGCTTCTGAGGCCGGAGTCACCGCTAGCGAGGTGGCCACCCAGTTCGACCTCCACGCCAACGTCGCTCGCCATCATCTCGACAAACTCACCGGCGGCGGGTACCTCGAAGTCGCTGTTGCCCGCGGTGGCACTGGCGCCGGTCGCCCGTCCAAGCGGTACACCGCTACCACGAAGGGAGACCACCTCGACCTTCCTGTCCGACACGACGACGTACTGATCACTCTCCTAGGCCGCGCACTCGAACTACTGCCCCGCGATCAGGCCGAGGCCATGGCCGAAGAGGTCGGCATGGAATACGGTCGCCTCATGGCGCAACGTCTCGGCGAAGGCGTCGATCACAACCGTTCGATTCAATCGATCTTGCAAACCGTTGCCGACGCGCTCACTGCCCAGGGATTCGCTGCGCATGCCGAACGTCGCAATAACGAGCTCCGCATCGTGTCCGAGCACTGCCCCTTTGGCGATGCAGTCATGGCCAATCCCGTCATTTGCGCCGTCGACCGCGGAATGATGAAAGGCATGGTTGCCGAACTTCACGGTGGCGATGCCACAATCGCACTCGAATCGTCCAAACCCATGGGCGACGATGTGTGCATCACATCACTCGAAGCCTGACCATCGTGGCTCGCCACTATCTCGATCACGCGTCGACCTCACCGCTCCGAGAGAGCGCGTTCTTTGCCTTTACCGAGGCGCTGTCGATGCTGGAACACGTATCGATCAGCGATCCAGGTCGCATTCACCAAGAAGGCATGACCGCTCGGGTGCTCCTTGAGAATGCTCGCGAGCAGATCGCCGGTCTTCTTGGAGCAAAACAACGCGAAATTATTTTCACCAGTGGAGCGACCGAATCCATCGCTTCGGCAACGTGGGGCGCAGTTCGCCGCAGCGTGAGCTCAGGAACCACACCGCACATCGTCCATTCCGCTGTCGAACATTCCGCCGTTCGCCGATCAAGCGAAATGTTTGCAACAGCATTCGGCGGTTCAGTGACTGTCGTGGGGGTCGACCACACTGGTCGTGTCAACGTCGACGAATTTATTGCCGCCCTCACACCCTCGACATCACTCGCGCAGTTGCAATGGGG
Organism: Actinomycetota bacterium; assembly: GCA_009700115.1. Lineage (GTDB taxonomy): Bacteria > Actinomycetota > Acidimicrobiia > Acidimicrobiales > Acidimicrobilacustridaceae > Acidimicrobilacustris. The sequence goes on from WLMU01000068.1 coordinate 8,348, forward strand.
AAACCACGAAGTCGGCACGTTGCAACCGCTACGGGAGATCGCCGACGCGTGCCACGAACGCGGAATCCTCCTTCACGTCGACGCAGCCCAAGCCGTAGGGCACGTCCCAGTCGTGCCAAGCGAACTCGGCATTGACCTTCTTTCATTCAGCAGTCATAAGTTTGGCGGACCCGGCGGTATCGGTGGACTTTGGATCCGCCAGGGATTGCGGCTTGAACCTCTTCTCACTGGCGGCGAACAAGAGCGCGCGCGACGAGCCGGCCTTGAGAACATGGCCGCCGCGATCGCTTTCGGTGCTGCTGCTCAAGAACTTGATTCGGCAACGCTCGCTGCAGAATCGGCGAGCGCTCGGCAATTACTTGCGACTGCCGTAGGCAATCTGACAGCAGTCGATGGCGTTTCACTTCTCGGCCCCGTCGACCCGACCCTCCGCCTACCCCATCTCGTGTGTCTCGGTGTCGCCGGCGTTGAACCTCAGGGAGTCGTACTCGGGCTCGACCGACGTGGCATTGCCCTGCACTCAGGGAGTTCATGTGCTTCTGAAGGGCTTGAACCGTCGCCAGTGCTCGAAGCTATGGGTGTCGACGCTCAGCGATCACTGCGAGTTTCGGTTGGTCACAGCACCACGATTTCTGACATCGATGCCCTCTGCCAAGAATTACCCCAGGTCCTGCGCGACCTTCGATCACTCGCCCAGTAGCGATCCCACGACACGTCAGGCGTCGCGAAAAGTAACCGCGTTTGATTGACTACGTTCTTGAGGTGACGATCTTCCTCATTCGCCATGCCCATGCCGGCAAACGTTCGGAATGGGCAACTGACGATCGCCTGCGGCCATTGTCAGATCGTGGGATCAATCAATCCCAGGCGCTCACGGCAGTCATCGGCGACATCGTTGTTGGCCGAATCATCTCGAGTCCCTTTGTACGGTGCATGCAGACTGTGCAGCCGCTTGGAACAAAATTTGACGTCGACGTCGAAACTTCGGATGCATTCGCCGAAGGCGCCGACGACGAGATCGCCTATCGCTTGCTACTCGAACTCAATGACGATGACGGAGTCGTCTGCAGCCATGGTGATGTCATCCCGCACCTTCTGCACCGGCTCGTTGCTGACGGCATGGATACCGATGGACCATTGATCGATCAAAAGGGTTCGACGTGGATCATCGAAATGCGTAACGGACGTCCATTCCACGGCCGTTACGTTCCGCCATCAAAGTGATAGGACTCAGCTAGTACGACGTGCAGCAACGTCGTCTTTGACGCCGTTCACCATCTGCGTCATGTACAACGGAATGGCATTCATATCGATTGCATCGAGATCGACTTTTGCCGCAGCCCACTCGCCGGCATTGCGTTCCAAAATTGCTCGGAACACTCGAGCGTCTGAATAGGTGGGGTCGGTAGCGATCGCATCATTGAGATACTGCCGTGCCTTTAAATCGAATTGAGCCCCTACGGAAGGTTCACTGCTCAACGCGATCGTGTGCATTACCCAACCGCGATAGGTCATCGCCTCGACGTTGGTGGGAGAAAGCTGCAATGCCTTGTCGTAGGCCTGGACTGCGTTTTCGAACTGCTTCAGCG
>WLMU01000069.1 GCA_009700115.1 Actinomycetota bacterium
GTGTTGAAGGACCTCATGGTCGATCGCAGTGCGTTCGACGCCATCATCGAGTCCGGCGGTTTCATCACCGCCGACACCGGTGGCCCTCGCGATGCCAACGAGATCCTCATCCCGAAGATCGCAGCCGACTCCGCCATGGACGCTGCTGCGTGCATCGGCTGTGGTGCATGTGTTGCAGCCTGCCCGAATGGTGCAGCTCAGCTGTTCACGTCAGCCAAGCTCGCTCACCTCAATCTGCTGCCACAAGGTCAAGCAGAGCGCTGGAAGCGCACCGAGGACATGGTTGAAACCATGGAGATGTTCTTCGGATCATGCACGAACTATGGCGAATGCCAAGAAGCGTGCCCGAAGGAAATTCCGATCGATTTCATCGCCATGATGAATCGCGACTTCCTCAAGTCAAAGCTCAAGAACCGCAAGCTGCAGGGTCAGCGCTGATCAGTTTCTGATTCGCCTACCTGCGGCATTCTCGCCCGGCGCCGAACCACTTCCTTATGGGAGTAGGCGGCGCCGGTCGTCGTTTTGCGGTGCTACTCGGCGAAGTGCTTGCCCTTGGGTTTGTTTCGGCGATGACGAAGGAACTCGATCGCAATCGGGATCAGCGAGATGACAACGATGGCAACAATCGCGTATTCAATGTTCTTGCCAATGGCCGGAAACGCAGAGCCGAGCCAGTAGCCCAGCAGGATGAAACCTGCACCCCAGATCGCGCCGCCGATCACATTGAACTTTACGAACGTGCGGTAGTGCATCTTCGACACACCGGCAACGACCGGCGTGAACGTACGCACGATCGGAACGAAACGTGCGAGCACGATCGACTTCGAACCGTGCTTGGCAAAAAACTCTTCGGTCTTTTCCACATATGCCGGCTTAAACAACTTCGACTCGGGTTTTTTGAATAACGACGGGCCCACGCGCTTTCCAAAGGCGTAGCCAACCTGATCGCCAGCGATGGCGGCAAGAGCACAGAGAATCGCCACCACAGCCACGTTTCCGTTGGCGAGGGTCCACTCGGTGCCGTTATCGAGGGTGATGCCTGCGGTGACGAGACCTGCCGCGAACAACAATGAATCACCCGGAAGGAAGAAGCCGATCAGAAGACCTGACTCAGCGAAGATGACGATCAGAAGGCCGATGAGGCCGATCGACTGAACCATCTTTTGAGGATCGGGCCCGAGGGCGAATATGGCGCTGGTAATCACGGAGAACATGGCGGGAACCCTAGTGGTGGGTCCTGCGAAGGCCGTGGCACATCAGCTACAAAACCTGTGACCGGATTCAGTACCCGTCGGCGGGATTGACGACTGACAACAACGGTTCATCGTTCAGATACAAACGCAGATTGTCAACGAACGTGGCATACATGGCCTGGAAGGCGCCCGACCAGTTCCAAGACACATGGGGGCTGAGTCGCACCGCAGGGTGCGAGTACATCCAATGCCCATCGGTAAGGGGTTCCGGATCGGTGGCATCGATGTCGGCGCAAGCCACGATCCCGTTGTCGAGCGCACGCAGCAACGCATCGTCATCGATGATCGGGCCGCGAGCCACATTGATCAGTTGCACGCCAGGCTTCATGGCGGCGAAGAGGTCGTCGTTGAACAGTCCACGAGTCGCGTCAGTGAGCGGTGCAACAAGCACGACATGGTCGGCATCGGCTACCAACTCGGTGACAGAACGAACCATGCGGACGCCATCGATCGGACTCGGAGCGTCGCTATTGCGCATTGCGGTGATGTTCATCCCAAACGGGAGTGCTCGTTGTGCGATTGCCGTTCCGATTCCGCCTAAACCAAGAATGGCAAGGTTCGCATTTTCGAGCGTTGCAAACGACGGAGAAGGGATATTCCACTGCTTGGGTTGCTCAGTGACAAACGAGTTGGGCATGCGCTTTACGAACGACAGCATGCAGGCCATGACCCATTCGGAAATGGGAACAGCGCTTAGACCACGTGAATTGGTGAGGATCAGGTCGTCGCCAATGAGGTGGAGCGGAAACTTGTCGATCCCGGTGCCAATGAGATGCACCCACTTCACGCCACGACTGAGTGCTTCTTCCAGAGTCGGAACGCTTGTGGGCGTGGTGATGAGCACATCGCCGACAACATCGGGGTCGATCTCGCCATCCATCGGAATGGCAATGACCTCGACCCGGGAAGCGAGGTCGTCGGGAATATGGATCGAGTCGAGTCGACCCACATGGCTAAGTACTCGAAGCACTGTCAATCGCCCTCTCTCGTGGCCCGCAGCAGCGGAGGTGTTACGGAGCGTCAGCGTAACGGACCCGTGCTCTTGGTGACCGAGGAACGGGCTCCACCGACTACGGTCCGAGCGATGCCCGAGTACCTCTCCCCCGCTTGGTTTACCGAGGCCGATTCGCTTCTACGTTCGAGCGAGGTACTCAGCGCTCAGTCGAAGGGCGTCCACCTGGTGCTTGAACAACGCGTCGGCAAGGATGACGCTGCAACGGTATGGCACGTGCGCTTTGCTGACGGCACCGTTTCGATGACCCGAGGCCCAGCCGATGCAGCCGATGTCATTTTTGTGTGCGATGTTGCAACGGCCGAAGGCATTCGCAGCGGCAATCAAAGCGCTCAGGCTGCATTCATGGATGGCGCTTTGCTCGTCGAGGGTTCGATTCATTCGCTGTTAGCGCATGCGGAGTTATTCGCGGTGCTTGATGACGTACTCGGCCCGCTGCGCTAAGCACAACGGGCCGAGACCAAACAGTTTCAGTTTTTTCTGCACCAGAAGGTGTAAACGGAATCAGATGAGTCCGAGTTCCTTGACGCCGTCGCGCTCTTCGACAAGTTCGGCAACCGAGGCGTCGATGCGACCCCGTGAGAAGTCGTCGATGTCGAGACCCTGCACGATTTCGTACTTGCCATTTGCGCAAGTGACGGGGAACGAAGAAATGATGCCCTCGGCAACGCCGTAGGAACCATCGGACGGAATCGCCATGGAGACCCAGTCGCTCTTGGCGGAACCAAGTGCCCAGGTGCGCATGTGATCAATCGCGGCGTTCGCCGCCGATGCTGCGCTGGAAAGTCCGCGAGCTTCGATGATCGCGGCACCGCGCTGCTGAACCGTCGGGATGAAATCATTCTCAAGCCACGCCTGATCGTTGACCAGAGAGGCAGCGTTCTGACCCTTCACTTCAGCGTGGAAGAGGTCGGGGTACTGCGTTGCTGAGTGGTTACCCCAGATCGTCATCTTGGTGATGTCAGAAACGGTGGTGCCGGTCTTGGCCGCAACCTGTGCCATCGCACGGTTGTGATCGAGACGAGTCATTGCGGTGAAGCGCTCGTTCGGAATGTTCGGCGCGTTGTTCATGGCTATAAGTGCATTGGTATTGGCGGGGTTACCGACAACGAGGATCTTCACGTCTGACGCGGCGTTATCGGACAGCGCCTTGCCCTGTGGCTTGAAGATGCCACCATTTGCTTCGAGCAGGTCCTTGCGCTCCATGCCCTTCGAACGCGGACGAGCACCAACGAGCAGCGCATAGGAGATGTCGCCGAACGCTTCGCTCGGATCGTCGGTGCGCACGATGCCCGAAAGCAGCGGGAATGCGCAATCTTCGAGTTCCATCGCAACGCCCTTGAGCGCGTCCATGGCCGGGGTGATGTCGAGAAGCTGGAGGATGACCGGCTGGTCTTCTCCGAGCATCTGGCCACTAGCGATACGGAACAGAAGGCTGTAGCCGATCTGACCGGCAGCACCGGTGACAGCTACGCGAACGGGGGTCTTCACAGCGGGGTCCTCCACAGGGACGTCAGGTTGACGAGCCGACACTAGTCAGCCTCTGAACCCCTGAAAAAACCGCGAGAACCGATTGCCGATGGTCAATCGACCACCGTGTCTGGCAACGCCTTAGAGCGTGACGGGATACGGGAACTTTGCGTCCACGCCGCCGTCGACCACCAGGGTGCGACCGGTCACATAGGCCGACATATCGCTGGAGAAAAACAGCGCTGCCGATGCGATATCGGAGGTGGCCCCCATCTTCTGCAAGGGAGCGTTGCCCGCATTGAGCGCACGCTGCTCATCGTTGAACACCGCTTCCATGCGAGGGCTGAGGATCGTGCCGGGAGCAACTGCGTTGGCACGAATACCGAAGCCACCGAGTTCGATGGCCAAGGTCTGCACCCAAGCCATGAGTCCGGCTTTGGCCGCTCCGTAGGCCGCGTGCATCGGAGCTGCAGTGAACCCGCTCACCGAGGCAATGAACACCATCGTGCCGCCACCGGACTTTGACATGAGTCGACCAAAGGCTTGTGACAACAAGAACGCATGACGAAGGCAGATGTCGATTTCCCAATCGAAGGTCTCGTCGGTCATGTCGAGAATCGATTCCCAACGAGCCATACCAACAATGTCGACAAGGCCATCGATGCGACCATTAATGGCCTCGGCATCGGCAGCGAGTTTCGCGGCACCTTCACGAGTGGTGACATCGCCCACCCAGGCAACACCGGCTGGACCGATTTCGGCAGCAATCTCTGCGGCACGGTCGGCATCGACATCGACGCACACCACGGTCTTTGCGCCCGCCTGCACGAGTGCATGCGAAGTCATGCGTCCCATACCAACGCCAGCACCGGCCACGACAAACGTGCGGCCGTCGACGCGAAGGCGTGAAAGGAAATCGGGTACGGGAGAGTTGTCACCGGTTGTCATCGAAGTATTCCGTTCTTGAGTTGATCGTTTGGAAAGGATGTCATGCCATCACCACGCCGCCGTTGGGGCGGATCACCTGACCGGTAATGAACCGTGATGCATCGCTCGCAAGATAGAGCATTGCCCATGATTGGTCTTCAGGTGTGGCGATTGTGCGCAATGGCGACTGTGCGGCGCGAGTCGAGGTGTAGGACTCGCGCTCTGCTTCGTTGGTTGATCCGTCTGCGTTTGTCCAACGCGACTGCACCATCGGCGTGTCAGTGAAACCCGGAGCGATCGCGTTCACTCGGATGTTGTTGGCTCCAAGCTCAACAGCCGCGCAACGAGTGAGATGCGAAACAGCGGCTTTGGTCATTGCGTAGATCGAAAGCGTCGGCGCTGGCATATCGCCACCGGCAGACGACACGTTGATGATCGAACCACCGTTGGTCATTGTGCGACCTGCGGCAGCAACACCCCAGTAGGTGCCCCAAAGGTTGATCTTGGTGATGAACTCAACGTCTTCGGGTGTTGCATCGACGATATTCATGTAACGAATAACGCCAGCGACGTTCGCCCAAATATCGAGACGGCCATGAGTTTTGATTGCCGCGTCGGCCAGTGCGTTGACCTGATCACGATCGGAGACGTCGGTGGGAACGATCGTGGCGTTGCCACCCGCAGCCGCGACCATCTCGGCGGTTTCTTCAAGACCAGCAACACCGACATCGGCGATAAGCACATCCGCACCGGCCTGGGTGAAGGTAATGGCGGCTTGGCGACCAATACCGCCAGCGGCACCAGTGATGACCGCAGTGCGGCCATGCAGCGAGAACTGTTCGACGAGTTCGCTCGAGAGGGCCGGTCGGCCGTCAGTCTTCGAGGTCATTGCTCGGTTCCTCTCGTGGGCGTCTGCGACGCCGGGCGTGCTGTCTGTAATCGTCTCAGCCATTAGTTTTCGCTATTGCGAAGAACTCTTCGCTATGCTGTGGCTACCGTAGGACACCGGTCACACCCGGTCAATCGAACCGAAGGCGCTGTCATGGCCCGTCCCGCCCCGGCCGCCAGCCGAGCGATCCAGATTCTCGATCTTCTTGTCACCCACCCCACCGAGCGGTTCACGCTGACGGAGTTAGTGCGACGCACCGGCATGAGTCTGGGATCGGCCCACGCCACGCTTGCAGTGCTTGAAGGCAGTGGACATGTGTCACGCAACGCAACAACTCGCGCCTATTCGCTCGGACCCGCACTCGTTGTGGCCGGCGTGGTCGCACTAGAGCATCACCCAGCAATTGACGCCGCACGTCAAGTGATCGAACCGCTGGCCACAGAACTCGGCGTTGAAGTCGTCGTATCGGCGCGAACAGTGGATGAAATCATTTTTGTCGCACGAGCTGGTGAACACAGCGCGTTTGGCCCTGGAGTGCGCGAAGGCGAACGTGTTCCACTTGTTCCGCCGCTTGGAGCCGTGTTCCTCGCGTGGGCCGGAGAACTCGAAGTCGAACAGTGGCTATCGCGTTCGCCTGATTCCAACTCCGCAGCCCTCGAGAGAAATGAGGCTGCTCTCGAACTCGCTCGCACGCGTGGCTTCGCGGTAACCGCTGGTTCTGACGCGCAACGACAACTTGGGGAACGCACCTATTCGCTATCGGACTCCCCCAGCAACACCGAACTTCGCAACGATGTCACTGAATTATTCGCAGTGCTGGCAACGGAGAACTATCCCGTCGTCGATCTTGAGTCGAACCGCCGATTCGATGTCAGCACCATCGCCGCTCCCGTGTTCGGAGCGGACGGCGAAGTCATTGCTGCAATCTCGGCAACGGGATTTCCCCCCGGCCTCGATGCCGAAACCGTGATCGACGCGGGAACAAAGATCCGGGACGCTGCAGCAATTGCCACCCGCTCCTCACGAGGTCGTTTCCCAACGAATTAAACATCACTTCCACATAACGCTTGGCGTTCATGACGCCAAGCGTTATGCTTTGACCATGCTGCAATCGTTCGCTGACAAAGACACCGAGAGGGTCTGGAGCCGTGAACGCCTTCGAAAATTCCACCCCGATCTCCAGCGGGTTGCTCTTCGCAAACTCGCAATCCTCGACGCAGCCGAGTCACTCTCCGACCTCCGAATCTCTTCTGGAAACCGGTTGGAGAAACTCAGCGGCAATCGTTCAGGACAACACAGCATCCGAGTCAACGACCAATGGAGAATCTGCTTCCGTTGGACAAAAGCTGGGCCAGAAGAAATCTCAATCACGGACTACCACTGAAAGGTATCGCAATGAATCAAAGAATCGATCCGATACACCCCGGCGAAGTCCTTCTTGAGGATTTCCTCCTCCCGCTTGGAGTAACCCAACATCACGTGGCCGTGTCGATTGGCGTCCCGCCACGTCGCATCAACGAGATCGTTCACGGAAAGCGACGGATCACTGCCGATACATCTCTGCGACTCGCTCGCTATTTCGGTACCAGCGATCGGTTCTGGATCAATCTGCAGTCACGATTCGATCTCGAAGTTGAGCGCGACGAAATTGGCCCGTTGCTTGATGCCATCACGCCACTCTCTGTTGCCTAGCGAGTAGAAAAACCCAGCCGTCAGGCAGTAACGCGGGCCACGAACTCGGCCATTTCGGTAACGCCTTCGACAGCTTCGGGGAACGCCGGGTAGCTCATCGTCCAGATATGTGGCATTTCTGGGTAGATGCTGAGCGTGACGTCAACGCCTGCGGCCTTCGCAACATCGGCGAGTTTGCGTGAGTCGTCGAGCAATACCTCGGCATCGCCGACAAGGATCAGCAACGGTGGAGCGCCATCCCAATCGCCGAACAGCGGTGAAGCGATGGGGTTCATCGGGTCGGCACCACCGAGATAGGCCGGCGCTGCTTCTTCGGCCGAGGTGCGCGAGAACAACTTGTCGGATTCGGCGTTGGTGTCGTAGGTGTCGGCGGTGATCGTGAGATCGACCCACGGTGAACAACAAATGACGCCGGCAGGAAGTACCCCGTCGGCAAGCGCGTGCATCGTCACCGATGCAGCAAGACCGCCACCGGCTGAATCGCCAGCAATCACAATGCGGCCAGTATCGATTCCTTCAGCAAGGAGCGACTCCCACACAACGAAGCAGTCGTCGACCGCTTTGGGGAACTTGTGCTCCGGTGCGAGTCGGTACTCGACCAGCAGCACTCGAGCACTGAGCACAGCTGCAAGATGCGAGCCGTAGGAGCGATAGGCCAGCGCTGAGGCAATACGGAAACCGCCTCCGTGGAAATAGAGAACGATCGGAGCGTTATCGGCCACGTCGACTGGTCGACATTCAATGCCAGGAACGCCGCCACGAACGAAGGGCTCAGCCACTGTCCCTTCGGCCAGCGGCATTTGTGCCATGGCCTCGTCGATGCGCGAACGCTGTTCGGCAATGTCCGCAGGGGGCGGCGGAACGGGTCGGGCTGCCATTGCTTCCTGCATTGCGTGAAATTCTTTGCTGGCCATGCGCTGACACTAGAGCGTCGTACGTCGGAAATACGACGATCTGGGAAACTTTTTACACGGCCCGCTGACCAGTGTTACCTAACCATGATCGGTAGAGCTCGGCGTACCGGCCACCAAGTGCCACCAATTCATCGTGGGAGCCGTGCTCGACCATCACGCCCGCGTCGAACACCAACACAAGATCGGCCTGTTCAGCAGTCGACAGACGATGGGCGACGCTGATGGTGGTGCGGCCCTCAGCCAAATGATGCAACGCAGTTGTAAGTGCTCGTTCAGTGCGCGGATCAACAGCGCTGGTGGCTTCATCGAGGATGAGCAGGCCGGGGTCGGCCATCTGGGCACGAGCCAGGGCGACGAGTTGGCGTTCACCAACACTCAATCCTTCGCCGCGCTCGCCCACTTCGGTGTCGAGACCTCTCGGCAAACCCGCTACCCAGGTTTCCAACCCGAGTTCGGTAATCGAAGCGCGCACATCGTCAAGGGTGGCGCCGACGCGACCCATGGCGATGTTCTCACCCAGCGTGGTGTCGAACATGAATCCGTCTTGGGGCACCATGCGAATGCGTTCGGTGCGCGAGATTCGATTCACCGATTCAAGAGCAAGGCCTCCGATAATGATCTTCCCCTCAACGGGATCAGCAAGACGATCGAGCAACTTCACAAACGTGGTCTTGCCCGAACCGGTTTCGCCCACGATTGCGACAGAAGTTCCCGCCGGAATCGTGATGTTGACATCGCGAAGAACGGGACCGCCGGTTTGATAGGTGAAGCCCAGATGCTCGACACGTACTTCGAGTGGGCCTTCTGGCAATGACACGCCAGGTTCGGGTTCCACCAGATCAATCGGAGTGTCGAGAACGTCGAGCACTTTCGACCAACCGGCAATGGCGGTCTGGGTCTGATCAAGAATCTCACCGATTTCAGCAATTGGTCCGAGGATCAACTGCACGAGGAACAAACAGGCCACCAAACTGCCGGCATTCAGCCCCCACGACTCGCCGAACCAAATGCCGGCCATCGCCACCGATGCCAGCGCTACGCCACCAAACGCATCGCCCAACGGGAACATGAACGCGAACCATCGGGCGGCACTCATTTCTGACTTGTACTGGGCCTGAATCGCTTCATCGAGACGAGCTCGGGACCGACGTTGTAGGCCGTAAGCCCGAATCGGCGCGGCGCCCTGCACTGCTTCACTCACTTCAGAAAGAGTTGCGCCCACTCGGTTTCGCACGATCGTGTACGCCTTCAGCTGACGGCGTTGCATCACGCGAAACAACGGCAGTACTGGCAGAGCGGCCACGATTGTGATGACTGCCATCTGCCACGCGTAAAAACTCATAACGATCAGCGTTCCGATGACAACGACTGAGTCGATGATCCATGCCACTGCGCCGTACTGAACGAAGCGCGCAATAGTTTCGATATCGCTGGTAACTCGTGACGTGAGCTCTCCCCGACGCGTGGACTCGTGATCGGCCATCGGCAATCGATGGATATGTGAGAACGTGCGCACCCGCAGATTACGCAACATCATTTCGGCCGTCGTCACGAGGCGCACATAGGTGATGCGGGCCAACAACATGACCGAAATGACGATCACCGATGCAGCGGCACATGCAGTGACAGTGAAACTTGCGTTGAATCCGTCGTCGGCCAGCAGGCCTTTGTCGATTACCTGCTGAA
>WLMU01000007.1 GCA_009700115.1 Actinomycetota bacterium
CGCAGTGCCCTTGAGAACAGATCGGCGACTAAAGGTGTTCGACATGAGGGCCCTTTCGGCGGCGATCTATCGCCGCTCTATTTCGACAAGTGTTAGTTCGGCCTGCAGCATCAGTCAACGACCCAGCGAAGGTTCTACCCGCCATGAGCACCTGCGATACGTTCGTGAGAAGAGGAAATTCCACCTGCAATCAACATGAGAAACCTGAGACCCGATGAGCACACTCGATGAAGTCGGTTCTCATGACAACTGGCGCTGTTGGCTGTGTGATGAACCCGTTGATCCCGAAATGTCGGTAAACGATTCACGCGGTCCCAGCATCGATTCGATGACCACAAAGTCAAAAGGCAAGAACAAGAGTTCAACCGACGTGTTCGGCGCAGAACGACTTGCGCACCGCGACTGCAACACGAAGAAGGGCGCAATCGCCCCGGTTGTCGCATGGCCCGACCATCTGTTCGTCGTTGATCCCGCTCCGATCATCGGAAGTGTCGAGCGGCTTTCGCGCAAAGGCGGTCGAGAAGTCGTTGCCCGTTGCCCTTCTGAACAAGATGCGTCCGATGCTTCGGAGTGGCTACTTGATCGCCTGGGTCGCCTTGTTCCCTCCGAACAATTCGAGACTTCTGTTGAATCAGGCGGAGGGCAATTTCTCCTCGTGCTTCGCGCCTGACCGCTCCACACGTTGTCAACGCATGTCAGAGGGCTTCGCAAGTACCGTGGCCACATGACAGCAAGCGCAACTTCACACCGACGCCGACTTCCCGTTCTGCAAGGTGTCCTTCCGCTCGACCGAAAGCAGATTCCGGCCAACGTTCTGGCCGGCATCACATTGGCGGCGCTCGCAATCCCTGAAGTCATGGGTTACACCTCGATCGCCGGCATGCCCGTGGTCACTGGCCTTTACACAATCTTGTTACCGATGCTTGCCTTCGCCTTTTTTGGCTCTTCGCGTCACCTGGTCGTTGGTGCAGATTCTGCAACTGCTGCGGTCATGGCGGCCGGTCTTGTTGAACTGGCACAACCCGGCACTGATAACTACGTCGCACTCGCTGGGGTTCTTGCGCTCATGGCAGCAACATTTCTACTTCTTGCTCGCCTCATTCGACTTGGGTTTCTGGCTAATTTTCTTTCACGCTCAGTACTTATTGGTTTCCTCACCGGCGTTGGCATCCAAGTCGCCTGCGGTCAGGTCGGCGGCTTGCTCGGCATACCCGAAGGAAAAGGTCTCACCATTAATGGCGACCTCTTCGACAACACGATTACCAAACTGATTTCCACGCTTCAACACGCGAGTGCAACAAGTTGGGCAACCGTTGCGGTGTCCGTGAGCGTGCTTGTAGTTATCTTGGGCGGAAAGTTTGTGACGAAGAAAATTCCTGGCGCACTCATCGCCGTCGTCGGGGCAATCGTCCTTTCTTGGCACTGGGATTTTGCGTCGCACGGAATCGCCACCCTTGGGCACCTACCCGGCGGTCTCCCGAAGGTTGGGTTGCCCCAAGGAATCCACTATTCGGATATTCCTGCGCTCATGGGCACCGCAGTTTCGATCTTCATCTTGATCCTCGCTCAGAGCGCCGCCACTTCTCGCGCATACGCCGCTAAATACAACGATGACTTCGATGAGAACGTGGACCTTGTCGGCCTCGGTGTCGCAAATATTTTTGCTGGCCTCTCCGGAACCTTTGTCGTGAATGGAAGCCCAACAAAAACCGAGATGGTCGATGGTGCTGGTGGTCGTAGTCAGCTCGCGCAGATCACGACAGGACTCATCGTTCTCATTGTCCTGCTCTTCCTCACCTCGCCGATCCAGTACATGCCAAAGGCAGTGCTAGCAGCGGTCGTCTTCATGATTGGCCTTCAGCTTGTTGATATCAAAGGACTGCGAACGATCTTCAAAGTTCGTAAAGACGAGTTCGTCGTCGCCACTCTTACCGCAGCCACTGTCGTCCTACTGGGCGTCGAACAAGGGATCGTGCTCGCCATCGTTGCATCGGTCATCGGCCATCTCCGACGTTCATACATGACCGCGACTGCCGTGATGGTGCCCGATACCAATGATCCCGGTTACCACTCCCAACCAGTCGATGCTGAAATTCGAACGATTCCAGGGCTCGTGGTTTACCGCTTTGCTTCTGACCTCTACTACGTCAATGCCAACCGCTTCCTTGAAGACCTCAACGCTCTCGCTAATTCGGCAGCACCACTGCAGTGGATCTGCATCGACGCCGGAGCAATTACCGATGTCGACTTCACTGGTTCGCTCACAATCAAACAGGTTCAAACCGAACTCGCCGAGCACGACATAAAACTTGTCGTTGCCGATGCCATGACCAGCGTGAAGGAAAAACTTGACCGGTACGGCATCACCGCTTTGATTGGTGAAGATGCTTACTTCCCCACCGTGGAGTCAAGCGTTCAGGCATTCAACACAGAATCTGCTTCTCAGTAACCCTCCAGCTCGACAGTCTTACTGAGCGATCCGGAGACTGGAATGGGATTGTGAACCCGAATTGCTGAACTCGTTCAGCAAGGCTCAGATTGGTTCGACCCCGAAGGACTTACGCGCCGTTTCGATGTTCATATCTTTATGGGCAAAAAGATCGACAGTTCCCATCACATCAACCGTGCACTTCGATCCTCGCCGGAATCCTCTTGCGAAGCGTTCGATTGCACCCGGATCTCCCAACGCGTCGGTGCGAGCATTGCCAATCCGCTTCATCTCCACATGCTGGATAGAGCCGTTCTGGAAAAGCCCAAGTGTTATTCCCAGAAGTACGAGCCCACGGGCATCGCCCATCGCTGCAGCAATAAACGCGAAGACATCAAGTTCACCTTCGGGATCTGTGTCATACCCCGCCAGCACGTGTACCCAATCGTGACGAGCACCAAGTTCGTAGATTCCATGTTTCTCTCCCGGAAACGGGAACCCATGACTGACATAAAAATCAGCGACACCTTTGCCCCAGGAACCATCTGGACATTCGAGTAACGATTGCCACTTACGAGCGAGTGTTTGATCTTCGATCACACCGATATAGGCCAGCTTGGAGCGCAGAAGTTCACGGAACCGACCATGACGAGATTCCTGCAATGTCTCGTGTGTGTACCAACTATGTCGCTGAAGATCGAGATACATAGCGGCGATATGTTCATTGGCCATCGCTCGAGCATCAGCCAACATTTGCATGGTCATCCCCAGGGACATCGCGAATGAAAGAACCGAGTCGGCTACTTCCGGACGAAGCGGATGCTCCATGAGTTCGAGTACAACGATCAGATGTGCTGCTTGATCCTTAACTGATTGAGGAACTGTCGAAAACTTCGATGGGTCGACGAAATCAACAGTCGTCCATTCAAGCCCCCACAACATTCGTGCAAGGTCAACGATCAGTTCATGCTGAAGATCGTCTAACCCGCCAGTGGGCTCAAACGCCGCTCGCACCATCTCCAGACACACTGGTGCATCTACAGCGTCAGGGAAGATCATGTCGCAACGCTAGTTCGACACTCTGCGTAAACGCGTGGCGACAGGGATACCGACGGCGGTTATCGCTGCCGAGCAAAGAAGCACAATCCTCAAGCCCGCTTGTCCTGACGCTCCATCAAATCGGGACATCACCGAAGTTGACACCGCAACAGCAAGCGCAAGCCCAATCACTCTGATCATGCTCAGGACTGCAGATGCCTCGCCCGCATTTTTTGTATCGACATCGACAAGCGCTACCGACGTAGCCGCCGAATAGACAACGCCGTTACCAAAGCCGGCAATTGCCAATCCAACAATGACGTATACCAAGGGCGACATCACCCCCGAGAATACGAGCACCAAAGTTCCGACTGTGAGCAGTAGCGAGCCCACACCAAGTGCCGATGTTCGCCCCAACTTGTTGATCCAAGGTCCTGAAATTGCACCGCCGACGGCAAACGGAGCGGAGAACCCTAGGAAGATCCAGCCCATTTCAGCGACTGACGAACCACGGATCGTTTGCAATGCGATTGGCACAAGCACCATCACCACGCCCGAGCCCCAATTCGAAAGTGTCGCCACCGACGTTCCCACTCGGAACGAACGGTTCCCCGAAACCGAAGGGAGAATCAGAGGCTCATTCGGTTCTCGCAGGAACCACACGGCGAGAAGCGCAAGTAGCCCAACAACGAGTGGGAGAATCGTTGAACCCGCGAACCATCCGCCGGATGCGACGTTCTGAATTCCACCGATCGTTCCCGCAATTCCGATCATCAGCACGACTAAGAGAAGAAGCGGAAGCGGTCGTGTCGAATCTTTTGGCAGATTTGGCACGAGGAAAAAGAGTGCAACAAAAGCCACCGCCAAGATTGCGAGATTCACGCCGAAGAATGCCCTCCACGACCACATTGATGCAATCAATGCAGCGATGAGCGGACCGACTGCACCGCCTAGCCCCCCGATTCCACCCCAGATTCCAACGGCGATTGGTTGGCGACGTCGATCAAAAATCGCATCAATCGCCGCGAGTGACGTCGTGAGACAACACGCTGATGCAACACCCTGGAGAGTTCGTCCCACCATAAGCAACGAAAACGATTGGGTGAACGCGCATATCGCCGATGCCACCCAAAAGAGCGCAACCCCCCAAAGAAGAAGAGGGCGAGAGCCAAATCGATCGGCAGCGCGACCGATAAGGAGAAGTGGGGCCGCAAACGCAACACTGGCAACCGTCACAATTGCGCCGGCAGCTGTTGCGGTCACATTGAGATCACCGCCGATGTCCGAAAGAAGGACAACGACACCATTCATGTCGACCGACAGCGCAAGAATCGGCGCGCTCAGAGCGATCAACGTCACCCACATGCGAACCGAGCTCACTGGCGAAGGGGCAATCACTGTCATTTGACGAAACATCCGAGTACATCGTCGAGACCAAAAAACAATGAAACCTCAGCGGCACTAATCCCCGTTGCTGCCGCAATTCTGTTTTCGTCAAGAAGTCCAAGTCCCACCATCGCCCGTAACTGCTGAGTGGGAGCGAGTGCACCACCGAGGCCATGGATACTCAGTTCTTGTCCAAGTGATTGGTCATAGTTTCCCGACGAGGCCAGATCCGTTTTCGCCCCAGTCGCAAGTCCGAGAACGGGCGGAAGCAGATTCGGGATCGGACTCGGTGCTGGGTCACCACCGACAAAAGGGATCGACCAAAAATCGATTGATTGCATTGTTGGCGCACCGCCAGGGATAGTGCCTGTGCCGTTGGATGCAATCACGCGAATGGTGGACTCATCCGGATTTCGGGAGTTCAACAAACTGATGGCAAGGGAATTTTGACGGCGAGCCAATTCGGTCCCTGTATGCGCAATTGATGGGCAAAGAACAACGAGTTGCAAGTGAACTAGAGCGACCACCATATGCAACGTCGCTTCTTCAAATTGCCCGGCACCATGGACATTCCACAACAAGTCGTGAGCGATTGACGAAGCCATCAACGCAGGGTGCTCTGCCCGATAGCGATCATTAACAACACGAATGTCGTCTGCCCCACCCTCAATAGGGCCAACAACGCGACCCGGAGAGCGAGTAACACCTACGGCGATCGATGAAACCGGAGTGTGTTCGTTCAGGAACCCCTCAACTAGCGGAGCAGCAATCGTCGACGACAGCATTACGAGTGCGGCGCGTGGCCCAGCATCGGGGCATCGTGCGCACAGGTCCGGATTGTCAAACAGTGCCAAACCTTCGGAACCAGTAATCCCAGCGAGAGCATCACGAGATTTTCCTTCACTCAATCGCCCGCCACTCGCTGGCTGCATTGCACTGCCTTCGGGATAGATACCGGGCTCGCCGAACAATTCATTCGAAGAAAACAACGAGATATTTCGCGGCGGTTGTGGCGGCACCGACAATGCCAAATCAACCACATTCGACGTTGAGGACGACCCATTTGTAGCGATGCCCTTAGGATAACCAACGGAAATATGAGGAGTAGCCCTCGAATCGATTTCGAGTGCCTGAATATTCACGAGCAGTATTCGCTACAACACTCGCCTAGGAGAACCCATGTCTGAGAACGCTGCACCGGTTGGCTGGTTTCGAGCAGTTGTCGTCGACGCCGCAGACCCCGACCGCCTTTCACGATTTTGGCAAGGTGTTCTCGGCGTCAGTGTTGTCGAAAGCGCTCCCGACTGGATCCAACTTGGGCCCGATCGTGGCGGCGCATTCATTGCGTTCGAACCCGCCCCCGAGGGACAAGCCCCGACCGGATTCCGGACTCGGCCCGATATCGAAGTTGAAGATATGGAAGTCGCTCGCAGCCGCATCGAGGAACTGGGCGGTCGACTCGTTGAAGTGATTCACGCGCGACCGGGCGAATCCCATTATCGAATGGCTGACCCTGAAGGTAACGAGTTCACCGTCGTGCTCCCGCTGCCCGAAGATGTCGCGAAGAAGGCCTACGGACCGAGTGGAAAGCCAGCCGGAGCCTAAGCCTCGATTGTGGTTTCATGTCAACCGATTTCGTCAGCTTCGCTCGGCAGCGAGCTTTGCCGTTTCCCAATCGCCGATCATGGTTCCAAACGTCATTGGGTTGTAGATGTCTTCTTGGTAGGAAAACTGATTGTTCCCTGCGTACTTCACAAGACTGAAGTTGTAGGCGCGATGGACCGATCCATCTCCTGGGTCAGCCATGACTGACCATGCCTGGAAGACAACCCAACCGCGTTCATCGTCAACGATGTGCCACTCGATGGGAAAGTCTGCGATGCAATTGCCCGGATACTCCTTCACCATTGAACGGGTATAGAACGCCTGAACTTCCTCCCGGCCGTTCATCTCGCCGATCAGGTGCTCCTTATAAAAACAGTCCTCGGTGAAATGTTGAGCGAAGGCGGACCAGTCTCCCGTTCGTGCGCCCTCATCGGCCGCCGCCACATAAGACGAAAATGCTGCTTCGATTTCTTTTCTACTCCAAGCACCCATGACATCTCCTTTTACGTAAGTACTACTCAAGTCGTTGAAAATTCTGACCAATCGATTGATTCGCTGCGTCGTTTGTAGTCATCCATTGAAAATGGCCATTGGGTAACAACACGCCCATTTGGCGCCCGGTAGTACCCATTGCAATCGGCGTTCCACACATCAATTCCGTCGATTGCCTCTTGCACGCCAACGTTGTACGACTCCATCACCTCTGGCTTCACCTCAAGAGTTTGAAGTTCATCGGCTTTCATCCGATGAAGCAACTGGAGTACGTGTTCGGTTTGATACTCCAACATTCGGATAATTGAGCCGTTATTCATGTTGGGGCCATAAAGCATGAAGAAGTTGGGAAACCCGACTGTTGTGACACCGAGGTAGGCCTGCGCTCCTTCCGACCATGCAGCGGAAATCGAGACTCCGTCGCGACCAGTGATGTCAACCGTCGCAGCAAACTTCGTTGCGGCAAATCCTGTTGCCAGAACAATCAGATCAACTTCTCGCTCGACGCCATCGTCAGTAACGACAGCGTTGTTTGTGATTCTCGCGATTGGCTCAGTTACTAATTCAAGATTCGGCTCATTAAAGGCCGCGAAGTAATCGTTCGAGAGCAAAGGCCGCTTGCAACCAAACGGATGATCAGGTGTGAGTTTGGCCCTCACCTCTGGATCATTCACCACACTCAGTGCCGCGAGTCCGTACTTCTCGCTCAGTTCCAGAAGGTCTTTCAGCGCAAAGGTCATTCCACGATTCATCCGACCTTCGATGTCACTGCGCATTTCGAGCAACGGTGTCGGGTCTTTGCGAAACACTTCGAGTTCGGCCTCGGTGTAAGGCGTGTCCTCCTTGGGAAGGATCCAGTTCGGAGTTCGCTGAAAAAGATGAACCTGACTGGCAGTCTTTCGAATCTCAGGAACGAACTGCACTGCGCTCGCCGCGCTTCCGATAACGGCGATGCGCTCGCCGGCGAAATCATGTGACCAATCCCAACGCGCCGAATGAAACATTGCGCCCTCGAAGTCATCTCTCCCTTCGATCTCGGGCCAAACCGGGTGCGTCAACATTCCAACCGCGCTTACGAGAATCTCCGCTTGAAACCCTGCACCCGATTCGGTTGTGACTGTCCAGACTGACGCTGCTTCATCCCAAGATGCCGATATCACCCGATCATTGAATCGACAATGTGGCGTCACACCGTACTTATCGGCAACCTCACGCATGTAAGCGAGGATCTCTGGCTGGCGTCCATAGGGCTTGGTCCAGTCCGGCTTGAACTCAAAGGTGAACGAGTACATCGCCGACTGCACATCGCATTCACAGCCCGGATAGCGATTGAGGTTCCACGTTCCGCCGACATCGTCGCTGGCCTCGAGAATGACGAACTCGTCGAAACCTTCCTCAAGGAGACGTTTGCCCATCACGATTCCGCCCGGGCCCGCCCCGATGATTACAACTCGCATTGGCTGACTACCCCCGTGACATTGCCTCTGGTTTCAGCCTACGTCGGGGGACAATTGCGTGTAGGAAGAGAGCATGAAGCGTTCAGCACGCGCCATGGTGCAAACAGGTCCCGGAGTTCTTGAGTTTCAGGAGTTCGCCATTCCCGATGCGAATGACGACGGCGCAATCTTGCGAGTAGAAGCATGTGGAATCTGCGGCACCGACCTTGAGACCTATCGAGGATCGATCCCCCTTCGGTATCCAGTGATTCCAGGACATGAAGCTGTCGGCATCATTGAAAACATCGGGGCTTCTGCATCCCACGCGTGGGGCATTGTCGTAGGTGACCGCGTGATTGTCCCTGCGGAATTGGCCTGCGGGCAGTGCGTTTCCTGCACCGAAGGAAACCCCTGTCTCGCCTCGCCCGGCACGCATGGATTCCTTCCCACCACGATCGAGCCATCGCTCTGGGGCGGGTTTAGTGACTACATGTATCTGTCGCCACAGTCGCGGCCAATCAAAATCACTTCCACAATCGACGCGTCGATCGCTGCACTGTTCAATCCTCTCGGCGCCGGATTCGCCTGGGCAGTCGACGCGCCGAACCTGCAGCCCGGGCAATCAATCGCCATTTTTGGCCCCGGCCAACGAGGACTGGCCAGCGTCATCGCGGCAAAGTCGGTTGGCGCATCGCAGATCTTTGTCACTGGTTTCGGTGCACGAGACAGCCGCAAACTTGAACTTGCGGAATCATTCGGTGCTGATCTCGCCATCAACACTGAATCGGACAGCGCTATTGACGCGATTCTTGTAGCAACAGATGGCAAGGGCGTCGATGTTGTTGTCGACACAACCCCTCATGCCCTGCAACCCATTCACGACGCGCTTCGAATCGTTCGCCCCGGTGGAACAATCGTTCTCGCAGGCATGAAAGGCATTGCAGTCGATGGATTCCCGACCGATGAAATCGCAATGCGTCGGCTCACCATCAAAGGTGTTCGCGCGGTTGACACAATCAACTTCAAACGAGCAGTTGCGCTGATCGAGGACTCGCCCGAGTTAGTCGCGCAACTCCATACGCATAATTTCTCGCTTGAAGACGCTGCGAAAGCGATTGAACTGCTCGCGAATGGCGACGGCATCGCCATCGCTCTTCGCACCTGACCCCGCACTGCACAAAAACATGCGGGCTCGCAACATCGCCGGAAAACGACTGAGGGCGGCCGCCGGTTTCCCGACGACCGCCCTCAGTTTCGTTACAGCGAGGCTATGCCCTCGAGTTAGCTCAAAGCTGCAATGCGGTTGGCATCGAGCTTGGCTCGATCGACAACCGGTCCCGTGATCTTCACGAGGTACTTCGGGTCACAGGCCTGAGTACCGATGGTGGTCGGCAGAACCTGCTCGTACTTGGTCCCCGTGAGTTTGAGAACCATCATGCACTCACCAGGAATGTTCGTACCTGGGTTGGTCGGTGACTGAAGGCCACCTGAGGTGTAATTGACCACCTTTTTGAGGTTGGTGAGAACACAGTCGGACGTGAGTGTTGACCCACATGACTGCGCACCCTGTGCCCAAAGGAGGAACGCTGCGGTTGCCTGAGCGCCAAGGAGGCTGGTGGATCCACCATTGGCCTTGACGATCTCGAGGTACTTGGCGACTGCCGGAATCTTGTCGGCCTGCTCAAACGGGTAGTAGGCCATCATGACGTAGACGTTGTCGCCATTGCCTGATGTGTTCCACTTGGCGAACGCTGTGTCGTAGAAGTTGGCTTCGTTGACCCAAATCGGGTTGTACCCAATGGACTTTGCCGCATCGAGAATGTTCTCGAAGTTCGGAGCCGGTGAACCGGAGAAGTACACCGATTCAGCGCCACAATCCTTCAGACGTTGAACGAATGGTGTCCAGTTTGATTCGCCGCCGATGTTGTACACCTGCGCGCAATCAAGATAGGTCCAGCCTGCAGTCTTGGACGCAGCTACCCACTTGTCAGTTGAATCAACTGTTGCGGCGTAGTTGGCGTACATCGTTGCAGCCTTCTTCACTGCAGCCGGGTACTTGCCGGCCAGAAGGAACGCGCTGCCTGCATCTTTGTAATCAGCGGGGTTTGGCGTGGGCTGCACCATAAGCGGAGCGTTCGCGAACTGAGGTGACACGGTGTAGGTAGGAACAGCAGCAAGCTTGCATCCTTGACGGATTTTCTCCTGTGCTGAGTCGAGTGACCAGCCTTCACCAACAAGCATGAACACCTTCGAGCATGCTTCGGTCATGACGTTTGCAACGTTCATGATGGCGGCGTCGCCGTAGTTGCCTACGACCTGACGACCGTTGATGCCACCCTGATCGTTACACCACTTGATCATGGCCTTGATGGCGTCAGACATTTCCTTGTTGAGGCCAGGAGATGCTGAGTAACCCGCATCGTCTCCGTAACCAATCGTGATGGAAGTGTCGGTTACGCCCTGGGCCGTTGCGCCCTTGGCGTCGCCCTTGCCACATGGCGAGGCCATGGTGCCGAAGTCGGTTGCCTTCGCAGCCTTTGTCGTATCGGTGCTGCCGCCGGATGAACGGCTGCTGCCGCCACACGCTGCAGCGAAAATGCTGAGCACGGCGACAAGCGCCACAACCAGCACGGCGCCGCTAGTGCGACGCTTTGACCGGCTCTTTGCCGGTGTAGTTCCATTGCCTTTAGGCACTGAATTCCCCTTTGTAGATGACTGTTGTACCGACCGAAATCGGGAGTTTCACTCGATACAACAAGCGAAACTTGTGGTGTTCGCACTGAAACCAGTGCGGGGCGGTCCTTGTGACCCTTCCCTTAGGCCGACACCAATGTGACGGCCTTAAACGACGTTACTGTCCCAATTCGGAAGTGACAAGCGTCATCGCTCAGAGAGATCTCTTGTACAGAAAGGATTCCCGCCGGATTACCGGGGCTCAGACACCCTTGTAGGTCAGATCGGTGCGATCCCTTGACCCGAGCGTGAAATCAGCCTCCCATTGGAAGGTTGCCGCCGGATCGAAGGCCACGGTGTAGTTCCAATCAAAGACACAGACTCGTTTAGCGATAAGCCAATGCCCAGTCCGGCGCTCGAAACGATCGACGTACCGCAGGGCCATGATCATGTCGGTTGCCTGGCCAGATTCATCGGCTCGGCTCACATGGTGAGCAACGCAGTAGGTATCGACCTGGGCGACATCGCCGTCAAGGCGAATGTGAGGGAGTGCAATGAAGTGCGTGGTCGCCGCGAAATGAGGCAGCACCGTGCACACCCAATCGGCGAACTCCTCCCCCGAGCCTCGGAACGAATTGTGATCATCAAAACCATCGGGGTGATAGCAGGAGGCCATGAGTTCGTGGTCGAGTCGATCGGTGCCGCGTGCGAGCCGCTGAATCACATCGGTGATCTCGGCGCGTGCAATGAGGTCATCGGTTGTAAGCATTCGCGCAGTCTCGCGAATGCTGGCTATCCGTGCTCAGGATTGTTCGAGATCAGACCATTCGCCAGGGTGCGGTGCTTCCTCGGATTCGAGGTCAGGAAGAAAGACGAACGCCGCGATCGATCCACACAGCGCGACGCCAGCGCATACGAAGCACCCGAGGTGCATTCCTTGCATGAAGGCGTCGGAAGCGGATGTACGGAAAAGTTCCTTGACTTCGGCAGGGGCTTGAGATGCGACCACGATCGCCGCAGCCATCGAAGCTTTCGCTGCAGTAACCGCTTCGGCAGGGACCTGCGGAAACTTCGCGAGAAACTCACCGATCTTCGGGGCATAGATCGAGGCGAACACACTCCCCACCACCGCGACACCCAGCGTTCCACCAATTTCACGAGTGGTGTCATTGACCGCTGCACCCGCACCTGCTTTTTCTTTCGGCAATGACGACATGACGGCTGCAGTTGAAGGCGAGGTAACGAGCGAAAGTCCAGTCGCGATGAACGCCATCGAAATGACAACCGGTCCGAAGTACGCGGTATCGGCATCACAAAAACCGATGATGATGAAACCAATCATCATCGTGAGCAGACCAGTTCCCACTACACGCCGTGGGCCAAATCGCAATGCGAGTCGTGCAGCATTTGGCGCAGTGATCGCGGCAAAGATCGCGAACGGCAGGGTATGCAGACCAGCAGACAACGTTGAATACCCGCGCACGAACTGGAAATATTGGGTAACGATGAAAATAAATCCGAAAAGCGTGAAAAAGGCGATGGCGATTGATCCGGCAGCCGCGCTGAAACGTGCGATGCGAAAGACACGAACGTCTAGTAGCGGGTGCTCTCGGCGAAGTTCGTAAACAACAAAGGCGGCGAGCAAGACCGCAGCACCAATGAACCCGCCAATCGTGGCCACCGAGTTCCATCCGGCATGTGGACCTTCGATGACGGTGTAAACGAGCAGGCCAACACCAAGGATTGAAACCACTGTGCCGACCCAGTCGAATGCACCCGAATCAGGGTCGCGAGATGTGGGAACAAGGAACCATCCAGCGAGAAGTGCGATCGCAACGATCGGAACGTTCACGAGGAAGATCGATCCCCACCAGAAGTGTTCAAGCAAGATGCCGCCGGTGACTGGTCCAAAGGCGACAGCCATACCTGACACTGCCGACCAGGCACCGATCGCCTTTGCTCGTTCCGTCGGATCGGTGAAGACATTGGTGAGAATGGCGAGCGTTGCGGGAAACACCAGTGCGGCGCCGATGCCCATCGCGGCACGAGAAGCAATCAATTGTCCCGAACTGGTTGAGAATGCCGCGACGACCGATGTCGCAGCGAAGATCACGAGCCCAGCCTGCATTGTGCCCTTGCGACCGATGCGATCGCCCAAACCGCCGGCGGCAAGAAGGAGTCCGGCGAACACGAGGCTGTAGGCATCAACGATCCACTGAAGATCAGTAGTCGACGCGTTGAGATCGCGACTCAATGTCGGAAGCGCCACATTCACGATCGTGTTGTCGACAACAACGAGAAACACACTGAGGGCGAGCACAACGAGAATCCACCAGCGCCGGCGATAAATGGTTTCTGAATTCATGACGGACTCCAAAGAGGTTCAGGCGACGATCATCAATTGTAGGTCAACGATCCACAAGCGTGTAATGCTGACCTATACTTGAAGAAATGGCCACAGCAAAGCCTTCCGCACCACGGGTCCGACGACACCGGACACCTTCCCTCGCCGTGACCAGTGCCGTGGTCGAGGCTTCCCTTCGAATCATCGGATCAGACGGCGCAGAAGCGGTCACGGTGCGGCGCCTCGCGTCAGAAGCAGGCGTGGCCCCGATGAGCATCTATAACCATTTCGGCGACATGCATGGCGTCTTTGATGCGGTGTTCGAACATGGATTCAGGGAGTTTGCAGATGTCTTGCATCGAAACTCGAAGTCACAAAACCCGGTTACCTCTTTGTATGAGATGGGTCTTGCGTACCGCACCTTTGCGCTTGAAAACCCGGAAACCTATGCAGTCATGTTTCTTCGTGTTGTACCCGGGTTCGAAGCATCTGAGGATTCATTTCTCGCTGCCGCCCAATCTTTTGAGGAACTCAGAATCGTTGTTCAACGTGCGATCGACACAAATCAATTTCTCCCGAACAATTCTGAATTAATCGCCCAACAAATTTGGGCCAGCTGTCATGGGGCCGTTGCTCTTGAACTCTTAGAAATGTCCGTCTTCGCCGACACGAACGAAACGTATAACAAACTCTTGGTCACGCTCATCCGAGGACTTCTTCGGAATCCAGAGGAATCTGCAGCACTCGCCTGACACCTGGCTCGAGTTCGGTGACATGACCTTTGCCGTGTTCGTCCTCGGCGAGAACGACTCCTCCGGCCGGCAAGGTTCGCGTTTCTCCATCGCTTGCGGTGATCCGCACCCAACCATCGAGGAAGACGACGAACTGTCGCCGCGGTGCATTGTGCGCAGCCGGCACCTGGTCGACCGCTTGCACAGTGAGGAACTGCACACGATCAACATCAACCCCAGGAGAAACCCACAGTTCAGCCACACCTCGTTCGGCCGGATTCACCGCACGATCAAGCGTGACGTCCTCAAAGTGGCTCTCACCATGTTCATCGGCCCAAATCCGCAAGTAATCCATCACGAGAAACCGAGCCATCCGGCGACAGTTTGCACAAGAACGACTGCAGCGAGAGTCGCAATGACAACCACGCAGATGAGTGCAGCAACACGGAACTTTGGTCCGTTCACTGCGTTGCCAAGTACTGCCCGTCGGTTCGCCAAGATCAAGATGAAGATCAAGATGATTGGCGTGATCAATCCGTTAATCACCTGCATGTTGATGAGCAGCGAAATTAAGTTCCCCGGCAACAACGCCACCGCCGCGCCGATCACGATCAATGTGGTGAATAGCCCCATAAACAATGGCGCTTCTCGGAAAGTCTTTGAAACGGAACGCTCGACTCCCACCGCTTCAGCAACGGCGTAGGAGGTTGCCAGCGGTACGACCGCCGCAGCCAGAGCAGAAGCTCCAAGAAGTCCAATGCCGAAGAGAACCTCTGCGGCTGACCCAGCAACGGGTTCAAGCGCTTGGGCCGCGTCCTTTGCTGATTGCAATACGCCAGTGCCACCAATTGCGGCAGCAGTTGCGATGATGATGGCCATCGAAATGAAGTTGGCGAACAACGCACCAGTGACCGTGTCGATGCGAACTATTCGATATTCGTCGGGCCCGCGTCCGCTGTCGGCAACAGCTGCGGCTTGATAAAGCTGCATGTAGGGCGTGATGGTTGTGCCGATGAGTGCAACAACAAGAAACAGGAATTCCTTTGTTCCCAGCATGTGCGGAATGAGGGTGTTGCTTACGACCTGTCCCCAATCAGGCTTTCCAAGAATCGCGGCAATTGGATACGTGATGAAAGCGAGCCCTAACAACAGAAAGACTCGTTCGGCATAGCGGTAGTTGCCGAAGACGACCACGGCCCAAATCGCGAGCGCTCCAATTGGAATTGAGATGTAGCGAGAAACTCCGAAGAGTTCGAATGCCGCGCCAATTCCGGCAAATTCGGAAACGACAAGCCCGAGATTGGCGATAAGCAAACAAACGATGGCGAACGTCGAAGCGCGCAGCGGGAACTGCTCGCGAATAAGTGACATCAACCCTTCACCGGTGTGTGCGCCCAGCCGTGCTGACATTTCCTGCACAATCACGAGAGCGATCGTCACCAGCATCATCACGAACAGGGTTCGGTAACCGAATTGCGAACCGGCCGATGCATAGGTCGCTATGCCACCAGCATCGTTTCCAGCATTTGCTGCAATGAGTCCTGGGCCAAGAACGGCCAGCCAAATCAACCAACGACGGCGACGCTTGGGCGCGGGTGTGCGCGCACCAGAAGCCTTCACGGGATCATTGGTGGACTCGGTCATGACAAATCAGTTCACGCGAGCAGTCGAGCGAAGGGTCGGCGGCTGGAATCGTGTTGCGGAATGAGTGCGTCAACCACATCATCAGCAAGGATTCGACCAATCGGACGTCCGTCATCATCGACGACCACAATCGAGGAACCGCGGTTTTCAACGAATGACTCGATCACATCTTCGATTGGTGCTTCCACGGTGACAGTCACGGGCCAAGGCGAGCCGATAAGCGAACGAAGCGTGTCTTCAGGCTTGGCCATAAACAGGTCAATCATCAAGATGTCATCAAGCAAGGTGCCGTCGCCATCGAGCACGAGAATTGATTCCAGTCGCGCGATGTCTTCTGCTTCCTCAAGCAATTGACGCGCAGCGCTAACAGTCAGGTCGGCGTCGAACGCAAATAGTGCGGTGGTCATGAGGCCACCCGCCGTCTCTTCGTCATACCCAACCAAACGAACGAGAACCGCAGCATCTTCTTGGTTCATCGCCGACAACAACTCTTCGCGAGTTTCATCGTCGAGATCTCGAAGAGCCTCAGCGGCTTCATCGGGTTCCATTTCCGCAAGCAGTGCGGCCGCCTGTGCAGGATCCGCATCACGAAGCAGCACTGCTAATTCGTCAGGTTCCATTTCCTCAAGCGCGTCGGCTGCGGTCTCAGCATCAAGGGCAGCAAGAAGTTCTTGGCGCTGCGATCGCCCGAGTTCCTCGAGAAGATCCGCGAGCTCGCCAGGACGAAGGCGCCGAAGTTCGCTGTTGGCACGACTCAAACGCACCGGCTCGCCAGGGTCGGAGAACGGCTGAATGGCGGCCCAGTCGATCACCCGATCTGGATGCGGACGCACTCGCCAACGGGCAGGACCAAGACGGCGCAACAAAGTTGAGAACCCAACGTCGGCTCCCACTAGGCGGTAGCCACCACCAACGCGCGCAAGAAACAGATCAGCAGCGCGAAAGACGCGCACACCATCAACGTCGACCATCTGATGATCAATGACGTCGTCGACGAGTTTCACTTCGTTGTCACGGCGAGCAAACTGACGGAGGTCAACCTTGGCCGAGCGCAGAACGACTCGTCGTTGCTCCATTTCCCCGATCTTGTCGGCCGATACCCATGTGAGTTGTCGACCAACGCGAACGACCAACCCGGTGAGGGGCGGATACGGCTCACCTTCCCAACGAACAACAAGGTCCACCAAGCGACCGACTTCGATTCCAGAAGAATGCACAACCGGCGCGCCAGTGAGTCCCGACACGGAAAGCAGGGACTCGGCAACAGCTTCGAGGGCAAGCAGACGCTTTGTTCGTTGTTTACGGCGTTGTGCAATGGCACGTGGTGCATTGAGGGCCTGTGGCATAACGGACTCCAGAACTAGAAAACGGACGGACCACGCCCGCTCTACCTCACTGAATCCGAATCAGGAAGACTCTCAGTTGGAAGCAAAGAAGGCGACGTACGACAGAAAGCACGTACTTGGGGGCTCGCTTGCTGGCATAGGGGTCACCTCCTTGAGATATCGGCCGACATTCCGTCGGCAAGACAGAGACCTTTCTACCATCTGAGGCCTCATTCGTCCCCATCGGATTTCTCGGGAGGGGTGAATTCGGACTTCGTCCATGCGCCGTTCACCGTCAGGCAGGATGGAGCAATGGCAACAGCACCAGTGATTCTCCTGCCTCCTTCGGAAGGTAAAGCCGAGGGCGGCACTGGCCCGAAACTCAAGATTTCAGGGCTGTCATTTCCTCAGCTTGAAAAGCAGCGGTCAGCGGTTCGTTCTGCCCTCACCACTTCGATGAACAGCTCTGAAGCAACGCGATCAAAATTGCTCGGCGTCAAGGGCAAGGCTCTCGCATCAGCGACCGCATCAAACCTTGCAGCACTGACATCACCAACAATGCCGGCGATCGAGCGTTACACGGGTGTGCTTTATGACGCGCTTGATGTCGACTCATTGTCAGCGCGCGATCGCAAACGATTGAACAAACAGGTTCTGATCTTCAGCGGACTGTGGGGTGTCGTGCGTCCCGACGACATGATTCCCGATTACAAGCTGAAGATGGGAGCGACACTTGCGCCGATCGGGAAGCTCTCAACCTGGTGGCGTGAATCGCTTACGCCGGCGCTTGAACAATCAGTCGCTGGGGCAGTCGTCTGGAATCTATTACCAAAAGAACATGACAGTGCGTGGGCTCCGTTTGGTTCCGCCGAAAGCACAGCCAAAACTCCAAGTGCGATGTTCTCAGTGAAGTTTCTCGACGAGACAACTCCCGTAAAGGGCGAACGAACTTTCACTACCGTCAATCATTGGAACAAATTGTTAAAAGGCGCGCTTGTTCGATACATCCTCGAAACCGGCGCTGACGATCCGAAGGCGCTCACAACGTTCCGCCATCCCGAGGGCTACAAATACGATCGGACGCTTACGGAAATCACCCCCTCGGGAACGATTTTGAGCATGGTCCGCCCCGCTTCCTGAGGAACCTCGAACCTGTCGTCATATGGTGGAGACATGGCCAGTACCCAGAACTCGTCATCGCTTGAGCGCATTGATCTTCCCATTGAGGGAATGACCTGCGCCGCGTGTGCGACTCGCATCAGCAAGGGGCTTGGAAAACTCGAGGGCGTCACTCAAGCCGATGTGAACCTTGCGGCGGCGCGCGCCACCGTTCATTTCGACCCGTCACTCACTGGGCGAACCACATTCACCGAGAAGATCGAATCCCTCGGCTACCACGTCCCCGCCGTTGATCGACACGATGAAGCCGAAGCCGAGTATTCCAGAACTCTTGGAATTCGATTGATCTTCGCAGCAGCACTCACTATCCCGTTGTTGCTTATTTCGATGGTCCCAGCATTTATGTTCACCAACTGGCAGTGGGTGGCGTTCGCACTCTGCACTCCAGTGGTCTTCTACAGCGGTTGGGGGTTTCACCGAGCCGCAGCCATCAACCTCCGACATGGCACTGTCACGATGGACACGCTGGTCTCAATGGGAACACTGGCTGCCTGGACTTGGTCAACTGTTGCTCTTGTGTTCTTGCACGCAGCAGATACGGGTTCGACTTCGATGAGTGCAATGGCGGGGATGTCGTCGACAACCGACGCCGCTCACGTCTATTTCGAAACCGCCGGCGTCATCATTTCGCTCATCCTCCTAGGAAAGTGGTTTGAGGCACGCGCTCGTCGTCGTTCCGGTGATGCAATTCGAAAACTTGCGGAACTCGGTGTCAAAACTGCTCGCCTCGAAGACGGAACTGAGATTCCGTTAGAGGAACTCACTGTTGGCATTCGTTTCGTCGTGAGGCCCGGAGAAAAGGTTGCAACGGACGGCGTAATCGTTTCCGGTCACTCCGCCATCGACATGTCAATGATCACCGGCGAACCCGTCCCCGTGGAAGTTGGGCCAGGCGATGATGTTGTCGGCGCGACGGTGAACGCAAACGGTCACCTTGTGGTTGAGGCAACACGAGTTGGCGACCAAACAGCCCTCGCTCAAATCGTGAAACTTGTTGAAGACGCGCAAGGTTCGCGAGCCCCTATACAACGACTCGCCGATCGGGTCGCGGGCATCTTCGTACCAATCGTGTTTGGCATCGCTATCGCAACCATCATCGGATGGAGCGTTACCGGCCACTCCGCGCAAGACACATTCTCTGCCGCTGTCGCCGTACTGATCATTGCGTGCCCTTGCGCACTCGGTCTTGCCACACCGACGGCGATCATGGTTGGCACTGGTCGTGGTGCTCAACTTGGCATCATCATCAAAGGTGGCGAGGTGCTTGAACAGACTCGTCGAGTCGATGTGGCTGTTCTCGACAAGACCGGAACCCTCACCGAGGGTCACATGAAACTCGTTGACGTCATCACCATGCCAACGACAACTGCCGATGCTGCTCTTCGACTCGCGGCCACGGTTGAGGCTCGTTCCGAACATCCGATTGCCGCAGCGATTGTTGCCGGCGCCGATGCCCGGCGGCCGGGCGAAGCGTCCGGCACTCAAGTCCAAGGTTTTGAGAATCTCCCCGGTAGGGGCGTGACCGCAAAGGTCATGAGCGATTCGGGAATCGATTGGACCGTTGGGGTTGGCCGCACTTCGCTCTTCGAACGCATTGATCAGCAACTCACCGATGCTCAGGTATTGGCAGAGTCCGCCGGACGCACAGCAGTCCTCGTGGGTTGGTCGGAACATTCCGATGGCCCGCTTGTGGCCCAAGCGGTTCTCGTTGTCGCCGATCAACTCAAACCAACCAGTGCCGAAGCAGTTGCCGATCTCCATGCACTCGGCCTTGAGGTTGTTCTTCTCACCGGAGATAACCGTCGCGCTGCTGAAACGATCGGCGCTGAAGTTGGTGTCGACCGCGTGGTGGCCGAAGTTCTTCCCGCCGACAAAGTGGCTGAGGTCCGTCGGCTTCAAGAACAGGGCCACATGGTGGCGATGGTGGGCGACGGCATCAACGATGCACCCGCTCTTGCCCAGGCCGACCTCGGAATCGCTATAGGTACCGGAACAGACATCGCTATAGAGGCCAGCGATCTCACCATCGTGAGCGGAGACCTCCGCGCCGCCGCCGATGCCATTGCACTGTCACGCCGAACGCTCGCGACAATCAAGGGCAATCTGTTTTGGGCGTTCGCCTACAACGTTGCTGCAATTCCGCTCGCTGCGTTTGGCGTGTTGAATCCGATGATCGCCGCCGGAACCATGGGATTCTCGTCAGTGTTTGTCGTCACCAATTCGCTTCGCCTGCGAAGGTTTAAAGGCGTTCGCCGTCACTCCCCCACAAAGGATCAACGATGACCACCCGCACCTATTCCGTTCCCGGCATTTCTTGTGGTCACTGCAAGGCAGCCATCGAAGGCGAACTCGCCCCACTCGATGGCGTTGAAAGCGCGCTCGTAGACATCGATGCGAAAACCGTCACCGTTATGGGCGAGATCACCGAAGTCGATGTTCGCGCCGCAGTTGATGAAGCGGGCTACGAGGTTGCATCAGTCAACTGAGCAATCAACCGGTGAACTTGGGCTCTACAGGCTCTTCCGGACGTATTGGATTCAGAATGTCGTAGAGACCGTCGTGTCTGACCGTGCCAAGTCCGCTGGCCATGTCGTAGCCGACAGTTGCGCGGTACACGCCAACTTCATGGGCATCGTTGTTGCCGAGAGTTATGTCGAGGATGGCTCGTTCGGCATCGGCTCCGCCATTTTCTGCAATTTGATAGAGCAGTGGCGCAACAAAACCAAGCCGAGACCCACCGTGCGCTACTCGTGCAGTCGATTGCAGCGCGAATGCCGTCGCCGTAAATGGCGCTGATGCTGACGTGCCGCCAACCGCACCCCATGCCCCTTGGTAAAAGAGGAAGTATCCAGGCAATTCGTCTGCGAAAGCTGAGATGTCCGGAACTGGTCGGTGCGTTCCAGCGCCGAATCGTGGCTGCCACGACTGCCGGCGCTCGTAGAGACTCAATCCGCCGCTACCACTTCCGATGATCTCGTTCTGCGGCAACGGGTTGATGTGGAAGTAACGATCATTCCAAACTCCTGAGGAAACAATTCGATTGTCAGTCGACAGTGTGAGATTCGTTCCGCCGACTGCAGTGACCCACCGACTCGAGGCAGGGAACTGTGCCGAAATTGTGTTGTTCGGCGTGCCAGGACCATTTGGATAACAACCGGTTGAACCGGTATCTCCCGATGAAACGAATGCTCCAATTCCCGATGCGACGGCGGTCGCAAGCATCTGATCAAAGATGCTGAGTCCAACTTCGAACGCAGGATCGTTTTCGGCCATGTCGACTTCGCAATTCCCGAAACTTGCGGTGAGAGCATCGGGGGCAATGCCCCCGGTCAGTGCCGCATGCAATGGAGCGGTAAAGAGTTGAAGATATTGGCCCATGAGCGATGTCGCCGTTGGTTCAACTCCAAACCAATCAATTCGGTCGGCTTCGGGCGCTAACGACAGCACTGTCTGAATATCAAGAGTTGTCTCATCAGATGCCGCCGCATTAAAGACGGGTGTACCGAT
Organism: Actinomycetota bacterium; assembly: GCA_009700115.1. Lineage (GTDB taxonomy): Bacteria > Actinomycetota > Acidimicrobiia > Acidimicrobiales > Acidimicrobilacustridaceae > Acidimicrobilacustris. Next base: position 21,789 of record WLMU01000007.1, read on the forward strand.
CAGATGGTTCGTCACCGGTGTTCCGTGCAAGCCAAAGCAGTCTCTCCACTCTGTGATGTCTGACGGCAAGTAGGTGTTGAAATCCAAGATTGCGATCCGTGCACCCTTGCCGCGGAATCCTGCGTCCCAAAGGCGATCAATGCCATTCGCAGTGCGGAGTTGAGCGGGGGAAAGTCCCATCGGAAATCCAAGCGGAGCAACCGAGTCAGCAGCCGCACATGCATCGGTCGGGCTCCCTGTTCGCCAAGGCGTTCCTCCGTATGCGGGCTGAAATACCGGAGCACTAGTGGGCGAAAAATTACCAACATTCGATTCCGGCGATACCGAGGTCGGAACTTGAGTATTCGATGTGGTATTCCAAATCACCGTCGCGCCTGCGACTCGATCAATCACTTCATCGAGCGGACTCACGAGGGAGTCGACTGCGGTAGTTGGGGTAAGAGCAACGAACCCTGCTGGAACCCCTGCCACCGCGTAGGCGCCATAAGTTGCGTTCATCATTACTTGCAGCACCGAGAGCGGAACGTTTGCCGTTGCATAGGAATGTGTCGGGTCAACCTTTCCGTGAACGTTGTGCGCCGTCATCCAATTTGTAAAGGCCTCAACTTTTTGATCGGATGCATTCAGTTCTCGCGCGTTCTTAGCAATCGACTCGTACTTTCCATACTCAGGCGACTTGGGATCTGAAACCGCGATTGCGCGGCGTTCGAGTTCAGCACGATCTGTGCGGAAACCGAATGTCATTTCAAGCTCGCTTGAAAGCGGAATCATCGTCGTCGGAGTCAGTGCCGCCTCGCCCCACGCAGCTACAGCAACAGGGCCAACATGCCCAAAGTCAACAACGCTGGTCGCTCGGCTTTGTCGTTGATCGATCGAAACAAAGGATCCAGCCGCGAGAACTGTTCCGACAAGCGTCAATCCAAGCAGACTCCGGAGCTTCATTTTCCTGCCTTTTAGATTGAACCGTTTCTGAGCCCAGACCGTACTTCAACTGCGCGTTCACGAACGGCATCGAGATCTTTCAGTTTGCGCATTGAACCAAGTTGATTTCCGAGTCGATGATTCGATCGAAGCACAGACTCGTTGCGCGCAAGAAAATCCCAATAGAGGGTCGTGAACGGACATGCGTGTTCGCCGATTCTCTTTTTCGGGTCATACCGGCAATCACCGCAGTGATCGCTCATTTTGTTGATGTACGCACCGCCCGAGGCATAGGGCTTTGTCGACATCCGTCCACCATCGGCGTACAGCGCCATTCCCATCACGTTTGGCAACATCACCCACTCGGCCCCGTCAATGAACGACTTCCACATCCATTCCACGAGCGCACCAGGACGAACGCCCGATGTAAGTGCAAGATTCCCCAAAATCATGAGTCGTTCAATGTGGTGGGCCCATGCGCGCTCATCGATCGCCTTCACGGTATGCGAAACGCACGCCATTTGCGTTTCGCCACCTGCAAATGACACCGGCAACGGTTGATCGGCGTTAAGGGCGTTCAACTCTCGATAGTCCGGCATCCACAACCAATAGAGACCCCATACGTACTCACGCCATCCGATGACCTGACGAATAAAGCCCTCCGCCGAGGCAATCGGAATGCGTCCTTCGTTAAAGGCATCGTGTGCAGCCTCGACAACTTCACGAGGATGAAGCAGGCCGATGTTGAGGTACGGACTCAACATCGAGTGCGCAAGTTTCCACTCTGACGACAGCACCGCATCCTCATGCGGGCCAAAGAGTGGCAACACCTCGTCAATAAATTGCTGAAGCCGTGCCAAAGCGCCGGTGCGAGTCGTTGCCCACAACCCATCGAATGCCGACCCGAACGCGTCAGGTGCACGCCGTGCGATGTCGGCAATTACGCGGGCGTCAATTGCATCGAGGGGATCGACAATCGGACTTGGCCACGAACGGCCGTCTTTCGGCGGAGGCTCTCGGTTTTCTGCGTCGTAGTTCCAGGTTCCGCCGACGGGCTTGTTGCCATCCATGAGGATGTTCAGTCGCTGGCGTTGCCACCGATAGAAGTCCTCCATTTTGAGATTGGACCGACTTCCGGCCCAGGATCCGAAGGTTTCGGCACTGCAGAGGAACTGGTCATTGGCAATCACGTTGACATCGAGTTCTTCCAACATTGCTCGCCCATCGAACGACATGGGCGACATCGCCGTTACTCGTTCTGGTTTGAACTCGGCCTTGTGAGCCGCGAACCCCGCCCGTAATGACGGAGCGTGGCGATAGTCAACTGCAAAACCTTCGACCCGAAGTTCCTCGGCGAATCTGCGCATTGACGCCAGCACAAAATGCAGTCGTTGCCGATGCCACCGACCTGATCCGACCTTTCCATCGCTTTCGACCATGAGCACTCGGGCCTCACCTGGACGAACTCCGGCGAGTGCGCCGGTGTCACGACGAAGTTGATCGCCAAGAATCCAAACCGTGTCCACGGGTGGAACTTAGGCGTTTACGAAGTTGCAGGAGGGGCCGAGTGCTGACGAATCCACGAGTGCATCGCAATTCCGGCTGCAACGCCGACATTGATGGAGCGAGTGGAACCGAACTGAGCGATTGAACACACCATCGCCGCTGATGCACAGGCTTCGTCGCTCAACCCTGGTCCCTCTTGTCCGAAGAGAAACATGGTGCGTTCGGGAAGAACTGCTGTCTCAATCGGAACTGCTCCAGGAACGATGTCGATTGCCACCACGTTCAGATCGTTAGTCGCCGCCCATTCCACAAGCGCAGCGATGTCTTGGTGATGATGTACATGCATGTAACGATCGGTGACCATCGCCCCGCGACGATTCCAACGCTTCTTACCAACAATGTGGATACCGGCAGCATTGAACGCGTTTGCCGTTCGCACAACGGTTCCGATATTCAGATCGTGCTGCCAGTTTTCGATCGCGACATGAAATGAATGCCGGCGCGAATCAAGATCGGCGACGATCGCTTCGTTGGACCAGTAGCGATAGCCATCGCCAACATTTCGTCGATCTCCGTGTTCAAGAAATTCCAGATCGAACCGCGGATCATCAGGCCACGGCAACGGGTGGGGTCCAACACCGACTTCACGGTCATCGTTCTCTGGCGACACATCGCCCTCATGAACATCGGTCATTGCGCTTACCGCCCAAGCAGAGCGGAACCGCCCGCATCGTCAAGCAAGTAGCGAGCCATGAGCTTTCCGGTTTCTTCGCCATCGCCAAGAGCACATCGACGAGAGTCATGAAGGATGGTCGAACCGTCCGGCGCTGCAACAAGAGCCTCGCAAACGAGTTCGTCGCCGTCGATGACGACATAGGCCGCAACTGGCAGATCGCAATCGCCGCCAAGTTCGGCAAGGAACGCTCGTTCGGCATCGACACACAGCCGACTTGGACCGTGATCAATAGCAGCGAGCAACGAAAGCGTCGATGAATCGTCGACGCCGCATTCAAGGACAAGCGCTCCTTGCGCGACCTGGGGAAGCATCACTGAAGGCTCGAGTACCTGTACGACCCGATCGTCCAACGAAATGCTCAGTCGTTCGATAGCTGCCGCCGCCATCACGATGGCATCGAACCCAGCAGCCTTTTCAAGCCTGGTAGCAATGTTGCCGCGCAATCCTGAGAACACAAGGTCGGGACGCAGTGATGCGAGTTGCGCTTTCCGACGAATGGACCCTGTCGCGACATGTCCGCCGATGGGTAAACCGTCGATGGTTGACCCAACCAGAACATCGCGCACATCGCCCCGCTCGGGAATGGCAGCGATGACGAGTTCGTCGGGAGTGAGTGCAGGTAGGTCTTTTCCGGAGTGCACAGCGAAATCAGCGCGGCCGTCGAGCACCGCCGCTTGAATTTCTTTCACGAAGACGCCCTTGCCACCCATGGCGTCGATCGGGATGTCAAGGCGTTGATCAGCCATCGTCTCGACGATCACTTTCTCCACCACTAATTCAAAACCACTCACGGACGCATGGCGCTGGAGCAGTTCTGTCACATGATCGGCTTGCCACAACGCAAGAGCACTACCGCGCGTTGCTAATCGAAGTGTCACTGCGTCGGGACCGCCCCCGGACATAGTGGAATCAGAGCTCAAAGAGATCGCGAAGGGCCTCGGCAAGGCGTTCACCGCGAGGCGAACCAGCAGCATCTTTCAATCGCACGGTTGGCTGATGAAGCAACTTGGCGACGATTCCCTTTGTCAATGAATCGAGCGCTTCGAGTTGACGTTCATCGAGGTCACCAAGACGAGCACGGAGACGTTCGAGTTCGGCAAGGCGAATTTCATCGGACTTTTCGTGCAACCGTGAAATCAACGGCGCCACTTCACGAGCTGAACTGACGGCCAAGTAGCGCTCGAGTTCTTCGCCGCACATTGCTTCGACTGATGCGACTTCGCGTCGACGCTCGGCCATGCCTGCTTCGGCAAACGCTCGAAGGTCGTCCATGTCGAGGATGGTGACACCCGGGATATCGGCAGCAGCAGGATCGACGTCACGAGGAACCGCAACATCGACAACGAGAATTTCGCGATCGCCGCGTGCACGCATGACTCGTTCGATGTCAGCGTGTTCGATGATCATCGAGTTGGCGCCAGTGCCAGTGAGCAGAAGATCGACCTCGGAAAGAGCTGCATCGAGATCGGCAAGGCGGATTGCAGTTCCACCAAGTCGTTCTGCGAGATCTGCAGCGTTCTCCCACGTGCGATTGGCAATGCGAATGTCGGAGACTCCGTTGCTGGCAAGTGCACGAACCATGCCCTCGCCCATTTCGCCAGCACCCATCACAAGGATGGATCGACCTTCGAGTGAACCGAGATGCTGTGCGGCCATTGCGACTGCAGCAGTCGACACCGACGCGACGTGGCGACCAATACCCGTTTCGGTTCGAGCGCGCTTTCCCATTTCAAGTGCATGACGGAAGAGCAGGTTGAGTTGAGACCCGGCCGCACCTTCGGTCTGCGCAATGTCCCAAGCCCGGCGCACCTGTCCGAGAATTTCGGCTTCGCCAACGACGGCTGAGTCGATGCCAGATGCAACGCGGAAGAGATGTCCGGCAGCAGCATCGGCATCGTGAACGTAAAGGTGATCGGCAAGTTCTTCTGGAGCAGCGAAGGCAAGTTCAGAGAAGAACGTGCGCAGGTCGCCGTAGGCGGGGTGAAACTTTTCAGCGACGACGTAGACCTCGGTGCGGTTACATGTCGACAGCACCACGGCTTCACTCACATGGTCTTGTGAGAGCACATCGTGAAGCGCTTTCGGCAGCCGAGCGTCGTCGATGGTGACTCGCTCGAGTAGAGCGAGTGGAACCGTTCGGTGATTCAGTCCAACGACTACGACAGACACGCCTGGAGGCGCTCCTTGGCTTCGGCGAGGCGACCCTCGCGGATGAGTTCCAGCATTCCCGAATCGAGCGCTCCTTGCCAGTCCAGACCCTCGGTCGACGTGCCTTCGGCCTGAAGCCGGGCTCGGTGTTCGGTGAGGATCTCGACCAGTACGGCGTACTCGGGTCCGAACTCAGGACCATAGCGACGTCGGAGCCATGTGGAGAGCGCCGGTGACGACCCACTGGTGGAGAACGTGACCAATAGGGGCCCCTGCCGGACTCGGGCGGGCAAAGCGAAGGCACAGTTGGCCGGATCGTCGGCGCTATTGACCCAAATCCCGGCTTCTTCGCCCTCAAGAAAAACCTGACGGTTCACCGCTGGATCGCTCGTAGCCGTGATGACCAGGCGATAGCCGGCGACCTCGCCGGTCTCGTAGGGCCGCTTGTGACAGATAACCCCGTCGAGCGAAGCGAAATCTTCGAGGATTTCTGGAGCGACGACATCGACCGCTGCTCGACACACCACGAGTTCTCGAGCCTTGGACAAAGCGACGGGACCGCCCCCGACCACCAAACAACGACGGCCAGCCAGCGAAAGATTCACCGGATAGAGCGGTTCAGCGAATGGCATCTTCATGCCCCCAAATTCTTCGCAGGAACGGAGACACCAAGTTCATCGCGTAATGACGAACCGATGGAGTCGCGCTGGCCATAAAAACTCAGCACCTGAAGCTCAAGGGCAAGATCGACTTTGCGCAATGTCGCTTGCTCCGGAACGGTGACGACCGCCGGCGCGAAGTTCAGAATTGACGTCACTCCCGCCGCAACCAACCGATCGGCAACTTCCTGCGCACCGGCTGCGGGTGTTGCGATGATGCCGATAGCAATACCGAGCTCGACTACCAACGCGGGCAAGTCATCGAGATGACGAATGGTGTGGCCGCCAAACGTTGTTCCGACTTTGGTCGGATCGGCGTCGATCAATGCAGCAACAGGAAACCCGCGATCGCCGAACCCGCCGTAATTCGCGAGTGCCGCACCGAGGTTTCCGACACCAACAATTGCCACCGGCCAATCACGTGTGAGCCCAAGTTCCCGACTCATCTCAACGAGAAGATGATCAACGTCGTAGCCAACGCCGCGAGTGCCGAAAGAGCCGAGGTAGGAAAGGTCCTTGCGGACTTTGGCCGCGTTGACCCCGGCCAGTTCAGCAAGGCGCTCTGAGGAAATCGTGGTGACCCGGTCAGCCTGTACTTCGAGAAGGGTGCGCAAATAGACCGGAAGTCGGGCCACAGTGGCTTCAGGTATCCGTCGTTGGCGCTCCACGAATGACCACGCTACCGACCTTGTTCTCTTGTTCACAAAGTGCCGCTGGGCCGCGTCCCCCTGTGGCCCTGGCCCTGATCCCCCTTAGGCTGTCGCCATGCACGCCGCCCTCGCTGCCGCCGCCACCTTGGTATCGCTGGCCTTTGCACTGTCGACGGGTGAGCGTTGGCTTCGAAGCCGAAAGCGCCACGAAGCAGCGTGGACAATCTCGCTCATCATGTTTGCGCTTGGTTCGATCTCGCTGTGGTGGGGAGCATCGGTCGGATGGGGCGAATGGTCGTTTAAGTCCTTCTATCTGTTCGGGGCCATTCTCAACGTCCCGTTCCTCGCTCTCGGAACTATCGAACTGTTGGCCGGACCAAAGCACGGCAAGCGATGGACAGCGATCATCACGATGCTTGGCGCGTTCTGCGCAGGCATTGTCGTTGCTGCGCCCCTTACTGGGGTCATCAATTCCGAGGTACTTCCGCAGGGCAAAGAAGTTTTCGGCCCCGGTCCGCGAATTGCCGCTGCTCTCGGTTCCGGTGTTGCCGCGCTGGTCATCATCGGCGGAGCAGTCTGGAGCGCGTGGCGATTGTTTCGGGTGTGGCGCGCTGGCGCAGATACCCGCGCTCGCGGAACCGGCGCACCTTCACCGCGACGTCTAGCTATTGCGAATCTGATCATTGCCGCCGGCACACTCATTCTGAGCGCAGGCGGCATCCTCAACTCCGTGGTGAATGAGATGGACGGATTCGCTATTTCACTTGTCGCCGGAATCTCTGTGATCTTTGTTGGGTTCCTGCTTACAAGTTCGGGAACAGCAGTGCAGTTGCGATCAGTTGCTGAACCAGATGCGTGGCGATCACCAAACGCCGACGTCGCTTAGACACGACGCTGCTCTTGCTAGTGAGCAAGTACGAACAACTGCATCACTGCCGCAAATAGGATCACAAAAAGCAATGTTCCGACGGCGATAACGGTTCCTGGTCGCATTGTTCTTCCTCAGATTCGGCGCTGGCCGAGTTGTACGGGCGTAATCACACTTGGCGGGCGAGTCTCGTCGAATTGCTCGATGGTCACTGCCGAAGCAGTCGACAAACCAAGTTCTTCTGCCGCTGATCGCTTGTCGAGAACGATCGTTATAAGTCCGTAGGAATCGACGATGAGTCCGAGTTCATTCTTTTCAAGATCAGCAAATGTTGAGACACGCCGAGCCACACGAGAACCGTCGTCCATCACCAGACGCACGTGATCGTCGAAAGCTTCAAGTTCATCGGGGTCAACGTTGAGTTGCGCATTTCCGTAGTGATCGACCCACAAAACTTCTGAGTGAAGTCGACCCTCGTCTTCACGAGTGAGGGGAATCATTGCTGGGAACAACGAAATGGGATCGATGGAAGGTCCAAGCTCGGCAAGGTCGACACCGTTACAAAGATGAGCAGCAGCCGGTGCAAAGACATCGCGACCATCGAACGTGCCCGGCTCAGTCGTGAAACGGTATTCGGGGTTAACGATTTCAACCGCGCGGCCGGCGCCACCACAAAGCTGCACAACCGGAGCGAGCACACCGTTGTCGGGGCCCACCAGAACCGATGAACCGCCACCGATTTCCACCGCAATCGGTCGACGCGGGGTGCCGACTGTTGGGTCAATCACAGCAACAACGACACCGGGCGCGAGATAATTCGCAGCCCGCACCAGAGCGAGTCCGCCTGAGCGAACGTCATAGGGCGCAATGTCATGTGTGATGTCGATGACTCGAACTTCGGGAGCAATCGATCGAATAATCGAATGCACCACTCCGACGAATTCATCGACGCGGCCGTAGTCGGAAAGGAATGAAACAGTGTCGTAGCGCGGCATGGGTTCGTTACGTTACCGGCAGGTCGGCGACGTCAGTCCTGACCAAGTTCGCGAGAACGTTCAGTCGCAGCAGCGACGGCATCGAGCACCGCAGAACGGAATCCGCCTGATTCAAGAGCACGAAGGCCAGCAGCCGTTGTTCCTCCGGGCGACGTGACCTGAGCCCGCAGAGCTGCGGCCGCTTCGCCGCTTGATTCAAGAAGGCTGGCCGAACCCAAAAGCGTCTGCACGGCAAGCACTTCGGCGACATCACGAGGAAGCCCGACAAGAACGCCTGCTTCGATCATGCTCTCGGCCATCACAAAGACATAGGCAGGACCCGAACCGGAAAGGCCCGTGACTGCATCAAGTTTGTCTTCGGGCACTCGAACCACAACGCCAACTGCCTCAAGCACCGAAGCCGCCCAATCAAGATCGGCGTCATCGGCCGAGGAACCAGCGGCAATCGCTGCAGCCCCGGCACGAACAACTGCCGGAGTGTTCGGCATGGCTCGCACCACGGCGATTCCATCGCCAAGTGATTTCTGCAAAGACGTGGTTGTGATGCCTGCGGCAATCGACAACACGCGCTTCGCACCTGCTTCGGCCAATGCCCGGCAGGTGTCGGCGACATCGCCCGGTTTCACCGCGATTACCGCGCCGTCAGCTTTAACAAGCGAATCGCTCACGACAACGCCAGGGAATAGGTGTGTCAGTTCCGCACGCCGATCGGCGACGCGTTCGACAACAGCGAGTTCACTTGGTTCGGCCCAGCGAGCATCGAGAAGTCCACCGAGAAGGGCTTCTCCCATGCGACCGCCACCGACAATTTGAAGTCGAATCATGGTTAGACGCTACCCAATCGGCGCGAGTGGGCCTCTACCGATTCATAGCCATCGCCTAATCGTTGCCCGGGTGGTCGAGCCGACACACCCACTTCCCCGATGAATGCAGCGGTTCGCGCCACCCGGACGACCGAGACAGTAGGAGCCGGCAATTCATCGGCGCATGGGCCAAACGAGCGATTCGCCGCGGGCTCGTGCCCCTAGTTCGTGGCAAAACGCGTAGCGAACCCGATGCGCAGCGCGGGCAAGAAGAACTGCTCGACATACATGTAGATCGACCCGAGGATTCGGTCGAGCTCTCCATCGTCAATCGCGTGAACCGGAAGCGAGCCGGCAAGAAAGACAGCGTCTTCCTCACCAATACAGAACGACATCCCGTTGACTTTTCGATTTCTCCGGAGAAGATGCTCGAAAAACTGCGCATGATTCTCGTCGGGCGCCGGCATTACATAGGTCTCGTAGTGCAAGGTCCTCTGACGCAGCGTGAACCAAATCGTGAAAATGTCTTTGCTCTCGCCAAGAACTCGGACATACCAACGCCGCTCCGAAGGTTCACCGCGTTCAACAGCAGCAACAACCGGATTGGTCGCAAGTTCGCTTGCCAACCAGTCGGTTATTTGGATCTCGATCAGATCTAGTTGCTGTTCGTCAGCGATGTCATCGGCCATGGGTTATCGACAGGTCACAAGTGCGCGAGATGTGAGATCGGCGTATAAACGACGAAGACGTGCTGCCGTTGTCGACCATGTGTACTGCGAGGCGCTCTCGGCTGCTGCTGCTGCCATCGATTGCGCGAATGTCGGCGTATCGAGAATGGTTCCGATCGCATCGGCATAGGCGCGTGGATCTCGAGTGTCGATCAGGAAGCCAGTGACTCCGTCATCGACCAGCGTCAACAAACCACCGACAGCAGCGGCAACTACCGGAGTTCCACAAGCGGCAGCTTCAAGCGCGACGAGCCCAAACGATTCAGAACGACTGGGAACAATGCACACATCGGCAGCGCGGTAATAGGTGGAAAGAAGGTGATGGGGCTGAGGCGGAACAAACCGGACACGTCCACTAAGGCCAAGGGCGTCAACTAACGACATTGCGGCGTCGAGTTCAGCTCGGCCTTCGGCACCACTCGCTCCGCCCACAACTAACAGCAACGCATCGGGATGGGATTCAGACAACTCGGCCAACGCCGCGATCGCGATCGTCAAACCCTTGAGTGGCTGAATGCGCCCAGCGAACAACAGCACTGGGTGGTCCCCAATGCCAAGTGCAAACCTCGCGCCACGACGATCGCCCGCAGAGAAGAACGCGTGGTCAACGCCAGGTGGAACTATTTCGATTCGTGTTGGATCGGCTCCGTACAACTCAACGAGTTGCGTCACTTCCGCCGCACAGTTGGCGAGAATCGCATCGGAACACGCGATGACTTCGGTCTCGGCCTGAATTCGACGCTCTGGTTCTGCATCGCCAGTTTCAGCTTTGACGCGGGCAAGGGTGTGGAACGTCGAGACCAGGGGCAACGACAACTCGTGCTTGAGGCGATGTCCGACCACGCCCGACAACCAATAGTTGGCATGAATCGCATCGGGTCCATCGGCACGCGTCAAGTGACGAGCAACGCCGTCGGAAAACTCGTCAAGAACCTCGGGAAGGTCTTCCTTCGCAAGGTCAAGCGGGCCAGCATCGATATGCACGACTCGGAAGCCCGGTTCAACATCAACGAACTCGGGTTGATCCTCGGCCGAACGCCGTGTGTAGACCTCGGTTCGAACGCCCGCTTGTGCGAGCGCGCCAACGAGTTCGCGCACATACACATTCATCCCACCCGAATCGCCACTGCCAGGTTGCGCAAGGGGGGAAGTGTGAAGCGAAAGTACCGCTAGGGATCGCATGACCCCTCCACGCTACGGGGAGAGAGCCCCCAGAAACACCTTCAGAGCTTCGAACCGCCCCGAAACAGTGATCTCGAGCGCCAAATCTCGGATCCGTCCGACGGAGTCAACCGCTACGGGCGAGGTAGTTGGTCAGCATCCAGCACCACACCGGAGCAACGACCAGCCATGCATCAAGCCGGCGCAGGGCCGGACCAGCGGACTCGGAGGTTGGGGTCAAGGACGAAGCCACCAACGCGCCAAGCGGAGCAAGCACCGCTACGAGGGCGCCAAACACCCAACCGGCACGAGTCTCAAACGGCCCAATCTGGAAGACCGATTCCGCAAATGTCACAACCATCACTGCTGCGAATCCCGACAGTGGACCTTCGAAGATACTTTCCGCTTCCGCTCCCATCAGGTAGTCGCCTGTTTCATAGGCACTAATGAGAATCAGCAAAACAACAAGCGCACCCATATCGGTGCGTCCGGTCAGCACGACCGCACCAGCAGCAAGTCCAGGAAGAATCGCCGATCGAAATCCGACAACAACGTTGTTCCCAAGAACGCCACCGATGACAACGAGCCCCATCGCAACGATGAGGCCACCACCAAATCCCTTGGGACCAGCAAGAGCGGCGATCGGGACAACTGCGGCCGCCACACCACAAACAATCGGATTGGACCTCCGCCCGACATCAGTCCAAGCGCGGGCAGTTTGCATCGCCGCCACTGCTGCGAGAACCGAAAAGAGCGCGGCTACTGCAATCGTTCCTAAAGCGCAGGCTGCGCATGCAGCGATAAACCACAAAACACCTAGACGCGCGTGGGGGCCATCTGGCTTCGGAAGATACGCGAGTCGGCCAACAATCGTTGGTTTCGCTTTCGTGCTACTCACAAGCAACCGCCGGAAACAGGCGGAAGCACTGCGATTTCGTCAGCATCGGTGACGGGTGCGTCACCAATAGTTGGCTCGCCGTTGCACCACACCCGACTCGTGGCCACGACCTCGGCAAACGCGGGTCCGTAACGTCGAGCAGCCTCGGCAAGGACTTCGTCGACCGTTAACCCCGGAATCACGTCTCGGCTGGTGCCTGCGGCTTCCCGGGCCGACGCGAACAGACGAAGAGAAGCCACGAGCGAAGGTTACGTGGTCACCGACTCACCTCGGTCTCGCGGGTCGGGTACCGTCACGCCGTGACTCGCCTCCTACTTGTACGCCACGGGCAATCCGAATGGAACGCTGTTGGCCGTTGGCAAGGGAAGGCCGACCCGGAGCTCACCGACATGGGCCGCCAGCAGGCATTCCACGCAGCACAGCGAATCGGATCGGTCGACGTCATCGTTGCCTCTCCGCTCGTTCGTGCGTTCGAAACAGCACAGATCATTAGTTCTCAAATTGGCGTGGGCCCGATCGTGATCGATCCCGATCTCATGGAACGCGACGCCGGCGAATGGGAAGGACTGACTCGCTCCGAGATCGAAACGGACTGGCCGGGATACCTCGGCCACGACAAATGGCCTCCCGGATACGAGTTGCATGATGAATTGCTCATTCGCACCCGCGCAGCACTCGATCGCATTCATGTTGAGTACGAAGGCGCCGATGTTCTTGTACTCACGCACGGCGGCGTGATCGGCACGCTTGAAGTCCAACATTCTGAACAATGGCAACGCATGCCGAACCTCGGAGGGCGCGTGTTTGTTCACCATGGCGATCGCCTGGAAATCGGCGAGCGAGTCGTTCTTGTTGAGGATGACGAGATCACCATTCCCGATCAGATCTGAATGATCCGATGACCGAGCCACAACGTTCCTCGCTCCCAGTGGAGATCGTGCGTTCGCGGCGCCGACGAAAGACCGTGCAGGCCACCATCGTCAATGGCGTCATTCGCGTTCAAGCGCCCGCTTCAATGTCCAAACGTGAGCTCGACGAACATGTTCATTACTTGGTCGCCCGCCTCGAACGCCGTTATCGCTCAGAGTCCGTCGATCTCGAATCTCGCGCATTGCGTCTGGCGAAACGATTCGCTCTTCCAAAAGCAGCCTCGGTGGAGTGGGCTGACCAGCGAAGCCAATGGGGTTCGTGCACGACAACTACTGGCGATATCCGAATCTCTAATCGGCTTGCGGCGTACCCGCCATGGGTCCTGGATTATGTAATCGTCCACGAACTCGCTCATCTCGTTGAAGCGAACCACTCTCCCGCGTTCAATGCACTCGTTGCGAAGTATCCACTCGCAGAACGTGCGCGCGGCTTTCTCATGGCGATTTCTTTTGGTGAAACTGGAATCGCCCAAGACGTCGACGGAGACGCAACCGAACCGGAAGATGAATTCAACGACGTACTCGGTGACGATTCCGGCGATGACCTCAATGCCGAGATGGTGGAACAGATCGAGCCTGAGTCGGACAACGGGACTAATCCGCCGCTCACATTGTTTTAAACGTCAGGTCTGAGTTTTCCTGCCTACGACGACACAGTGCGGATGGAAGTAGCCCTTATCGAGACGCGCAACCCGTGTTTCGAGTCCGTCAGAGACCAAAAGGCCTTCAAGCTCAGCCGCAGAGGGAAAGTCCAACGCATCGCCATCGGTGATTCGAAGCACTTTGGTGGCGAGAAACTCTTGGAACTGCGCGATCTGTGCCTTGAACTTTGGGGCCGTGTCGACTTCCTTCACGACCAGGACGCCATTCGTGGAAAGAGCATCAACGCACTCAGCTAACAACGCTGTTCGAGCCTCAAGGGGAAGGAGGTAAAGCACATCGGCGAAAACAATCGCATCCCAGCCACCATCAATGAGCGGCACGTCACCCGATGCTCGGTGGTCAAACGAGAGGTTTGCCTCACCGTCGCGAAGACCGAGAACTGATTGCTTAGCGAGCGCGATCTTTTCCGCATCAATGTCGATACCGACAACGCGTCGTTCTACAGAAGACACTGCGAGGAACGTCGTGAACACTCCGTGCCCGCAACCGACTTCGAGAATGTTTCCTGAACGCGGAACCTCAACCTCAAGTGCCTCGAAAGGGGCTGTCCACCACCGAATGTTTGTATGAAGGCGCGCCGACCGCGGAAAATCTCGCCACAGTCCAAGCGTTCGTTTTGCCGCCTCCGAACGAGGTGGCTTCACATTCCCCACCTTGGAAGATCCGCAAAGGTGCCGAGTCGAAAGCCCGAAGCTTCGATCGATGAGCGCACGGCCTTCGAACATAACGCCGTGAACTCAAGGTCCCAGTTGTAGTTCCACCGGTAGCGATCGCGCTCGGGGTCATCGGGTAATCCGGGATGACTTCCGATTTCCGCGCTTGCTGCACCTGAAGATGCCAAGAGCTCGATCGCTTGAACCATTTCCGCGGTGCCGAGCGATCCGGCTTCATCAAGACCTGTCGCTGCGCCTGTCCAGGCCCAATGACGTTTGCGCAACTCAGCCTCGAGTTGCCGCGCAAGGCGACGGACAACAACGCCCACCGGACCGCGCGCATTCGACCGTGTGACGCGCATGGCATGAACACCATTTGAGTCACCAAGATCGAGCAGTACTCGACTCACAGACGGCCAGAGATGAATGTGTTGATGTGTATCAAAATGATCGACCACAAGACCCTCGGCGGTGATGGCTTCGAGTTGAGCGGCGAACTCTCGACGCAGATCATCGGGATCAATTCGGTGAGCCGCGGCACGGGGCAAGAAAGCTCGCCATGTAGGCCAGAAGTTTCCGTGTTTGTCGACCAGTGAAGGAACTTCACGAGCCGATAACAGCGGAGGATCCTCGCCTACGGCGGTGAAATGAGCCCCCACACCAAGACTTGAGACAGCGCGCAATTGTTTGGCCGAAGACCTAAACGCTGGCGCCACCGCAATGACTGATGTCGACGTGACGACACCTTGACCGTGAGCCTCAAGGATTCCTTCAGAGACTCTTGCCGTGAGGCCGAAGTCATCGGCAGAAACGATCAGAATGGGCGCTTCATCATCTGACGAATTCACGAGGACGCGCCGCCTCCTGAATTCCAGGGCTGGCGCACCTCGATCGGCAATGGTTCAAGCGATTGGAGTTCGCTACGCAATTCATACATCTCGCGAAGAATCTTGAAGATCACCGAGTTCGATGACAATGTTGAAATTCCTCGTGTGCGTGGGAAGTAATCGACTCCGAATTGCACGATCCTGAAGCCGAGCTTCTGAGCGCGAGCAAGTAGCTCAACATCGATGAATGAACCCTCGCTCTGGAGTTCCACGTTGTCGAGCAGTGTGCGTCGCATGACTTTGAACGCAAAGTTCATGTCGCGAAGTCGCAATCCGAACACTGTTTGAATCAGATGGTTGTAGACGTAGCTGTAAATGAGACGTCGAGCGCCTTCACCAGTGCGATCGAATCGATAGGCGCTCACAATGTCGGCTTCATAAATCCGAAGCAGCCGAACCGCCTTCGACACTTCCGCCATGTCGAATGGAAGGTCGGCGTCGGTGTACAGGACGATTTCGCCCTTGGCGTTTTCGAAGCCGGTCTTCAGCGTTCCACCAAGTTTCCGATTCGTCTCGTGGTGGACGACAGAGATCTGCTCGTCGGCAGCAGCCATCGCGTCGGCGATTTTGCCGGTCGCGTCGGTCGACGCGTCGTTAATGATGAGAATGTCGAAACTCGCGATTTCGCCAGCCTCGATAAGAGCATCGCCAGCCTCGAAGGCTGCCTCTACGGCGCGCTCAATGGTCTCTTCCTCATTCCACATCGGATAAAAGATCGTGAGGCTTTCGAAATGCGCCATGGCCTCAGGCTACGTAGTAACCGCGCCCGAAGGCGAAGGCCCATGCCAGCAGCGCAATTCCGCTCACCGACCACCATGCCCAGCGCAACTTTGGTCGGGTCGCGAGAAACCCGCCGAGGACCAAGAAGCAAGGGAAGGTCGCCAAGAGGTATCGGCCTGTCCCCTGAAAATCCTTTGTGCCTATGAGGGCAATCGCAAGCATCGAGAAGCAGTAGAGGCCATAGCCCCAGCCGAACTTCTTCCATACCTGCCATGCCAAGAAAAGGAAACCGAGAACGAAGAGCCCCTGAAGAATCACGGTTACCGCGTATTGCACTTTTTCGAACGTGACCGAATCTCCGTGCTGCAACCAGTCCCACGTCCAACGTGGAAGGTTCTTGATCTGCTGGAACCACGTGATCTTCAACCAGGTCCTTGGGCCCGAGCCTTGATCCCAACCGGGAGCGCGCTGCACTTCATCAAACGCGAATGGATGGCCAAATCGAACACCGAGATACGTCATGTACCCAGCAAGCCCGGCGAATGACAACAACACTCCAGCGTCTGCTGGATGAAGTCGGCGCAACATAATCCGCGGACGCCAACGAGACTCCCCCGCCTCAATGACATGACGTCGCCACAACGCAACAGCAACAAGTCCGATAATGAGAGCGATGCCGACTGGTCGCGTTGCTGTCGCGACTGCTCCCGCAAGTCCCGCGAGGATCGGGTGATCATTCTCAAGAAGAAGAAACGCACCTACGACAGCAAAGAGGAAAAGTGCGTCACCGTACACCGCTCCGAAGAGATAGAAGACGTAGGGATAGAGCAACAGCGTGACGAGTGCGATTCGTGCAACGCGATCGGTGACGTGATTGCGGAACCAACGGAAAATGGCAAGGACGGCACCAAACCCGCACACGATGGTCACCAAAGAGCCGAGCAACTTCACTGACAACGTCGTGACGGAGTGAAGCCCCCAAAGCACCCCGGGGTACGCCGGGAAAAACGCCACTGCAGACTGACTTTCTGAGCCCGCATACCAATATCCGGTGGTTGCAATCTGCGTGTACCAATTTCCGTCAAAACGAAGCCAGCCGCTAAAGATTCCAGAACCCGCATAAGGGGCTACGCCGCCGTAGCTCGCAAACGGCCCCCGAGCGCCGAGCCACACTGCAAGAAAGAGGGCAGCAAAGACAGCCGCCCAGAGTGCGGCCGCATCGACCCAGGGGGCGCGGCCCGACGCCCCCATTTTCGTTTCGCCGTCCAGCTCTGATTCGCTCGGTATGGGGGAGGAAGGCACGACACGACGCTACCTGTGGCGTCGGCGAGGGCCGGGGAGACCGGTAACGTGTCGGCTCACGCCTCTGTGGCCAAGTTGGTTAAGGCAGCGGACTTTTAATCCGACGATCGTGGGTTCGACCCCCACCGGAGGCACCACAAAACGCTCGAAGCGCCCACCGGAAGGTGGGCGCTTCGTCGTTCAAAACCTTTGCGACAAGTGGCTTACGCCGTTGGGGCTTTGCCGGTTCGAGCAGCATTGAGGAGCGCATTCCATTCGGCTTCGGTCTTCTCGCCACTCGTGCGGTAGACGACTTTGCCCTGCGCGTCAGTCACGAGGAAATACGGGAATCCTGAAACGCCAAACGCCATGCCGGCCTGATTCTGCTTGTCGTCGACAATCGTCGGAACGCTCCACTTTTGCGCACGCAACCAATCCGATGCGGGAAAGTTGCCCTTCGCTGGATCGTTCGACGTAGCGACTGTGACCAGTTCGACATCGGCAGGCATTCCGGATGCATTCAGCCAACCCTGGATTCGTGGAACCTCGGCTTGGCAATGTGGGCACCAATGAGCAACGACCATGATGATGTGCGGCTTACCGTCGGCTGAGATCGTGAGCTGCTTACCATCGAATTGCTGGCCGGTCACCGACGGAATCACTGTTCCGACCATCGGGTCAGCACCACTATCGGGCAGTGGTGTGAGGTTTGTCCCGTTTACCGCCACCTGCCCGTAGTCGAGTTTGCCGTTCGGGACGATCGTCCCTCCACTTGCGGCAGAGCCGCCACCTGAAGACTTGCTGCCCCGGCCTGCGACAACGGCAACAACGCCAACAACAACAACGACAACGACAATGGCGATCCAGATCCATGCAGTGGATTTATTTTTTCCGGCATTCGATGCAGCACGAACACGCTGCGACGCGGACTTTGATTTTCCTGGACGGTTACTCATGGCGAGACCTCAACTTCTTCGGCGATATCGATCTCGACATCGAACGGATGACTAACAAACAAAAGCGAAATCATGAATACCGCAGCGGAGAGTGCCATGAACGGAAGAGTGACGAAGTCAAACTCGTTCACATACTTCAACGTGCACGGCGCAGCTGCTGTGCAGAATGAGGTGCCCGTCGACGGTGGGAACCACTGAATCCACGAGTGATACGCGGAAATCACAACACTGATGCACAAAATCGGGATGGCGTACACCTTGATCGCTGCGTCTCGACGCCACGCTGCGATTCCTAGAATGACTGACCACGGATACAAACAAATGCGCTGATACCAACACAGTTCGCAAGGCACATATCCCTGGACCTTTGAGTAATAGAGCGACCCTGCGGTTGTCACGAGAGCGATGACCCACGCCAGTGGGATCGCAACATTGCCCAACTGTGCTCGTGTCTCGGCAAACGCGTCAGGGTCCGCGAAACGACGTACGAGTGCGCCGACGACAATTGCTGCTGTACCTGCCCAACATGCAAGGGCGAGGACTGCGTAGAAGAACGAGAAGGACTGGACATTCATGCTCCCTTATCCTCGCAGAATCCGAGCACTTCTCCAACGCGACCGCCCATCAACTGTCTCAGCCACCAAACCACAGGACTGGCGTGTCGGAGACCCCGTAGGCTCACGCCATGAGCTCCTCGCCTTCCGGCAACACCGTCATAGCGGCCGTCGACTTTTCCGATCATGGCGAGCAAATCGTCCGCGAGGCACTGCTTCTGGCCCGCGCTGCCGGGTCTTCACTGCATTTGGTGCATGTCGCTGCAGGTGAACCCGTCCTCGCTGGCTACGACAAAGAAGACATCAGTTCCTTCACCCGTTCTGCCCGTGCTGGCGAACTCACCGACGAGCACCGCAAAGTCCGAGAACTGGCAGAGACGCTCACCGACACCACTGGGGTCGACGTTCATCCCCTAGTGATCATGGGGCCGGCGTCGGAAACACTGCTTACCGCCATCGAAGAGCTCAACGCTTCACACATCGTTCTAGGGACACACGGACACGGTGGCATGCACCACCTCATGTTCGGCAGCGTGGCCCAAGAACTCGTGCGCCGCAGCAACGTCCCAGTCCTTCTCGTGCCCGTCGTCAAGCGTTAACGATCGAACAGGAATTCAGCATGGGGAAAATTGTTGTTGGCGTCGATGGTTCGGATGGTTCTCGCGAAGCGCTCCGGTGGGCTTTTGCCGAAGCAACGCTCCGCGGCACTGCACTCGAAGTCGTCACCGTTTGGCAGTACCCAATCACCGCTTCGCTGCCAACGTTCGGCGCAATGACCACACCTGATGATTTTGAAACCAATGCGCGGTCATCCCTTCTTTCAATTTTGGCGGACGAAGGAATCACCGCAGCTGCTCCCATTCCAGTGAGCACTCTCGTTGCCGAAGGCAACGCCGCTCGCGCACTTCTCGATGCCGCCAGCGATGCTGACCTTCTCGTTGTGGGTTCACGGGGACATGGTGGCTTCACCGGCGTTCTCGTCGGCTCAATCAGCCAACAATGTGTGCACCACGCAACCTGCCCGGTCGTGGTTATTCACCCGAACTGACGAAGACGCCTGAACGCTGACTATGGAAACCAAGATTCACGGATTGAGTAGTGCCGATGTCGCGCACCGCCGCAGCGACGGACGCACCAACGATGTCCCAAATCCGACGAGTCGAACGATCAGTCAGATCATCAAGGCCAATATTTTTACGCCTTTCAATCTTCTACTCGGCATTCTGCTTGTCATCATCCTTGCGGTCGGCGAGTACCGAGACGCGTTGTTCGGCTTCGTTCTGGTGGGTAATGCCCTCATCGGAATCGTCCAAGAAGTTCGCTCTAAACGTTCACTCGATGCACTCGCAGTGCTTAATGCCCCGCAGGCGACTGTAAGGCGCGATGGAGTCGACGAGTCGATCGCTTCGAAAGACGTCGTTCTCGACGAGATCATCGTGCTCATGCTCGGCGATCAAATCGTCGTCGATGGTGAAGTGCTTGAGAGCACAAACCTAGAAATAGACGAGTCACTTCTGACCGGCGAAGCAGAACCCGTCGATAAGGCAACGAACGACACGGTGATGTCAGGAAGTTTCGTCGTTGCCGGGAGTGGCATCATGCGCGCAACTGCAGTGGGCGCTAACTCCTATGCATTCCGGCTTTCGAGCGAGGCTCGACGCTTCTCACTAGTGAAGAGCGAACTACGGACCGGCATCAATCGAGTCATCGCCATCGTCGGCTGGATGATGATTCCTGTTGCGCTCATACTCATCACTTCCCAACTCGCAACGCACGACGGATTTGTTGCTGCGGTTCAAGGCTCAGTCGCTGGCCTGGTCGCAATGGTGCCCGAGGGTCTTGTTCTTCTCACAAGCATTGCCTTTGCCGTGGGCGCAACTCGACTGGCAAGCAAGAAAGTTCTCACGCAAGAACTCGCTGCCATCGAAGGTCTTGCCCGTGTCGACACGATTTGCCTCGACAAGACAGGAACCCTCACCGAGGGGTCACTCTCACTTTCAACCGTCGAGCACCTTGGCAGCCAAGCCACTTCAACCATTGATCCCGCGCTGGTTCTCGCCGCCATCGGCGCGTCGGACAATCACCCCAATCCGAGCCTTGCGGCGATTGTTGCCAACTATCCCGATGGTCCCGGTTGGACCCTTTCCAATTCGATTGCGTTTTCCTCTGCTCGGAAATGGAGCGCCGCACAGTTCGCTGAGCATGGTTCGTGGTATCTCGGTGCCCCCGACATCCTCCTTGACCACGCCGCCTCAAACGCCACCCTTGCTACCGCCCGCACACGAATGGAGCACTACGCAAGCCAGGGTCAGCGGGTGCTCTTGCTCGCGGCATCGCCGTCGGGCTTGAACGGCGAAATACTTCCAAACGAACTCGAGCCAACAGCGCTTGTGGTTCTCGACGAGCAACTTCGCGAAGCCGCACCGCAAACAATCTCGTATTTCGGCGATCAAGGCGTCGCCGTCAAGGTCATTTCAGGAGATAGCCCAGTCACGGTCGGCGCCGTGGCGACGCGATGCGGTGTCCCTGGGGCAGACGAACCGATCGATGCGCGCACCCTTCCTGAAGATCAAGAAGCACTTGCTGATGTCCTCGAGAAGCACTCGGTATTCGGAAGAGTTACTCCTCAACAAAAGCGCGCGATGGTGCACGCATTGCAATCTCGTGGCCACATCGTTGCCATGACCGGCGACGGAGTAAACGACACACTCGCACTTAAAGACGCCGACGTTGGCGTCGCTATGGGTTCAGGTTCAGCTGCCGCACGTGCCGTTGCCCGCTTTGTACTTCTCGCGAATGACTTCTCTGTGTTCCCCTCAGTCGTAAATGAAGGACGGCGAGTCATCGCCAACGTCGAACGCGTTGCGAACCTCTTCCTTACAAAAACGTTCTACGCCGTGGTGCTCGCGCTTGTCGTCGGTATTGGGCGGTTTCCCTTCCCGTTCCTTCCGCGCCACTTCACCATCATCTCGGCACTCACCATCGGTATCCCTGGATTCGTCCTTGCGTTGTCACAAAACAATCGCAGAGCGATGTCGGGTTTCCTCCGCCGAGTCCTCCGCTTTGCCATTCCGGCCGGCGCAATCACCGCTATTGCGACGCTCGTCGCCTATCTCATTGAACGCAATGCCGATGTGCCGCTCGATCAAGCACGAACAGTTGCGGTCATCACTCTGTTCACCATCGCCATTTGGGTTCTCGCAATTCTTTGCCGTCCGATGTCCTGGTGGAAATACGTGCTCATCATTGCCATGGTGACCGGCTTCATCGGCACTCTCTCCATACCCGGGATGCGAAATTACTTCGACCTTCCACTCCCCGACCCGCGTGACATTGCCAATGCCATCGGCATTGGCATCGTTGCAGCAGCGATCATCGAAGTTGGATGGCGAATGACCGACTGGTCAATCCCTCAGCCTGCAACAACTGACTGAATCAGCGCTAAGCGAGCAAGCACTCCGATTGAGCAACTCGGAACGGTCCTGGTTTGGAAAGTTTCTGACTATTGGCCGGTGTGGCCAAAGCCGCCATCGCCACGTTCTGATTCACCAAGATGATCAAAGTCATCAACGGGATGTAGCACCACGTGTTCGACTTTTTGCACGACGAGTTGCGCTATTCGCTCGCCACGCTTGATCTCGAATGGTTCTTCGGGATCGGTATTAATCAGCAACACTTTCAGCTCACCGCGGTAACCGCTATCGATGAGCCCTGGCGTATTGAGACAAGTCACTCCGTGTTTCAGAGCCAGACCACTGCGCGGCTGGATAAATCCAGCGTGACCTTCAGGAATCGCGATCGCGAGACCAGTCGCAACGAGCGCTCGCCCGCCGGCAGGAGGCAAGACCACGTTTTCGCGTGCCACCAGATCGAGCCCGGCATCGCCCAAACGGGCATAGGACGGCAGGTCTAAATCGGGGTCGAGGCGCATCACAGGAACTTCAAGCACCTGCCGATCGTAGGACGGTGCGTAGGATCCGGTCATGCTCGCTTGGATCGATCTCGAAATGACAGGCCTCGACACCGCCAAAAACGTGATCGTCGAGATCGCAACGCTCCTCACCGACGACTCTCTCGAAATCATCGCTGAGGGTCCTGATCTCGTGATCCATCAACCGCCAGAAGCCATGGCGCTTATGGATGAAGTCGTCGTCGGCATGCATACCCGCAGCGGATTGCTGCCGGCGATCGAGGCGTCCACCATCAGTCTTCAAGAAGCGAACGATGCCACGATGGCCTTCCTACGCGAACACATCGCCGAACCGCGCACCGTCCCCTTATGCGGAAACTCCATCGGCACCGATCGGCGTTTCTTGGCGACCTACATGCCAGAAATCGAAGAATTCCTGCATTATCGATCGGTTGATGTTTCGACCCTCAAGGAGCTGATCAAGCGCTGGAACCCGAAGCTGCTCAAAGGGGCTCCCCGCAAAGCCGAAGGACATCGTGCCCTTGATGACATCAGGGAAAGCGTTTATGAACTTCGCTACTACCGCGACACGTTCTGCCTCCTCGCTAATGAAGCTACGGCGCCAGAAGCGTAACGAGGCATAAACCCGGGCAACCGAAGGCCACGGCCTCAGCGAGCGGTAGTGTCGGAACGTCATGGGGGAAACGCACGATCACAGTGGACATGCACACGGCGCTGAGGCGCCTCGTGTGCTGCGTCAAGAACAAGAAGACGCGTCCACCGAAATCACTGAAGTCGCGCGCGGCATTCTTCGACTGCAACTTCCGACCGACTTCACCGGACTCGGACATGTGAACACCTACGCAATTGAAGATTCACGTGGCTTCACGTTGGTCGATCCCGGTCTGCCCAGTGACGAATCTTGGGCCGCACTTCAAGATCGCATGCGCGATGCAAACATTCCGCTGTCGCGAGTGCACACCGTGTACATCACCCATTCGCATCCCGATCATTTCGGCGGCGCTCATCGCCTTGTTGAATCAAGTAACGCAGACATCCTGACGTCCACGATGTTTCGCAAGTGGACCGATCTCCTTGATCTCAACGAAACCCCGCTTGAACCGCTCGATCCAGCCGACGCCACTGAGGCCGGAACAATCCTCGATGCCATTGGTTCGACCGATGAAGCCGAGATGGAACAGTCGTTCCCGGGGTTCAAGGCATTTCGCGATCGCATCCGTGCGGCAATCGCCGATGGTCGTATTGAAGAAGTGTCGTGGATGAAAGCGCCACGCCCGACAATCGTTGTCGACGATGCCCAGCGAGTACGTATGGGCGATCGCGACTGGGTTGCAGTGTTCACTCCTGGACACACCCACGATCACCTCTGCATGTGGAACCCCGAAGACGGTGTGCTGCTTTCGGGCGACCATGTGCTGCCCACCATCACACCTCACATCGCGGGCTTCATGGGCGGCGATCCCCTGTCGAACTACTTGCAGAATCTTGACAAGGTGGCTCAGCTCGAAGGAATCACCACGGTGCTTCCCGCTCATGGTCATCCGTTCAGTGACCTTTCTGGTCGCTGCGACGCAATTAAGGATCATCATGCGTCGCGCTTGCAACTACTTGTTGACGCAAGCATGGAAGCTGGTTGGGCTCCGATCACAAAGTGGTCCGAATACTTGTTCTCACCCCGCAGCCGAGGGCCAATGGCCGACAGCGAAACCTACGCCCACCTCGAAAATCTCCGTCTGGCCGGCAAAGCAGAGCGCCGTCCCGCCGATGAAGGTTTCGAGTACCGCGTCGAGTCCTGACACAAATGACTGCACCAGTTTCTGCAAAGGAACTCTTCCGGAGTCGTTCAGTCACGCCCTTCCTCTTGGCGTCCGTCGCTTCAACGATGGCTGCGATGATTCAGATCACGGCTCTGGGCAAACAGATCTACGACATGACCGGGCGCGATCTCGACCTTGGCCTTCTCGGACTTGCCGAATTCGCACCAGCATTTTTTCTGATGACCGTTACCGGTTCGTTCGCCGATCGATACGACCGACGACATATCGCATCGATCGGCCTCATCGTCGAGGTCATCACCACCGGCATGTTGGCCTGGTACGTCTCGACCAACCCCACAGACACGACACCGATTTTCGCCATCGTGATCGCATTCGGGATCGGGCGTGCGTTTGTTAGCCCCGCGACACGATCGATGCCTGCCGATATCGCGCCTGACGGCGGTCTACCTCGACTGATCGCCTTCCATGTCGGCGGATGGCAAGCCAGCGCAATCATCGGACCCGTAATCGCGGGCTTCTTGTTTGTCGCTTCACCTTCTTGGCCGTTCATTGCGTGCATGGTTCTGACCGCCGCTGGAGCTTTGCTCATTCAGTTCGCCAAACCTCGTCACGATCGTGTTGCACCGGGCGTTTCGCTTGCCGGCGGACAAGAGGCGTCAGTAATCGAGCTCGGTGATGAAATGCGACCGGCAGAAATGCTCGATGTTCTCGGCGAACACAACGCTGAACACATCGCTCACGGCTCCACCGCTCCGTCGGCATCTTCTGACAGTGGAACCAAGAAGAAGCGCACATTCCATGAAGCATTCGAGGGATTCCGTGTCATTCGCCGAAATCCCGCCTTGCTGGGCGCAATCTCACTTGACCTCTTTGCAGTGTTATTCGGTGGGGCAGTTGCGCTACTTCCTGCAATCGCCGAAACCCGCTTGCACGTAAACGCAGTCGGACTCGGTTGGCTCCGAGCTGCAGGCGGCATCGGGGCAGCCGTCATCACCATTCTTCTCAGCATCAAACCAATCCAGCGTCGAACTGGCCCCGTCATGTTCATCGCCGTCGGAGTTTTCGGTTTGTTCACCATCACGCTTGGCCTTACCCACAGTTTCGCGATCGCGTTTCTGAGCGTCATGTTGTTGAGCGCCGCCGATTCGGTCAGCGTGTACATCCGCAGCACATTGGTTCCGCTAGTTACGCCGTCTTCCGCTCGTGGTCGCGTGATGGCAGTTGAGGGTGTCTTCATAGGCGCTTCGAACGAACTTGGCGCGTTTGAATCCGGTGTTGCCGGTCAGTTACTCGGAACCGGTCGGGCCGTCGTTCTGGGCGGCGTTGCAACGATCGGTGTCGTCATCGCCTGGATTGTTTTGTTCCCGGTCTTGTGGCAGTACGACCGCTTCCCTGATCACCCGCCGGACTAATGCGCGGATCAGTTCGGTGTAACCGTCGACCAAACGCTTCGAGCGCCTTCGCCTTCGACCTTGCCCTCTTGAGCGAGCTTGCGA
>WLMU01000070.1 GCA_009700115.1 Actinomycetota bacterium
GGACACGCTTGTACTTACCGCAGTAGCACTCCCAGTCCTTTTGTGGACCGAAAATCTTTTCGCAGAACAAGCCGTCTTTCTCGGGCTTGAGCGTGCGGTAGTTAATGGTTTCTGGCTTCTTGACTTCGCCGTTCGACCACGTACGGATTGAATCCGCGGTGGCAAGACCGATACGAAGTTGATCAAATGTGTTGACGTCAAGTATTGCCATGACTTCAGCCCCTCTCTGCCTGGCGGCGAGCATCTTCTTCATCACTGCCGCGTTCCGGGCGTGAGAGATCGATGCCAAGTTCTTCGGCGGTACGGAAGATGTCTTCGTCGAGTTCACGCATCTCGATCTCGGCGCCAGAGGTATTGAGAACCTCGACGTTGAGACAGAGTGCCTGCATTTCCTTGATGAGAACCTTGAAGCTCTCAGGGATACCCGGCTCAGGAATGTTTTCGCCCTTGACGATGGCTTCGTAGACCTTCACGCGGCCAAGAACGTCATCGGACTTGATGGTGAGAAGTTCCTGCAAGCAGTACGCAGCGCCATACGCCTCGAGTGCCCACACTTCCATTTCGCCGAATCGCTGGCCACCGAACTGCGCCTTACCGCCCAGCGGCTGCTGAGTGATCATGGAGTACGGACCAGTCGAACGAGCGTGAATCTTGTCGTCGACCAAATGCGCAAGCTTGAGGATGTAGACGATGCCGACGGTGATCGGGTTGTCGTACACCTCGCCGGTGCGGCCGTTGTAGAGCGTGATCTTGCCGTCGTCCTGCATCATGCGACCGTTATCGCCGTAGCGAGGATCGGTAGCTTCAGGCTGAAGATTCTGGAAAATCCGCTTGATAGTCGGGTGCTTTCCCGCTCCTTCGATTTCGTCACAATGCGCACCGTCGAAGACGGGAGTTGCAATGAGCGTTGCCGGCGGAGTGACCGGACGGGTCTTCTTCTCGGTGCCGCGGATGGGTTCCTGACCGACAGATTCGCCGTCGAGGCTCCAGCCGTAACGTGCGGCATAACCAAGATGCGCTTCGAGAACCTGACCAACATTCATTCGGGAAGGAACACCAAGCGGGTTCAGGATGATGTCGACCGAGGTGCCATCAGCCATGAAGGGCATGTCTTCGATCGGAAGGATCTTGGAGATAACACCCTTATTGCCGTGACGACCGGCGAGCTTGTCGCCCACGCTGATCTTGCGCTTCTGTGCGACATACACGCGCACGAGTTGGTTGACGCCAGGCGGAAGTTCATGACCATCGTCGCGGCTGAACACCTTGACGTCGATGACCTTGCCCTTTTCGCCGTGAGGAACCTTGAGCGAGGTGTCGCGAACTTCGCGAGCCTTCTCACCGAAGATTGCACGAAGGAGACGCTCTTCTGGAGTGAGTTCCGTTTCACCCTTCGGGGTGACCTTGCCGACAAGAACATCGCCTGCCGAAACTTCAGCACCCACACGAATGATTCCGCGCTCATCAAGATCAGCGAGAATTTCATCGGAAAGGTTCGGAATATCACGAGTGATTTCTTCCGCACCAAGTTTCGTGTCGCGCGCATCGATTTCGTGTTCCTTGATATGGATCGACGTAAGTACGTCGTCCTTTACAAGGCGCTCGGAGAGAATGATGGCGTCTTCGAAGTTGTAGCCCTCCCATGGCATGAATGCCACGACGAGGTTCTTGCCAAGGGCAAGTTCACCATTGTCGGTGGAAGGACCGTGAGCGAGAATGTCGCCCTTCTTCACTGCCTGACCCTGGGCAACAATCGGCTTCTGATTGATGCAGGTGTCTTGGTTCGAACGTTCGAACTTGAGCAGGCGGTAGACCGTCCGTCCCATGTTCTTGTACTGAACAGTGATGGCATTGCCATCGACCTCAGTAATCGTTCCGTCCTCTTCCGCCATGATCATGTCGGCAGCATCGCGAGCAGCACGTGATTCGATGCCGGTGCCGATGTACGGAGCCTCGGCACGAAGCAACGGAACGGCCTGACGCTGCATGTTGGCGCCCATGAGCGCGCGGTTTGCATCGTCGTGCTCAAGGAAAGGAATGAGTGCAGTTGCGACCGAAACGATCTGCTTCGGCGAAACGTCCATGAGCTGAACTTCAGCCGGAGCGACGTTGGAGATTTCGGTGGTGGCACCGAAGAAGACGTCGCGTTCGAGCATGAGCTTCAGTTCGCCAAGCGTTGCCGCCTGCGGTGAACGACGCACAAGCACGCGGTCGGCTCGGAACGTGCCATCCGGGTTGAGCGGAGCGTTGGCCTGTGCAACGACGTATTCCTCTTCCTCATCAGCTGCGAGGTAAACGATTTCGTCGGTCACGCGACCATTAACAACCTTGCGGTACGGCGACTCGATGAAACCAAACGCATTGACGCGAGCGAAGGTTGCGAGTGCACCGATAAGACCGATGTTCGGGCCTTCAGGAGTTTCAATCGGGCACATACGGCCGTAATGGCTGAAGTGGACGTCGCGAACTTCGAAGCCAGCACGCTCACGTGACAGACCGCCAGGACCGAGCGCCGAGAGACGACGACGGTGGGTAAGACCCGAAAGCGGATTGACCTGATCCATGAACTGCGACAACTGCGAAGTTCCGAAGAACTCCTTGATCGACGCAACGACAGGACGAATATTGATAAGCGTCTGAGGCGTGATGGCCTCGACATCTTGAGTGGTCATACGTTCACGCACAACACGTTCCATACGTGACAGACCAATACGAACCTGGTTCTGAATGAGTTCACCAACGGAACGAATACGACGGTTGGCGAAATGATCCTGATCGTCGAGTCGGTAACCCGGCTCAGCGTTCACGAGGTTCAGGAGGTACGTGGTTGCAGCAAGAACTTCTGACGGCGTAAGCACCGACTGATCGAGTTCGGGACGCTCAAGCTTGATGTTGAACAGTTTCTCGATCTTGTCGAGTTCTGGTCCGAGCTTGCGGTTGAGCTTGTAACGGCCAACACGGGAAAGGTCGTAACGACGGTTCTCGAAGAATGCATTGCGGAAGTAAGCCTTTGCCGATTCAACTGACGGCGGTTCGCCCGGACGTGCACGCTTGTAGATCTCAACAAGTGCTTCGTCTTGTGTCGGCGCGAGTTCGCGATCTTTTTCCCACTGACCTTCGAGGAAATCGAAGTGACGAACGAATCGCTCGAGGAAGCCCGGGAAGTTTTCTTCGTCGTAACCAAGTGCACGAAGAAGGACAAAGAGGCTCAGACGACGCTTACGAGCAACACGTGCACCAGCGGTGACGTCCTTGCCCGGCTTTTGTTCAACGTCGAATTCGATCCACTCGCCGCGGTACGGATGAATGGTGCCGGTAACAAGCTGATGCTTCTGCAAGTTACGAAGACGGAAACGTTCGCCAGGCTGGAAGATGACTCCAGGCGAACGGACGAGCTGCGAAACAACAACGCGCTCAGTGCCGTTGATAACGAACGTGCCCTTTTCGGTCATCATCGGGAAGTCGCCCATGAAGACGGTTTGTTCTTTGATTTCGCCGGTTGACGCGTTCATGAAACGCGCACGCACGAAGATCGGCGCAGAGAAGGTCATGTCCTTCTCTTTGCACTCCTCCACCGTGAACTTGGGCGGGGGACGAAGGTCTTCGTCTTCAGGATCGAATTCAAGTTCGAGCTGAAGGGTTTCGGTGAAGTCCTTAATCGGACTGATGTCGCGGAATGTTTCCGCAAGACCAGTGTGAAGGAACCACTCGAATGACTCGCGTTGGATCGCGATCAGGTCGGGCAGTTCAAGGACTTCGTCGAGATTCGCGAACGAATAACGGTCACGTACGGTCGGACGAGCAGACAAGGAAAGCTCCTCGGTGAAGGAATGGCGTGACGCACGTACCGAACTGGAAGGGGCCGAACCGAAACGAACCGGACCGAAACAGTGACGTCTCAGGCGCGACGCATCGTCAGAGACGAATCGAAGCGGCCCAAGACGCGGCAGGGCGGACTGAGGATCCTAGGGGCAGGACGCGAGGAAGAGCAACCCTGGAATCCCGGCCAATCGGCGGATTCAGGCGCTCAGTCGGGGGATCATCCACTTCTACCCCGTTTGAATTGGGCGGAAACCTAGACCCCCCACCTCCAGCGGTCAAGCATCCCGCGCCCCAAAACCCCCATCGACCCGCCCCCGACCCCCGAAAACGACACTGGCCCGCCCCGAAGGGCGGGCCAGCACACAAGCCGATTGGCGAGTGTTGAACCGAATTACTTCAGTTCGACAGAAGCGCCGGCACCCTCGAGGGCGGCCTTTGCCTTCTCTGCGTCTTCCTTCGAGGCATGCTCGAGGACGGTCTGAGGAGCGCCGTCGACCAGGTCCTTGGCTTCTTTGAGACCAAGGTTGGTAAGGGCACGGACCTCTTTGATGACCTGGATCTTCTTGTCGCCAGCGCCAGTGAGAACGACGTCAAATTCGTCCTTCTCAGCAGCGGCTTCGCCGCCGCCACCTGCAGCCGGAGCTGCAGCAACGGCCACCGGAGCAGCCGCAGAAACGCCAAACTTCTCTTCGAAGTCCTTGAGTAGTTCACTGAGTTCGAGGACCGACATACCGGCGATCGCGTCGAGGATTTCTTCCTTAGTTGCCATTTTCAGCTCTCCTGAGTGTCGCCCTCGGCATCGGCCGGGGCAGCGTCGTTGGATTCGGCGGCAGCATCAGCCACGGCCTCGGGTGTTTCGGTGGTGTCTTCGGCTGCAGGAGCCTCGGCTTCAGCAGTTGCCTCGGCTTCGGGTGCAGCGGCTTCTTCGACAACAGGTTCGTCGGCCGGGGTCTCGATGACCTCGGGTGCGCCGCCCTGCTTTTCGATGAGTGCTGCAAGTCCGTAGGCAAAATCGCGAGGAAGTGCCTGCAGAAGTCCAGCGAACTGCACCATCGGGGCCGCAATGAGTCCAGCCAATTGGGCCAGCAATTCCTCACGGGGTGCCACGTTGGCGAGTGCCATGGCGTCTTGTGCAGTGAGTAATTTCTCACCGAGAAGACCGCCCTTCACCACCAGGTTTGGGTTGCCCTTTGCAAAATCACGCAGGGCCTTTGCGACAGCAACGGGGTCTCCGGTGCCGCCAGCGGGAACGAAGGCGATGGCCGTCGGTCCAGTCAGGTGTTCGTCAAGGTCAAGACCAAGTTCATTCGTCGCACGACGCACGAGCGTGTTCTTGTAAACCTTGTAATCGCCACCGGCTGCACGAAGTGCCGTACGAAGTTCCGCCAATCCACTGACGTCAATTCCGCGGTACTCGGTGAGCAGGACAGCTTCGGCATCGGTGAAGCGCTTACGCACTTCCTCAACCACGGCCACCTTTTCCGGTCTCGGGTTTTCCATCGCACCTCCTCTCATCTGGTGTGTCTCTTCCGGTTCACCAGTGCAGAGCACCGGATCACCGCTGGGCTGGTGTCGAGTCATTCCGGAGAATGCATTGACACCGGGTTGCCACGTCGGTGATTCCCTGGAGAAAAACACAACGGGGCGTCCGCCGCTTAGCGCGAGAACGCCCCGAAATTGGGAGGTTCACCTCGTCAGGTGGGTTCCGAGGAACCTGTTACACCCCGAAGGGCACCGGATGTCTGCGGCGAGCGGATTCAATTGCCATCGTGAGCGAACTCAAGATGGATGTTCCCGAAGGAACGGATTGCGAACTGTAGTTGCGGGCCTCAGCCAGAGGCCAGCCCGCAGGTCAAGCGAAAATCAGACCTCTTCGAGAGCCAACATGCGCTGGGAATCAAGCTTGACGCCTGGGCCCATCGTTGATGACAGCGAGACCTTCTTGAAATAACGGCCCTTGGCGGAGGAAGGCTTTGCCTTCTCGAGCTCTTCAAGCACCGCGCGGAGGTTAGCGACAAGTGCGGGGATCTCGAAGGAAACCTTGCCGATCGGGACATGAACGTTGCCCTGACGGTCGGTGCGGTATTCAACCTTGCCGCCCTTGAAGTCGGCAACAGCTTTGCCAACGTCGGGAGTAACGGTGCCGGTCTTAGGGTTCGGCATAAGACCACGCGGACCGAGCTGACGGCCAAGCTTGCCAACCTGAGGCATGAGATCGGGGGTGGCAATGACGAGATCGAAATCCATCATTCCGCCTTCGACCTGTGCGAGGAGATCGTCGGTGCCAACGAATTCCGCGCCAGCGTCGCGAGCGGCCTGAGCGGCATCGCCAGCGGCGAAGACGGCGATGCGAACATCGGTACCGGTACCGGAGGGAAGGCCGACAGTGCCACGAACCATCTGGTCGGCTTTACGAGGATCAACACCAAGACGAACCGAAAGTTCAACGGTCTCGTCAAACTTTGCCGGGGCCATTGTCTTGACCTTCGTGATTGCTTCTGTCAGACCGAACTGAGCGGCGCTGTCATAGGAAGCGGTTGCTGCGTTGTACTTCTTACCGTGCTGTGCCATTTCGGCTCCCTCGGGTCGGGCACCACAGTGGGTGCAAGCGATTCACCTGCCGGGCGAGGTTGTCCGCGGCATGGCGGGTTCGCAGGTGCGAACCGGTACTGCAATTAACGAATTTCGATGCCCATGGAACGGGCAGTACCAGCAACCTGGAGACGAGCGGCCTCGAGATCATTGGCATTGAGATCAGGCATCTTGACCTGTGCGATCTCGGTGACCTGTGCGTCGGTAATGGAACCGGCGACAGCCTTTGACGGAGTTTGCGAACCCTTGGGCAGACCAGCAGCCTGCTTGATGAGGACCGAGGTCGGCGGGGTCTTGAGGATAAAGGTGAAGCTGCGATCCTCGAAGATCGTGATCTCGACGGGCACGATGGTGCCCTTCTGTGCCTCTGTCTTGGCGTTGTATTCCTTGCAGAAATCCATGATCGCGACGCCGTGCGGGCCGAGCGCGGTACCTACGGGCGGGGCCGGGTTGGCTCCACCTGCAGGGATCTGGATTTTCACGACGGCCGAAACCTTCTTCTTGGCCATGATTGCGACTCGCTTCTTTTCTTTCGTTACCAGCGCCCATCGGGCAGCGGGAGATTCTGACGGCTGGGTGCCGTCTCTGACAATTCCTGCGGCAAACGCCGTTGATTTCTAGAGTTTTGCGACCTGCGAGAACTCGAGTTCGACCGGAGTTTCACGACCAAAGATGTTGACCAGCACCTTGACTTTGAGCTGGTCTTCGTTGATCTCGACAATTTCGCCTGAGAAATCGGCGAACGGGCCTTCCTTGACGCGAACGGTTTCGCCCTCTTCGTATTCGAGACGCGGCTTGCCTCGCTTGGTGGAAACTTCGTCGCCTTCTTCCTTCACAGTAAGGAAGTTTTCGACATCACGACGCGGCAGCGGAGAAGGCTTGGCGCCCTGACCAACGAAACCAGTGATGCCGGGCGTATTGCGAATGACGTACCAAGAGTCGTCGGTCATATCGCAACGAACGAGAAGGTAACCAGGGAAAACTTTCTTCTGAACGACCTGCTTCTTGCCGTTCTTGAATTCGACGACGTCTTCCATCGGAATGACGCATTCGTGAATGCTGTCTTCCATGCTCATCGACTGCGTACGAGCTTCGAGGTTTTGCTTAACCTTCTTCTCGTAACCGGACTGCGTGTGCACGACGTACCAGCGGCCAGGACGATCGAACGGGCTTTGCGGGCGCGGACGCGCCTGCTCAAGCAGTTCATCGGTATCGATCACTTCAACATCGATCTCGGCGTCGATCACTTCGATCTCGCCAGCTTCGTCGACAATGACGTCGATCTCTTCTGCGAGTTCTTCGACAATCACGTCTGATGCAACAGCATCTTCGAGATCGGTTGGGT
Organism: Actinomycetota bacterium; assembly: GCA_009700115.1. Classification (GTDB taxonomy): domain Bacteria; phylum Actinomycetota; class Acidimicrobiia; order Acidimicrobiales; family Acidimicrobilacustridaceae; genus Acidimicrobilacustris. The sequence continues at coordinate 7,760 of WLMU01000070.1, forward strand.
TTAGGGATTCGTCATTCATGGTCATCAGGCGTTGAACAGTTTCAGGACGGCCTCGGAGAACACCCAATCGATACCGAAGATCAAAAGAGTGAAAAAGATGAGGGTGACGATGGTGATTATGGAGTAGTTGATGGTCTCGGACCGAGTGGGCCACGCGACCTTGCGCAATTCAGAACGAACTTCCCGAGCAAACTCGACCGGACTGGTGCGTTCCTTCGTGCGTTGTTGGGAGCCTCGACGGGCGCGAATGGGTTCGCCATCGGGGCCGAGTTCGCCCTGACGCTGCAGCATTCGTTTTTGTTCTCTATTGAGAGCCATAAAGACGCTTCCATTACGTTTCGCGTCAACTGCGACGCGGACTTTTCGAGCAGGGCAGGAGGGACTTGAACCCCCAACCGTCGGTGTTGGAGACCGGTGCTCTACCAATTGAGCTACTGCCCTAGGGCACTACGCCGGGCTTGAGAGGGTACCAGCCGACGCGTTCGGCCAGACCCCTGCAGGTCCGAGGGGGAGAGACTAGGCCCCCTCCCCTAGCCGTTGCGAACCGGGATTTCGGGCTCGGGGGAAAGTTCAGGCCGAGCGCCGTCGAGTCGCCAGAACAAGGACTCCGCCGACTCCGGCCGCCGTGGCCGCTGCCAGCCCCACCAGCGAGGCTGCTCGGCGGCCTGCGATGCGATGGCGTTCCCGGCGTTCTGCCGCCGAATCGAGCCCTTCTAGGAGTTCATCGAGGAGTCCTGATGGCACCGGGACAGCGAGATCACGCAGACCCCGAAGCGTCCGTTCAAGCCGTCGATAACGAGAAAGTTCGGCCTGGCAGCGCAGACACTGGCCCATATGGGCGGCATTTTCGGGCGAAAGCAGGTTCTGATCGTCGAGGAGGCCGGGAATCACATCGGCCAGATGGTCACACTGCTTGGTCATCGACATCGTCATCCACCCTCCCCTCGGCTTCAGATCGCAAAAAGACATCGTCCCGCAGTCGGCGGCGGGCCCGATGCAATCGAACTTTGGCCGCCGAAACCGAGATCCCGAGTTCGGCAGCGATGACCTCATGCGACAGGTCGTAAATGTCACGCAACACAACCACTGCGCGAAGGCGAGGTGGCAGAGTCGCTAACGCATTCTGAACTGCCTCGCGCAATCGCGCCGACTCGGCTCGACCGACTGGATCGACTCCGGGCGAAAGATCGCTCATAACGAAGTCGTCGTCGAGTACTTCATGACGGTGACGACCACGACGGCCTAAGTGCGTCGACGCACAATTCGCGGTGATTCGATACAGCCATGTCGTAAAGCGGGCATCGCCACGGAACCGACGAAGACCGCGATACGCGCGCAGATACGCCTCTTGACAAACATCGCGTGCATCGTCTTCGTTGCCGGTAAGTCGCAGCGCAAGCGAATACGTGCCCACCCAAGTGCGGCGGACTATCGCATCAAACGCTCGTCGATCGCCACTCTGTGCATCAGCAACCAACGATCCCATTTCCGAATCGATCGACGACTCGACCGACGTATCGCTCGCGACATCGCGTGTCGGCTCATTTGTCACGACACTCATCGGATCTTTGGCCGAGCGAACGCTTCGACGATTACGCCCCAGACGCGTCACGTCGGTGGCAGCCACAGGGGCCACCACCGACGTCGACTCGATCTGCACCGACGACGCATCGCCGGCGAACTCGTTCAGCGGGTCTCCTTGTGCGCGGTATGCACACGATCCCACTTGCAGTACTTCGTGAGTTCAATGCGCTCACGATCGTTGATCTTGTTTTTTGTTGTGATGTAGTTGCGACGCTTGCACACCTGACATTCCAGGGTGACAGCGATTCGCTTGTCATTGCGTGCCATAACGGTGGCTCCTACTTGAGGATCTTGGTGACGCGGCCGGCGCCGACGGTACGACCACCTTCACGGATGGCGAAGCGCAAGCCTTCTTCCATCGCGATGGGGTGGATGAGTTCAACAGTCATCTCGGTGTTATCACCAGGAA
>WLMU01000071.1 GCA_009700115.1 Actinomycetota bacterium
CTCACCAAACTGCGCCCGACCTTCGCCGGTGATGACGCGGAATCGCCACGGGAATGTGCGCTTGTGATTCGGAGCGGTGGCCGCCACGGCGATGAGACGGTCGAGGAGTTCCTCGGGAACGACACGCTCTCGATCAACCAGCAATGAGGACCGACGCCGGGTCGCGACCTGCTCAAAAGAAGCGAGTGAGTCGACGGATCCATCCGGGGAGGTCATGATCAGGAGAGTAGTGCCGACCACAAAACGGAGTTTCTTATGCCGCTGATCCAGATCAACATGCTCGAAGGCCGCACCCCTGAACAGAAGAAAGCCCTGCTCAGTGCGGTAACCGAAGCAGTCCATACCTCTATCGGTGCATCGCTTCCTTCGATCCGGGTGTGGGTAACCGAGTTCCCAGCTCATGACTACATGGCCGAGGGTGTTTGGCAGCCTGAGAAGGCATCACCCCCTTCTTGACTTAGTTCTCCACAGGGTCATCCCTAGGTCAAAGGGGCCTCTCCACAGCGAGATCCACAAAGTTTTCCACAGGTGTTGACCTTCCCTGGGGGCCCTGTTGTAAGGTCTGAAGTCCTCGGGCGGATACCGGGCCTTCCACGATTGCGTCGTTGACGTGATCTGACGAGGAACCATGGCCATCACATCCCCCCGCAGTTGGAAGCAGAAGCGGCGCACGCAGCGCCTTTTCGCGCTCGCGGCTGCGGTGTTGGTAAGTGCCAGCACCCTTGGGATGGCCATTGGTTCGTCAGTCGATGCGGGTGCAGTGGCGACCGACGCGCGAACGCAGCGGGCAAATGTACGCGCCGAACAAGCCAAAGTCGCTGCGCAGGTTGATGCGCTCGAGGGTTCGAAGGCGCAGGTTCTTGCGGCGCTCAGCACATTGAACGAAAACGTCCGCGGTCAGCAGGCGGCACTTTCTGAAGCTCGCCGCCAGGCTGATGCCAGCGCGGCAGAAGCAGCACAGGCAGAGCGAGATGCAGCACAGACCAGCCGGGATCTCGACGCACTACGCGCTCGAGTGGCGAAGTACGCGGTCAAGGCCTACGTGGAACCACCAGACGAAGCCCTCATGCGCCGATTCGAGGCGACGAGCGCGCAAGAAGATGCAACCCGAAACGCACTGTTGAATATGCAATCGCGAACCGATACCGATGTGATTGATCAGTTGCGTTCGACCAAGGCACGACTCGAAGAGCAGCTTTCGCGTGCACGGCAGTCCAAGGCCGAAGCAGAGGCACACGCCGCCGAAGCTCAAGGTGTGCTCCAGTCCCTGTCGGCCGCGCAAACGCAGCAACAAGCATTTGCTGCTCAGATTCGCCAGCGTCTCGACGATCGCCTGTCCGACGCGACCTACCTTTCGAAACTCGACGCGTCATTTGGTGCCTCTATTGCTGCCGAAGAAGCGGCATTGGCCAACGCCGTGATCGGTATCCCGGTCGCACCCCCAAGTTCTTCGGGTGGAGGAAGTTCGTCCACCACCACTCCGCCAAGTTCCGGTGGTTCAACAGTCGTTCCTCATCCACCATTGACCACCGTGAATGGAATCACCGTGGCCACGAGCATCGCTGCGGATCTGCGCTCGATGCTGGGGGCGGCATCGGCGGCGGGCATCAACCTTGGCGGGTATGGCTACCGAGATATCAATGTGCAGATTCAGTTGCGCCGACAGAACTGCGGCACCTCGGACTACGCGATCTGGCAAATGCCCGCGGATTCGTGTTCGCCTCCGACCGCTCGCCCAGGGTTGTCTTGGCATGAACAAGGTCTCGCCATCGACTTTCAGGCCAACGGTTCGTTCATCAATTCACGGAGCAATCCGGCATTTGTATGGCTCGCCGCTAACGCCGCGAGATTCGGGTTTACCAACCTGCCAAGCGAGCCTTGGCACTGGTCGCATCCTGCATAAGTAACTCCCGACGCTGCGCTTTGCGCGGGCCCGTTCCTTGTCAGGTGATGACGGAGATACCCTGAGGGTGTGGGATCTGACGTTATTGAACGCGAACAAACTCGACCTTCTGATCCTGGCCTTGAGGAAGGGAAGGTTGCGCACATCATCCGCAAGGATGACCAGATGCGCGGGTACGTGCTCGGCGAGGAAATCACGGCATTGTGCGGCGAGAAATTCATCCCGACGCGTGATCCCTATCAGTACCCGGTTTGTGAGGCCTGTCGTGCCGCCCTCACAACGATGAATGGCAGCGACTGAACACTCTCGACTCCGAGTTGATCGAGCGGAGTCGGGGCTAGGGTCCGTTTTGTAGCGGGCATTTCAGTCTTCGCAAGGGGGAACCATGTATCCGGGAGAACACGGGCGGACCACGCCGAACAAAGCCGCAGTGATTATGGGTTCGTCGGGAACAGTCGTGACCTACGCCGAACTCGATGAGCGTTCGAAGCGACTTGCTCGTTATCTGGCCGAACAAGGACTCGTTCGTGGCGACATGGTTGCACTCTTTGCCGAAAACAATCCGCGGTATTTCGAGGTCGCATGGGCGGCGCTGCGCTCGGGCATGTATTTGGTGACGGTCAACCGTTATCTGCAAGCCGAGGAAGCCGCCTACCTGATTACTGATTCGAACGCGAAAGCATTCATTTCCACGAACAACCAGGCGAAGGTTGCCCAGGAAATGTTGGCGTTCATACCCGATTGCCCAGTGCGTTTGATGATGGACGGAACGGTTGATGGGTTCGAGTCCTACGAAGACGCCCTTGCGTCGACCACCGACGAAGTTCTTGCTTCGCAGCCGCGCGGTGACTTCATGCTCTATTCCTCGGGCACAACCGGTCGTCCGAAGGGAATTAAGCGCGGACTTCCCGATCGAATGGTTGACGATGGTCAGGGAGGAACGATCTCATTGCTCCTCGAGTTCATGTTGGGGATGAACTCTGAGTCGATCTACTTATGTCCGGCCCCGCTGTATCACTCGGCCGCAATTATTTGGTCCTGTGGTGTTCACGAACTCGGTGGCACCGTCGTCGTGCTCGAGAAGTTCGATGCGGAAGAATTTTTGCGCGTTGTCGAACGCGATTCGGTTACTCATGCGCAGGTTGTTCCCACGATGATGGTGCGAATGTTGGCTCTTCCCGATGACGTCAAAGCTCGTTACGACTTGTCGAGCCTCAAGTTGATGGTGCATGCCGCAGCACCGTGTCCGCCCGAAGCCAAACGGCAAATGATCGAATGGCTTGGTCCGATTGTGAGCGAGTACTACGCCGGCACCGAAGGCAATGGCATGACATTCCTTACGTCCGAGGAGTGGCTAGCGCATCCCGGTTCGGTCGGTAAACCGATTAATGGCATCCCGCACATTTGCGATGAAGAAGGCGCCGAACTCGAAACCGGTGGAATTGGTCTCGTGTATTTCGAACAGCCCCAAGCAAATTTCGAATACCACGGAGATCCGGAAAAGACGAAAGACAGTCGCCATCCGCAGCGTGATAACTGGATGACGCTTGGGGACATCGGTTATCTCGATGAAGACGGCTTTCTCTATCTCACTGATCGCCGCGCATTCACAATTATTTCCGGTGGTGTCAACATCTACCCGGCCGAAATCGAATCTGCGCTCATCATGCATCCCGATGTCGTTGATGTCGCCGTGTTCGGTCTTCCGGACCCCGAGTTCGGCGAGTACGTCCATGCAGTCGTGCAGCTTGAACCGGGCATTGCCGCAGACGACGCGACCATTGAGCGTTTGCGGACCTATGCCCGCGAGCAACTCGCTGGTTTCAAAGTGCCACGAGTCATTGACTTCCGTGACGAGTTACCGCGCCTTCCAACGGGGAAGCTCTACAAGCAACAGATTCGCGACGAGTATCTCGGTCGCTAACAGTTCGCCCTCTTGGGCGACGGCCACAAATTTCTTGTGAGAGAAGGATTGTGATGGACAAGTCAACGGACCTGATCGCAACGATTAGAGGAACAGGTTCGGTTCGGGAGTTCACCGACGAACCGGTCGATGACGCTGTACTGACGCGAATTTTCGATCATGCACGATTCGCTCCGAATGGCGGGAACCGTCAGGCATGGCATGTCGTTGTGATGAAAGACCCTGCGCTTCGAACTGCACTGCGCGAGTTGTACCTCGGTCCGTGGCGCGATTACTTCGCCCAAACCGCTGCGGGCTTCACTCCCTGGGCACCAGTTGGCGATCGCGAGATTGAAGACAAGGTCGTCAATGCGGCTCGCGCGAGTGGCGACTACGACGAGATCGTTCGTGATCGAGTGGAAATTACCTTTGGTGCCCCGATCATCTTGGCGGTCTTCGGTGATTTGGAGCGGTTGGTGGCCACCGATCGCGATCTCGGCCACTACACAATGGTTGCGGGCGCATCGATCTACCCGTTCATGTGGAACATCCTTCTTGCCTCTCGCTCCGAAGGGCTCGGGGGAGTCATCACCACGATGCACGCGCGAGTCGAGCCCGAGGTTCGTGAACTGCTCAACGTTCCCGACAACCTTTCGTTAGCCGGCGTGATGATGATCGGACACCCAGTGCATCAACCGACCAAGTTGCGTCGCGAACCAGTCCAAAATTTCGCGACGGTGGATCGGTACGACGGACAAGCCTTTGGTGTCGACCCGTTGTGACCGACTGGACCGCAGTAGTTCTCGTTGTACGCGAGGACGAGGTTGATGAAGTGTCGGGGTTGGTCTGGGACCTGGGCGTCAGCGGAGTTGAAGAACTCGAGCTTGGTAACGGATCTGTCGAACTTCGCATTGGTTGCGATGAAGAAGTCGCAGAACTTGTTATCGAAACGCTTTCTGATCGTTGGGTAGTAAGCGCAGAAGCAGTGGCCGCCGATACCGGACTCGACACATGGCGCGAACACGCACAGGTGTGGCGAGCCGGTTCCAATATCGTGATCGTTCCTCCGTGGCTCGATGTTCCATCGGATGTGACAACCGATGACTTTGTGTTGTCGATTGATCCCGGCCACGCGTTTGGCAGTGCATCACACGAAACAACGCGTCTGTGTTTGGAGGCGGTGGTGGAGTTCGTGAAACCCGGGTCGGTCGTTGCCGACATCGGTTGCGGAAGCGGTGTTTTAGCTATTGCTGCAGTGCGTCTAGGCGCGAGAGAGGCAATCGCCACAGACATTTCTCCGGACGCGATCATCGCGACAATCGAAAATGCGCGCCGCAACGAGGTCGCTGATGTCGTTGACGTTTCGACCGCAACGATTGAAGAACTCGATAGCGCGACCTACGACCTTGTGCTGGCCAATATCGGCGCCGCAACGCTTTGTTCGATGGCCCAAGGTTTGGTCCAGATCACGAAGCCTCACGGCGTGTTGGTTCTCAGTGGACTGCTCGCCGAGCAGACTGAAACTGTCGCGGCAGCACTCAATCAGGCCGGTGCGGTTGTTGATGATGTTCGAGAAGACGGGGAATGGCGAGCCCTTGTGGCCCATCGTTCCTGACTCGCACTAAGTTTCGGCCATGGCTGATACCAAACCCACCGTGACCATTCCCGACACCGCACCGCCGGCCGACCTTGTCATCGAAGACATCGAAGTTGGCACCGGCACCGAAGCTCTTTCCGGCGCGAACGTCACCGTTCACTACGTCGGTGTCGCGTGGAGCGACGGACAGCAGTTCGACGCATCGTGGGATCGCAACGACACCTTCGAGTTCCGCCTCGGTGCCGGTCAAGTCATTGCTGGTTGGGATCAAGGCGTTGCCGGCATGAAAATCGGTGGCCGCCGAAGCATCACCATCCCATCGCACCTTGGATATGGCGATCGCGGTGCTGGTGGCGTCATCAAGGGCGGCGAAACCCTTGTGTTCGTCGTCGATCTCTTGAACGTCGGCTGATCCGCATTAGGGCTACGCCTTGTTCGTGCGCCATCGCGTGTAGCGACTGGCTTTTGGCCAACTGGTGACATCAGGAATGAGTGGTTCGATCGTTCCGGCGCGCACAGAACCGACCCAAACGCCAGCGCCATAGGCCATGTCATCGGCAAGTCGCAGCGCGATGTAGGGAATCGGGGAGATGTTGGGTCGCGTACGCACCCAGTCGATGATCGAAGGCGCGAACACCGCAGCTAAAAGCGCGAATTTCAAACGTCGCCATGGAATAACGACAATGGCCAGCGCGGTCAGCGGCCAAAGGGGCCGAACAAGGCCCTGAGCAATGGTGCGACCAGCACTGAGATGACCTCGGCCGGCAAGTTGCGCAGCAACCGGCATTGGTCGCGAAAGTGCGTCGAGTTTTCCGCTCAGCATTCCTGCAGTGGCCCCGACAACGGCACCCGCGACAATCGGGTGACCCGCAGCAGCGAGGCCCCATGTCGCGATGCTCCACCCCGATGCTTCGATGGGAACCAGTGCTCCCGGATGGCGTTTGGCCAACGGGCCGGCAGACGTGCCGTAGTCGAAGCGTCGACGCAGCCAGGGCCACGGGGTGGTGCGGTGGCGGTGGCCAACGGTCACGGTTGGTTCGTAGCGAACCGTGTGGCCTGATTCATCGAGACGCCACACCAGATCGACGTCTTCCCCAATGGTCATGGCCTCGTCGAAGCCGCCGACTTTCTTGAGTGCATCGACCCGACAGAGGAGCGCGGCCGACGGAACATAGGAAACCCGAGTCCGAGCGCGCACTCGCCCCCGTTGTGTCCCGCGATCGAGCGAGGCATGAATTCGTTCATAACGCGAAAGGACCGGGTGATCTGCTGCTCCCACTGGTTCCACCGATGTGATTCGCGGCGCAACGACGGCAACATTGGGATCACCAAATTGCGTCAGTAGCGAAGCAATCCACCCAGCGCGAGGAAGACAATCGGCGTCGACAAACGCCACGAGCGAAGTGGCAACTGCGCCAAGGCCGGTATTGCGCGCTGCGGCGGGACCACCGTTGGTGTCACGACGGATGCAGCGGACACTCACTCCGTGCGTGGTGTGTTTTGGCACCGTGATCGGTTCGGAACTTTCATCATCAACCACGATGATGAGTGCGACGTCCCCGATGCCATCCAACAGCTCGGGCTCAAGTGAACCGCGAACGGGAATGACAACCGTGACATCGGCGGTCGTGAACGGTGTCGATTGAGGTATTGGCTGCAGTAGTCCGCCATCAAGGAGTCGGCGAACTAATGAGGTTGCACCCTTGCCCGGCGGAACAGGAGCACCATCTAAAAGTGCGTCGACGAGGTCGGCGCCTTTTTCACTAATGCGGACAATGCGAAGTGGAGAGCCACCAATTAGAACTGTTCCGCGTTCTCGTTGCTGAAGCGACGGATCTGCGACGACATGCAAACCGGTGAGCTCGGACACCGTCATTCGGCGAACACTTTGTCGATCGTTCGTGCCAGATCAGCAACAAGCGTGATGACGATTCCGTTGCCATGTTCGGCATTGGCTGTTGTGGGATCGCCAAGAATGCCATTGGCGCTGCGTGACTTCACGCCTCCGGCCTGAAGGTCCCCGAGTAACTCGCTGAGCGGAGCCGTGGCCCCAGCTTCGATGGCATCGACGCGCACGCAGTCAGGGTCTATGGCAAGCAGGATTGAGGTTTCGGTGTGACCGGCATGGGCATCGCCGCCAGGAATCGATGGCGACCAAGCGACAACAGTTCGTCCTTCATGGTGAAGGATCGCTCTAGCGGCCAAGAGCGCATCGCGATTGCCGCCGTGGCCGTTGACGAACACAACGCCGCGGAACGCATCGGCCGAGCGCGCCAATTCAACAAGAACGGTGGTTAGGGCGTCGGTGCCGATCGACAACGTTCCTTCGAAACCAGCGTGCTCACCAGAAGCGCCGACGGTGAGGGCTGGACCAAGAACGAGGTCCTCGCGCAGTTCGCACACATGCTCGGCAATCGAGGTTGCAATCCGAGTGTCGGTATCGAGCGGCAGATGTGGGCCGTGTTGTTCAAGGCTTCCGACGGGGATCAGGACAATGCGCGAACTGTCGCGAACATCTGTCCATGTGAGATCGCCGAGGATGTGATCGGAAGTCATTGGCACCATCGTCGCACCGATAGGCCGAGGCGCACACGTTTAGGACTGCAGAGCGTCGGCCAATGCCTCGGGGATATGCGCCGGCCCTGAGACCAAGACGCAGCGGCCACCTACCGAGTCGGCGAGGGACTGTGCATTGTCGGCATCGTCGGCTGGTGCCAACACGATGAGTTCGTCGAGGTCCGTGGCCGCGATGGTGGGGTCGTCGCCAGCAGTAGCGCGGCCATCGGAAAGCAACAGGGTGATCTTTCGAGTGGCTGATGAACGTGCCAGTTGTGCTGCTGCGGTGCGAAACGCGAACGCCAGGTCAGTCGTTCCATGGCCGCGAAGACGGAATATCTGGTTGACGACATCCTCGGCATCGCGACCCGAACCTTGAGAGGCAATCACGATGGCATCGTCGGAAAATGCGATCACACTCGTATCGATTGGTGCCCGCCACAGCGATGCCGCAGCAGCGACGGCTGCGGTCGCTAAACGCTCGCCGCCCATTGAACCGCTGCGGTCAATGAGAAGACAGAGCGCGAGATTGGGTTTCGACCAGTCACGAGCGGTGAGATCTTCGAGCGAAGGAGCATCGCCTCGTGCTCGTGATGCAGCGATTGTTTCAAGGCTCCGGTCGACATCAAGTTCGCCGCCGTGGTCAGCGCGTCGATGACGCAAGCGACCGATTCCTCGGCGTCTCGGTGCGCCAGTGCGAACGACATCGACAACCACGCGTCCGGCGAGCGAACGCGCTAATTCACGCAACTTCTCATCGGTCGCACCAACGAGTTCAGCGAGCAGCGTCAGGGTCTCGTCGGGGTCGTCGCGCAGTGCATCGGCAAACGCTTCTTCATCGAGAATGCCGACTTCAGGAGAAATCTCTTGAAACGATTCGTGTTGTTCCATCTGCCGACGAGAGGTCGATTGACGACCAGCCTCGGCCAATGCTTGTTCGGCCTCTTCGCCTTCAAGCACGCGTTCATCGTCAGGAGCTTGAGGGGGTCGGCTGCCCCCGCCGCCGTTATCGGGCGACGGGCTCAGGCTTTTCCCGGATCACTCCCGGGTGACGGTTCTTCGAGTTCGAGCGGATTCGCGGCCCAGAGATCGCGCACGATTGCTTCGGGTGTGCGGCCCGAACCTTCTCGAACGCGAATACGGCCGGAAAGCGCTGCGAGCGCAGCATCGAGTCCAAGTTCTTCGTCGGTGACCGATTGCTCGCGAAGGTTGGCGAGTTGTTCGGCGATGAGCGAAAGATCGATAGCTCCGCGAACCGAAGAGCCGACACGAACATCAGAGTGGTTTCGTGTTGCCCGCACGACGCGAACCGCACGGTTGCCGAGTGGTCCGGCACCCGCACCCTTCGCCTCACGGCCAACGATTTCGGTTTCTTCTTCAAGCGACTGGTAACCCATCGACACTCGAGACACGCGGTCATAGACAGCAGAAGAGATTCGGGCAGTGCCGACTGCATCGAACGGATTCATGGCGGCCACAACCCGGAAACCCGATTCGGCAGCGACGCGGCCAAGGCGGGGAATATGAAGCTCGCGTTCGCTCATCGCCGTGATGATGACGTTGAGGGTTTCTTCCGGAACTCGATTGATCTCTTCGATGTA
>WLMU01000072.1 GCA_009700115.1 Actinomycetota bacterium
CGCTTGCCAATGCGGTCTTGTTGTTTGCCGTTGGTCTTTATGTGTTGTGGGAAGCGATTGACCGTCTCAGACATCCCGAGTCGGTGCACAGCGGCGAGATGTTGGTCATCGCTATTGCTGGAGCCATTGCCAACGTGGTGTGCTTCCTTCTGCTCCGGAAAGGAGCAAACGAAAGTCTGAATGTGCGAGGTGCCTATCTTGAAGTGCTGGCTGATCTCCTCACAAGCGTTGGGGTGATAATTGCTGCGATCGTCATTGCGGTGACGAACTGGGAATGGGTCGATCCTGTTATCGGTGCTGGTATTGGACTGTTTATTTTTCCGAGAACATGGAAGTTGGGCGCGCAGGCGCTACGAGTTCTTGTTGAAGCAGCTCCTCCCCACCTTGATGTCGAAGAAGTTCGGGCCGATCTCGCAGCGGTCGACGGAGTGCTAAGCGTTCATGACTTGCACGTCTGGACGCTTACGTCGGAGATGGACATGGCTACGGCTCATCTTGTGGTTGCCGATGAATCCGAAGTTCATGGCGTCTTAGATCAAGCACGTGAAGTGTTACGAGTGAACTTTCACATTGATCATTCGACTTTGCAGGTCGAACCTGCATCGCACACTGGGTGCGATGCCATCGATTGGTAGCTGTTTCGATTGGTGACTTACTGGTCGCCGATCGCGTACAACTGACCACCGCGGGCTGCGACGTAGATTCGGCCCTTGTAAACGGCAGGTGTTGCTTCGATGCAGCCGCTGAGTTTTAACGTCCACTTCAGCGGTGGATCTACACGTGGGTTCGAGACGTCGTAGGCGTTGAGATTCCCTTGGCAGTCACCTTCGATGAGTGTCTTGTCAACGACAACTGGGGATTGCCAGGTTTGTGAGCCAAGACTCTTTTCCCAAACGACAGCACCGGTTGCCATGTCGGCAGCGATGACGCGTCCGCCGTTGGTGGCGAAGTACACAACTCCATCGCCGAGTGCGGGAGTCGCCCAAACACCTGCTTTTCCGCCAACTTGATCTTTCAGAGACCACACCAACGGGTTGTCGGGTTTCGATGGATCGAGCTTCATCATCTGTCCAACCTGCTTCGAACGGTCGTTATGACGTTCCCATTCGGAACCGACGTAGAGCATCCCTTGTTTGTCGATGGTGATCGTGGCGTCGGTATCGTCGCCGGTCCAAAAGCGGAAAACGCGAGTTGCGGGTTGATTTTGCTTAATTCCTGAGATGTCCCAGCCTTGCACCAGACCAGCAGAATTCGCGAAGTAAAGGGTGTTGCCCGAGATTGCGACGGAGTTTTCGATAGAGAACTGATGGTCACTAATCAGACTCCAAAGTTCTTGATCCCAGCCGGGAGAGCGGAAGACAACCTGCGGATCGATCTGTACTTTTCCGGCGGCGTCGTAATGGCGATTGAGTTTTACGATGTAGAAGTTGGAGTTTTCGCCACCTTCAAACATGTAGTCATCAATGATGAGAGCTGAACCATCCCAGTCATCGTTCCAAACCTGTTGGACTCCGAAATCTTTGGCATTCAATTTCCAAAGAACTTCGGCCTTCGGGCCGCGGTCAGTGGCAACGATGTAGAAGTTGTTATCTCGCGATCCTTTGTAAGAAAGCGGGAAACCATCGGGGTCAGTGGTCATCGATCCTTTGGCGAGGTCACCGGTTTTAAACGGCTCAATAATGTTGTCGCCAGTTGCTGCATCGACCCAGTGGAGGCTGTAGTCGTAACCGCCAAATGAAACGATGGTTTTCCCATCACGTTCGTAGACGTTTGGATTGCCCGTCCATCCATCACCGCACCAGGTGGAAGTAGTGGCTCCATCGGTGGAAACTCCGCACATGCCGCCGCTCTTCGGATACGACCAGATGACATGAGGGTTGCTGGGGATTGGTCCAACGCCATACCAACTGCGTGTCGGGTTACCTCGGAACGTGAGGTAACCAACGGTCTTGGTGTTGGGTGCTTCTTGTGACGAAAGCGGATCGACCCATCCGTTGTACGGCGGCCGCGTGGTGGTTGTCGTTCCCTTCGCTGTCGTGTCTGGCGATTCGGAGGATGCGCTGTCTGCTTTGTTTGACTTCGAATCAGATCCCCTCGTGACCACGACGAGTCCAAGGACGATCACTGCCACTGCGGCGACTGCAAGAGCGAAAACTCTCCATGGAGTCTTGGGGACCGGCTTGGCGTGCTTCATGGCGAGACCCGATTCAGATCATGGGTGAACGTCAGCTGATCAGCCGGCGCTGCCTTCGGCTACCAGTCGTTCGAGCACGAGTTCGGGGTTGTCGGCCTCGAGGCGCTCGAGCCAGAACTGGCTTTCGAACAGCGCCATGAGCGTACCGTCGGCTTTCTCGAGGATCCGGACACCTCGCATTCCCTGCAATTTCGAACCGCTTTCACGATCGGTTCGGCGGGCCACCTTGTAATTGGTGGGCGAAAGCTCGACAGGGGCGCCGAATTCGTTTTCCAGTCGATAGACAGCGACATCGAACTGCATCGGGCCGACTGCGGCGAGTACAGGTGCAGAGTCGCCTTGATCGACATCTCGAAGAACCTGTACAACACCTTCTTCATCGAGTTGCGCGATGCCTCGGCGGAACTGCTTGTAGCGACCAGTGTCCTTGACTCGAGCAACAGAAAAGTACTCGGGAGCAAAACTTGGGATGGCGGGAAACTCGACTGGTTTGTCGAGCCATAAAGTGTCGCCTACTCGCACATCGGTTGCGTTCACGAGACCAACAACGTCGCCGGGGAAGGCCTCATCAATGGTTTCTCGTTCTGAACCAAACACCTGATGTGCGTATTTTGTTGCGAATGGTTTTCCAGTGCTTCCGTGCGTGATCACCATGCCGCGCTCAAATTTTCCAGAACAGACGCGCATGAAGGCGATGCGGTCGCGATGCGATGGATCCATGTTCGCTTGAACCTTGAAGACGAAACCCGAGAACGGGTCGTCGAGTTCGCGGATTGCGCCCTGGGCGTCCGGGCGAGAACTCGGAGAGGGAACGAGGTCAATGATCGCATCGAGAAGTTTGCGAACACCGAAGTTTGTAAGCGCAGACCCAAAAAACGTCGGCGTAGATTGCGCACCAACAAAGAGTTCAACGTCGAGGTCTGCGCCAACTTCATCGAGCAATGTGATTCCATCGAGCGCCGCTTGCCACGCATCGCCTTCGTCGATTGCAGCCTGTGCTGGATCGACGACCTCTTCAGGAGCTTCGGTTGCTCCGCGCGCAACGCGAGTAAACCGCGTGAAGAGTCCGTCTCGGCGATCGATGACTCCCCGGAAATCTCCGGCGATACCGACTGGCCAAGTCACCGGTGTAACAACGAGACCGATTTGTTTTTCGATTTGGTCGATGAGCTCAAGCGGGTCAAGGCCGGGACGATCCCACTTGTTAATGAACGTGAGTAGCGGCAAGTCGCGCTGACGACAGACATCGAACAATTTGAGGGTTTGTGGCTCGATGCCTTTTGCGGCGTCAAGCACCATCACTGCAGCATCGGCGGCAGCAAGTACGCGGTAGGTATCTTCGGAGAAGTCGCGATGGCCAGGGGTATCGAGCAGATTGATGACGCAATCTCGATAGGGAAATTGCAACACCGTCGACGTGATGGAAATCCCGCGTTGCTGCTCGAGCGCCATCCAATCGGAGGTTGCCGAACGTCGACCCGACCGAGCTTTTACGGCGCCGGCTTCGCTGCTGAGTGCTCCGCCGTAGAGAAGGAACTTCTCCGTCAACGTCGTTTTGCCCGCATCAGGGTGGCTGATGATGGCGAACGTGCGGCGGCGCGAGGCCTCGGTAGACGGAGTTGGCATTGGTCGGAGGGTAGCGGTCAGTGGGCCGAGGTCGAACAGGAGGGACAAACGCCAATGAGGTCGAGGCGGTGATGTTCGATGCGGAATCCGTGACTTTGCGCCACAGCGGAGGAGAACGACGTGACGCCTTCTTCGAGGTCGGCTGGAACATCGATGTCGATGACGGAACCGCAACTTTCGCAGATGAGATGGTGGTGATGACCGGTGAGGTCCTCGGCGAGTTCGTAGCGAGAGGTGTCGTCGGCTGTAACCAGCCGTCTCACGACTCCGGCATCCTCGAGGACCGAAAGATTTCGGTACGCAGAACTCTGTGCCATGCCGGGGGCGACTTCGATGAGTTCGAGCACCGTGACAGGGCGATCGGCGGTACTGAGCGCATCGATGAGCACGCGCCGATTCGCGGTGTAGCGCTGTCCGTCTCGACGGAGACGCTCGTCGGCGGTGTCGTGCACGTCGATCTGTTTCGGATGCATGGGAGATGAAGTCTACGGGGATTGCGAATACAAGCGATGGGTGCGGGGGACGTAGGCTCGCCGACGTGGCAAGTGCTGATCAGACGCGTGAGTTTTCGGGAGCGAAGGCGCCTGACCGCACCGGTTCCATCGATAGCAGTGGGCTTCGCCTGGCGCTGAATGAATGGGGCGATCCCGAAGCTCCTGTTCTCGCGATGGTGCATGGTGGATTCGACTTTTCTCGAACATTCGATGTCTTTGCTCCGATGATCGCTGAAGCCGGATGGCGAGTAGTCGCGTGGGACGCACGCGGCCATGGCGATTCTGATCATGCGCATATGTATGGATGGTCCGCTGATGTTCGTGATCACCTTGCGGCGATCCAGTCGATCTCAAGCGAACCCATTGTGTTGCTCGGCCATTCCAAGGGCGGTGGTCAACTCCTTGATCTTTTGGATGGTCGTCCATCGTTGGCGAAAGCGTTTGTGAATCTCGACGGACTTCCATCGCAGTTTTCGTCGCCCGATGTAAATGATCGCGAGCGGCGTCGTATGCGCCGTGCAGATTTGGCATCTGGCCTTGACCGTCGTCGACGCAGGAATGAACTTTCGCGACGGCCAGACACGATCGAAGGATTGGCCGAACGGCGTCAACCAATGAATCCGCGGTTGTCTCGCGAATGGCTTGAGTACCTCGTCACCGTTGGCGCCCGTCACGATGATGAGGGTTGGCGTTGGAAGATCGATCCGGTGCTGCATCTCGGCGGGTTTGGCCCGTGGCGTCCCGGATGGTCGCTCGATCACCTCGCTGCTTTGGAAATGCCATTCCTTGGTGTTCTTTCAGGCGTACAAGACGACCCGATGGGTTGGAAGAGTCGCCACAGTGATATCGAACCGTTCCTTCCTCCTGGGGGGCGACTCGAGTACTACGACGACATCGGACATTTCTTGCACATCGAACAAACGCGAGTCATCGCCGATCTTGTTCTCGAATTTCTGGAGCCACTCCGATGACGCGCTCAACGGAGTTTTTGCTTAACGGTTCGCTTCGTCTCGCGCTGCACACGCTGGCCGAAGGTGAAGGGCATCCATTGCTCTTGCTCCATGGCCTCGGTGAGCAGTCGCCGATGTCTCGTCCAGCGTGGACATCAGCGTGGAATGGCCCGGTGCTTGCGCTTGATTTCACCGGACATGGCGACTCGGATGTTCCCGTAAGCGGTGGGTACACCCCCGAAGGATTGATGTCCGATGTCGACGCGGTGCTCGCTCAACTCGGCCCCGTCACCATCGTGGGCCGAGGATTTGGCGCGTGGGTTGGGCTCCTAATCGCAGGAGCGCGTACATCGCTCGTCCACGGAGTCATCCTCTTTGATGGAAGCGGCGCCGTTGGTGGAGGTTCACAGCCGCCAACTCCGTACGTGAATGTTCTTCCGGCTTCAGGAACGACGAAACCTGATCCGTATGCGCTCCTCGAACTCAGCCGTGATCCCCGGCCGCCCGATTACGCGCTCGATTACGTGCGATTTGTGCTCGAGGACTCTGAAATTGAAAACCCAATCGTGGTGAGTGCACGTATTCGGCCCGAGTGGTTGGCCGCTGTTGCTGCTGACATCGGTGTGATTGAACTTCCACTGGAACAGGCAATCGAATCTTTCGCCTGACGATCGAATTCGTTACAGGTCGCGAGTTCCGACATAAATAGCGAGTGCTTCGAGCGCTTGGAGTGCCTCGATGGTGATGTCGATCATTTCAAGAGTGTTGATTGCTTGAACCGTGAGTTGACTGATACTCAATTCGATATCCGCTAATGCCCCGGTGTCGGTAAAGACGGACTGAATCTCGAGGATTTCATCGAGACTTAGGTCGAGGCAACCAATTCGTTCGAGAGTTCGGAGTTGCGTGGTCGTGGCGCGCTCAAGAGCGATAGCCAAAAGAGGCGTTGGCTTTCCTTCTCGTAGGTCGTCACCTACGGGTTTACCCGTTCGGGCGCTGTCTCCGAATGTTCCGAGGATGTCATCGCGCAATTGGAAGGCTTCACCCAGTGGTTCACCGTAACGAGAGAGTGGTTCCTCAAGTTCATCGAGTCGACCGGCTAGTGCTGCGCCGACATGCAACGGTCGTTCAATCGTGTACTTGCCGGATTTGTAGCGGACAATTCGCCGCGCTGTCTGCAGATCAACGCCACCTCTGGCGGCACCAAGGACGTCGAGGAACTGGCCGATATTCAGTTCAATCTTCAATTCGTTCCAAACCTCGAACGCTGCGGTTGGCGCGTTGGACATGAGCCGGTCGGCGTAGACCTCGGCGAGGTCACCAACAAGGATGGCGATGCCTTCACCGAATCGGCGGGCCTCGCCGCTCCAGTCGCTTTCTTGATGATCTGCATCGAACGAGACGTGAACGGTTGACTCGCCTCGTCGAGTCGAGGATCCATCCATGACATCGTCATGAATAAGCGCAAAGGCATGCAGCATCTCAAAGGCTGCGCCCGCATCGATGACACCGCTGTGGCCAGGTGCGCCGCCGGCACCGACGAATGCCCAATGGCAGAACGCAGGCCGTAAACGCTTTCCGCCATCGAGTACGAATCGAGTTAGTACGTCGAGCGGCGCCGCAAGATCTGCATCGACAGCGACCCATCGAGCACGTTCGACCTCGAGGATCGAACGAAGACGAGCTTCAACGGGAGCGGCCACCGTTGTGAGTGCCGCGGGGACTGCGGTGGGAGTCGAACTGTTCACTCGTCGTCGACGTCAGCGTCGAGTGCATCGAGATCAGCGACGATGCGAGTTACCTCAACTTGGGCGTTTTCGAGGCGACCGCGGCACAGTTCAATGAGGTCAGCAGCGCGACGAACCTGTTCGGCGAGTCGATCGACGTCGACGTCGTCGGCTTCGAGTTCGTTGAGTATGGCTTCTAGCTCAGTGACGGCCTCGGCGTAGCCAAGTGATTCAGCAGAGTCTTTCTTCGCGGCCATTGGATCTCTCAATCAGTTGCGGTTGCGGTTGCGGTGCTGGTGATGGTGCCGTCGGAAACGGTTGTGACAAGGGTGTCACCTGGAGACACATCGGCGCTTCGGCGAACGACGGTACCTCTGTCGGTGCGAGTAATCGACCAGCCGCGCGCCAGAGTCCGGACTGGATCGACGGCGCTGAGGCGTGCGGCAAAGAGGTCGAGGCTCTGCTTTTCGGATTTCATCGTGGTCTCGAGTGATCGATTGAGGCGAGAGGTCGTCGTTGAGAGCCGATGGCGCTCCACAGTGAGTCGGGTTCGAGCCCCGAGGGCGGCGTGGCGGGCAGAGCGAGCGAGCCGTTCGCGTTCAACGTCAAGTGTTGTTGAAACAATTTCAGCGATGTCGCTCCAAGCGGTTTCTCCCCGAGTGACAACTTCCAGAGCAATGTCGACGAGAGCTTCCGCACATGCGGTTGGGGTCTTGCTCGCGCAGTGGGCCACGACATCGGCAACGCTTGTATCGATTTCATGTCCGATGCCAGTGAAGACGGGGATCGAGGAGGTTGCGATTGCACGCGCAACAACCTCGTGATCGAAAATCGCAAGATCGAGGCGAGAACCACCGCCGCGAACGAGAGCGATGACGTCAACCTTGTTGCTCTGGGCAGTCCGAAGGGCAGCAGCGATCGTGCGTTCGGCGCCAGCACCTTGAACTTTTGAATCGATGAACTCAACTCTCCAAGGGAGACGGCTCTCGATGAGTGAATGCATGAAGTCTGCCTGGGCGGCGCTTTCATCGGCAGTGATGAGGGCGATGTGCAATGGCATTGGTATGAGGGCAAGAGAACGATTGCGGTCGATGAGGTTCTCGGCGCGCAGCACTGCGAGCACGCGCTCGCGCTCAGACTCGAGCGCTTCGAGTGTGAAGGCAGGATCGATATCTTGCATTGACAGCTGAAGACGACCACCGGCTAACCACAATTCAAGTGGGCCACGGATGCGAACCTTGACGCCTTCTTCCAGGCGAACGGTTCCGGCGCTCTGAAGCTTTTGTTCAACCTTTGGGCGGGCGCGACTCCAAAGCGCAACGGGCACTTTGGCGGTGACCGCCCCCTTCTCATCGCGGTCTACGAGATCGAAGTAAAAGTGGCCGCGGGATTCACGAGCGCCAGAGATTTCGCCATCGACCCAAACTGCTCCACCTAGCCTCGCCTTGATGGCGTCGGCAGTCGCAGTCATCAGTTCAGTCACCGTGTAATTCACGCCACTCATAGGCGGCACCGTAGCGGTGTTTCGGCTCTTAACGTCGCGCCACGAACTGCTGAGGGTTACTCCTGAACGAGTTCGATCAGTGTGCCGAGCGCATCCTTGGGGTGGATAAACGCAACAGTTGTTCCGCGTGATCCAGGGCGAGGAGTGTCGTCGAGAACTCGGAAGCCCTGCGCTTTGACGGCATTGAGCGCTTCGGCGCAATTCGCTACGCGATAACCGACATGATGAATGCCCGGGCCACCGCGAGTGTTGAGCCACTTCGCGACGGTTGAATCTTCGCGAGTGGGCGTGAGAAGTTGTACGTAGCTTTCGGCGACCTTGAGAAGCGCTTCTTCAACGCCATCGCTTTCGACAACTTCGCGATGGTCGACAACGGCACCGAATGTTTCGCGGTAGTAATCGATTGCTGCGCCGAGATCGGGGACAGCGATAGCGATGTGATCGATCTCGGTTAGTAGCGGCTTCTGGTTCGCTGCAGCTTCGCTCATTTGAACTCCTGATTCTTCTTCGCCGGGACGGCGTGCGGTGATGGCCATTGGTCGTGTTGTTCGTTATGCGCCGTGACGACGGAACGCCGTGATGCGGTCCTCGCCGACCTTGGCGCGGAACTCGGGGTCGTCAATGCCAAGGCCTTCTGATGGCGCAAGGCACAACACGCCGATCTTGCCTTCATGCAGATTCTTATGGACTTGGTAGGCCGCTTCACCGGTCTGTTCGAGCGGATAAACAGCCGAAAGGATGGGTTGAATCTTTCCTTCGCAAATGAGCTGGTTCGCAGCCCATGCTTCGGCGTAGTTCGCGAAATGCGAACTGATGATGTTCTTTAACTTCATCCAGAGATGACGGTTGTCGTATTCGATCATGAAGCCACTGGTTGCAGCACACGTGACGATGGTTCCGCCGCGAGCAGCAACGAACACTGAGGCGCCAAAGGTTTGGCGACCTGGGTGTTCAAACACGATGTCGACATCGCGACCGATCATTGAGCGAATGTCTTTGCCCAGTCGACGCCATTCTGTCTCGTCTTGGGTGTGCTC